>JALYZC010000028.1 GCA_030945905.1 Actinomycetota bacterium
TCGTTGTGCTGCTCGCCGTCGGCGGCTGCGGGGATGCGGGCACCAGCTCGGCCCGGACCCTCGTCCGGGTAAACCAGGTGGGCTATCCGGTCCACGGCGCGAAGGAGGCGCTGCTGATGGCATCGGGGAAGGTGAACGGTGCCAACTTCACCGTGTTCGACGGGCGCGGAAGGCCGGCTCTGCGCGGGCGCGTGGGCCGGTCACGCGGCGCCTGGAGCCGGCGTTGGCCGCATGTGTACGGCATCGACCTCTCCCGCCTCGATCGTCCCGGTCGCTACAGCATCCGGGCCGGAACCGGGCGTTCCCGGCCCTTTGCCATCGTTTCGGGCAGTGCATACCGGCCGCTGGCGGCCAACGCGCTGCGCTACTTCCAGGCCCAGCGCGACGGGCCCGACGTCAGCGGCGGCGCCCTTCGGCGACGGGCGTCGCACCTCCGCGACGTCGCCGCTGCGACCTATTCTCCGCCGCGCTATCGCCGCGACCGGCTGATCGGCCGGCTCTCCCGGCTCGGCGGCACCGTCGACGTCGCCGGCGGGCTCTTCGACGCCGGCGACTATCTCAAGTTCGTCGAGACCGCCAGCTTCAACGAGGTCATGCTGCTCTTCGCCCTGCGCGAATATCCCTCGGGCGTTCCGGACCCCGCCGGGCTGCGAGCGCAGGCGCGCTTCGGCACCGACTGGCTGTTGAAGATGTGGGATCCCAAACGCGGCGTGCTCTATTACCAAGTCGGTCTGGGCGATGGCGACAAGCGCTCGATCCTCGGCGACCACGACCTCTGGCGCCTGCCTCAGACCGACGACCGGATCGCGACTCACGCCGGTTCGAGGGCGTACTTCCTATCCCACCGGCCGGTCTTTGCAGCCAATGCCCCCGGTGCCCCGATCAGCCCCAACCTGGCTGGCCGCACGGCCGCCGCCTTCGCGCTGTGCGCCCAGGTGCAAGCCGCCGTCGACGCCGACTACGCGCGCCGCTGCCTGCTCGCCGGCCAGACCCTCTTTGATCGAGCCAACACCCGGCCCGGCCAGCTGCTGACCACCAGTCCTCACAGCTACTACGACGAGCACGAATGGCGTGATGACCTCGAGCTCGCGGCTGCGGAGCTCTTCCGCGCCACCCGGCTGCTAAACGGCCCCGACCTACCCCATCCCGACGCACGCTACTACCTCAACGCGGCCGCACACTGGGCTGACGCGTACATGGCCAGCCCATTCAACGGCACCGATTCGCTCAACCTCTATGACATCTCCGCGTTGGCCCACTTCGAACTCCACGGGATTCTCACCAGCCCCGTCGTGCAACAGCTCGAGCGCAGCGACCCCACCATCGATGTCAATACATCGCCAGCCGCGCTGGAGGCAGACCTGCGAGCCCAGTTGAGGCTCGCCGTGCGCCGCTCGGCGAGAGACCCGTTTGGATTGGCCAACGTCTCAGGCAACCTGGACACCGTGCCCCATGCGTTGGGCAACGCCATCGCAGCTCGGCTCTATGACACGCTCCACGGGAGGCAAAGCTACGAGCGTCTCGCACGCCAGCAGCTCGGCTGGGTCCTGGGGGCAAACCCTTGGGGGTCGTCCTTCGTGGTCGGGGCCGGCACGCTGTTCCCGCGCTGCCCCTCCCACCAGGTCGCGAACCTCAGTGGATCGCTCACGGGTCACGGCGCCCTCCTCTTCGGAGCCACCGTTGACGGCCCGACCAGCGCCGCCGGCATCCGAAACCGTGGAGCGCCCGACGGCTACCGCCGCTGCATCGTGCGCGGCCTCGGCGACTACGACGGACGCGGACTTCACTATCGCGACGACGTGACCGTCGCGGCCAGCTCAGAGCCGACTGACGACTACGCCGCACTGGCCCTGGTCGCATCCGCCCAGCAGGCCGCACGGTGACCTTCGACGACCTCCAGTCTTTCGGAGCCGAGCACCTACAGATAGATCTCGCGGGTCGGGCTGGAAGAGATCTGCGCCCGGTCAGAGACCAAGCCCTCTGCTCAACGGGGCTCCGGCGATGAGGCCGCGTTGAGGGTCATCGGGCGCCGCTAGTTTTGGCTGCATATGACCCCGAGACTCTGGCGGCCCGTCGTGCCCAGGCGCGCCGCCGCCGCGTGGGCCGCCGGCGCCTGGGGCACATCAGCCTCGGGGTTTCAGTCGTGATCGGCGTGTTGATTGCTTTCGTCGGTGGCGGGGGGCACACGCCTACCCGGTCTGGGCGAAACCACGTGGGGCGCGTGTCGCCGGGTAGCGCGAAGCGTGGACTGGGAAGCCTGACCAGTCTCAAAGCCCCGGGACAGGCCGAGCAACAGCTCATGGCGATGGGGCGACCGGTCTATTGCGGCGGTCACCGAGGGCGCTACGTTGCCCTGACCTTCGATGACGGCCCCGGCCCGTACACTCACCTTGCGCTGGAGGAGCTACGCGCAGCTCACGTTCGCGCGACCTTCTTCCTCGTGGGTCGCAACCTGGCCCATCACCGCGATCTGCTTGTCCGAGAACTCACGTTGGGTGCACTGGGCGACCACACCTACACGCACCCTTATCTACCGGCGTTACCGGCCGCGAGCGTGACGGGCGAGCTGGCCCGCACCCAAGATGAGATCACGGCGCTCACCGGCCAGCGACCCGAGCTGTTTCGCCCACCGTTCGGTGCTCGCAGCTCAGCGATCGACCGCCAGGCACAACACCGGGGCATGATCGAAGTGCTCTGGAATGTCGACAGCGCCGACGCCTTGGGCGCCGAGAAGAACCGTATCGCCACCAACGTCATCGCCGGGTTACAGCCAGGGTCCATCATCCTCATGCACGAAAACCGCGGCCAGACGATTGTTGCGTTACGACGAAGGATCCTTCCCACCCTGCGCCGCCGCCACCTGCAGGCTGTCACGGTCCCGGAGCTTCTCACACTAGACCCACCCTTACCAGCGCAGTTGCGTGCCGGCGGCCGTGGCTGTCGTGTCCACTCAAGCTCAAAGCCGACCGCGTGAGCTTCGATCGCGCGCCACAGCCTCGGAGCGCGTCGGTCCCCATCCTCGGAGGTTGACATGAGGTAGCGGCGGCAACAGGGCCGATGGAACGTGCTCGGCAAGTGGCATGGCCAGCGGCTGACAGGTGATGGGCGCGACCGGTGTCAAACGAACCGCAGGGCAGGGGCCCCGTGGCTCCGGTCGCGCCCCGACGAGCATAACCGGGTAAATCCACCACCCGGACAGCCTTAACTTCAAAAACACAACGACCAGTCACACTTAAGCGCGCGCACGGCCATGCGGGGGCGGCCGGCCGCATTGGCTCCTGCGTTGGCGGTGGGCACTCAGAGAGCGTTCACGGTCACGCACCGAAGGCGGTGCGGCGAATCACACCGATCACACTGCTGGCGATCACACGGTATCCGCGCTGATTGGCGTGGTCGTTGAAGTTGATAGGAGCACTGCTGCATGCCCACGTGAGATGGCAGACCCGCTCGACTGCGCGAGGCACCCGTCCATAGCCGGCGAGAGCGATCCTGTGTTGATCGACAGCGCGAAACGCGGGTGCGGAATCGGCGACGAACACGCCGGTCTGTCGCCATGCGGCGTCCTCGGGCTGGGTGACTTGGGTGACAACGCCGGCTGCGCTTGTGCGATCTGTCTTCCATGGCCCCCGTGTAGCCAGAAAGCCCAGAACTGGTCGTAGCTCGCGACCCCAACGATGGTGATTCGCGGACCCGCGGACGCCCGCAACTGATTGCCGATCTCCACAAGGTTGCGCGCAATCGTGGACATACCCTGCTTGACGCACGGGTAGTCGACTCGGTGTGCGCTGATGCAACGCTCGACGTCGTTATCACCGATGGTGACGGTCACGAGAACCGTCTGTGAGCGGTGGGCATCTAGGAAGGCTTGGGCCTGGCGCAGTTGCGAGCCGAGGCCAGACTCAGGTGAGAACGGCCGGCCCGCGATCAGGCGCGATGAGCTTCCGCCTCCGCCGAGTTTCACTCGGCGCAGGCCAGGCGCAAACCGCCGCACATGGTCGCCGACCAAATCGACATACCCTGCGTGGTCGGATGATCGTGGCCGGCTGCGTCGGGCTGGGTGCCGTTAGCCAGCGAATCTCCGAGCGACAGGTAGTAGCGGATCGGAGGTGGTGGGCCTCGCCCGGTCGCCACCAGCACCGTGGCGCCGGAGCGACACGGAGACCAGGATCGCGCCGACCGTTTTTGCGCCCTACGGAGCACCCTGGCAGCTAACCCTCACCGCGGTCGTGGTTACGGGTGCGATGTGCGTTGGCCATCATCGATCAGCACGCACCCTGCATGGCCCCGGCGTCCGTGGCCGGCGCTGGTCGTCGGCCCAGCGACGTTTGACCGCAGCCCGCCTATTTGGCGTCGCCCGTGCGTCCGCGGGTTCGCCTCACCAGCGAGACGCTCGATCGATAAGCCGGCTGGCAAACGAGAGGCTCATTGAGTCCTAACCGAATCTCGGGGTTTCAGTCACTAGGGTGGCTAGCGTGGTACCTCATCGGCCTTTCCCCGCCGCGCCGCGCCGGGGCTAGTGCAACGCGCCACGCGGATCGCGCTCGGGGCCAGCGGCGTGGCGATCGGGCTGCGCACGTGGCGGAGCTACACGACCCCGTTTCCATTTCGGTTGCGCCGTTGGATCAGTGTCGAGACGCCCGGGCTGGCAAGCGAGCGCCTGCGATCGCTGCTGGAGCCCGCGCCCGGCGAACGCATGCTTGAGATCGGGCCCGGAGTCGGGCTCTATTCGCTGCCCGCGGCCCGCTGGCTGGCCCCGAGCGGCGGACTGGAAGTCCTCGACCTTCAGTCCGACATGCTCGAGGAGACGCTGCGTCGCGCGCAAGCCAACGGGGTCAGCAACCTGAGCATCACCCAGGGTGACGCGCAGCGACTTCCGTTCCCCGACGCTGTCTTTGACGGGGCATTCATAGTCACTGCTCTGGGTGAGATCCCAGACCAGGACGCTGCCCTACGTGAGCTACATCGCGTGCTCAAGCCGCGCGGTCGACTGGTCGTCGGTGAGCTTGTCATCGACCTGCACGGCGTCCGGCTCCCCGCTTTGCGAGGCCGCGCTCACCGCGCGGGTTTTCGTTACGAGCGTCACGTCGGCCGAGGCATCACGTACTTCGCCCGCTTCGCAGTGGCCTGATGGAGCGGTTTTGACCGCCTCCAAAAGCCGCCGGGGGGGAAACCGTCTGATGCGGCGTGGGAGGGGAGGGCAGCTCACGGCCATGGCCGGAGGCATGGTATTGCCGGTATCGCCGGGGGAGCGTGGTACCGGCGATACACGACGCCGTTCCCCTACGCCCAGCGGTGGATGCTCGATAAGGAGCTTCCCCGCCTGACTCGCGTGCGGGGGTGCTGGCCCTTTAGCACCCCAGCCCGGAGAACGGATCCTTGAGATCGGGCCCGGCACCGGGCTGTTCTCGCTGCCCGTTGCCCGGCGCGTCGCGACGCGGCCGGCGTGAGATCTTCGACATCCAGCAGGTCATGCTCGACCACACGTTGGAAAGAGCCAACGCTGCGGGGGTCAGCAACATCAACGCTACCGGCGGCGATGCCCGCCGCCTCCCTTACCCCGACGGGCACTTCCACGCCGCGTACATGATGACCGTTTTCGGCGAAACCGCCGACCAAGACCAAGCTCGCTCGCTTTTCTCTGACCCAGGGTGCGTCGCGGTCGATCTAAGCCTTGCCGGCCGATCTCACCGGCGTGTGGCTTGCTTGCGGGGCACCCGCCCCCCGCGCAGGTTAGCGATGCCTTTATGTCAGCCGAGGATGTTGACCGCACGCGAGACGACGAGGCCGACGGTGACCAGCGCGATGAGCGACTGAATCGACATCAGAACCTTGGCCATCGAGGTGAGAGGCATGGTGTCGGTGGGGCTAAACGCGGTGGCGTTGGTCAGCGAGGTGTAGAGGTAATCGATGAACCCCGGCTTCCAGCCTGGACGGGCCACCGCGGGTTCGCTGATCTGCGGGAACAGGAAATCAGGCGGAGGTTGCTCCTCGTGGTGGCAGCGAACGCTGGGTCCGCCGCGGTCGAGCTCCCAGTACCAGATGGCGAAGATCAGGACGTTGGTCACCCACAAAACGATGCCGGCCAGGATCAGCGGATGGCCTCCCGTCTTACCGCCCTGAAGCAGGAAATGAGTGAGCAGGACCAGAGCGACGAGCGTCGTCAGGCTGACCAGTCCCAGCAGTCCGATGACCATGCGGCGCCTGGCCGGCGACTGATCTCGATGGCGCGTCGGCGTGCTCAGCGCGAGGCCCAGGAGCAACCCGCCCTCGACAGTCGGTATCAGCCACTGCGGCCCGATCACGATCTTGTCGGGCAACGTGAGATACAGGAGCAGCGCCGCCGCCGCAGCGATCTGGGCGGGCCAGAACGGCTCTTCTGTGCGCACGTGCTCCTCCACACGCATCACGGCGGCCTGGGCACCGCGGACCGCGTGGGCCTCCAGGGACCGGGCGCTACGCCAAGATTTCCGCCAACCGTGCATCACGCGAAGCCGAGATCAATGCATGTCAGTGTTCGCGACGCTCATCGTCGACACGCTGGCCTCGCCGACCGCCTACCGGGCGCCCGCCGCGCCACCAATACACACAAAAGGCCAGATACAGGGTGCCCAGGGCAGCCACGAAGACGATGTCAAGAGCGCTCATAAGGACCGGCTCTGAGCATGCGCGCCGCGATAAGGCGAACTTAAGTGGATGGTTGGGTTTCGATGGTGAAGACGCTGGCGCCACCGGCCCGAGCATGGGCATGGCCGCCGCCGGCCGTTGCTCGCCCTGTTGAGATCGCGTTAGCGGACCGTATCCGACGCGACTCCTCCACAGACTGAGTGTTGGAGGGCCTGGCGGTGTTCGTCTCACTCGCTCTGCGCGTTCCCGCTGTCGGCTAATCGCAGGTCAACGCAATCCTGGAGGGACTTTATGCGACGTTTTCGTTGCGGATGGATGTTGGGCGCTGTCGTCGCGTTGGTGATGTCGGTGGGGCTCCCGGCGGCCGCTGGTGCGAGCACGCATCATGTGAGCATCGCCGCGATCCCTAACGCGATGGATGCTGGTGATCCGGTGGTGATTGTCGGGCATCTGGCTGGCTCGCCGAACGCGAATCAGAAGGTGATTCTATTTCATCACTTGCCGGGTCAGCGCGGCTTTTCGTTTGTGCAGAGCGTCAGCACCGACTCGCACGGCAACTACGTGATCACCCGCAAGCCGGGTGTGGTGGAGACCAACCGCGCGTGGTTCGTGCGCTCCGATGGCGCCCAGAGCCGGACTGTGCACGAGCGCGTCCACGCGCTGGTCACGTTGACCGCTTCGGCCGCGCAGGTCGATAGCAATCAGCCGGTGGTGTTCACGGGGCATGTGACGCCGAACCATCGCGGTGAGCGTG
>JALYZC010000040.1 GCA_030945905.1 Actinomycetota bacterium
GCGCCGCGCCGTGCTGTGGCAGCTCGGCGTGGCGGCGTGGCGCCCCGAGCCCGGCCGCCGTGTGCGCGGCGGCGTTCAGTTGGCGCTGCCGATGGAGGTGCCCTCGGCGCCCGAGCTGCCCATGCTCGGCGCCTGGGAGAAGCTGCTGGCCGACTACGCCGGGACCGGGATGACGCTGGGCGAGCATCCGCTGTCCCTGCTGCGGCCCTCGCTGCCCGACGACGCCGTCACCAGCCGCGACCTGCAGACCCTCCCCCACGGTGCCCGTATTCGCATCGGCGGGCTGGTGGTGGCGCGCCAGCGCCCGGGGACGGCCAACGGCATGGTCTTCATCCTGCTCGAGGACGAGCACGGCACCATCAACCTCGTCGTTCCCCCGCCGATCTACGACCGCCACCGGCTCACCGCCCGGACCGAGCCGCTGGTGCTGGCCACCGGCACGCTTGAGCGCCCGCCTTCCGCCGGAGGGGCGATCAGCGTGCTGATCGACAGGCTGGCCTCGCTGGAGCGTCCGGACCTGCCGCTGGCCGAGGTAAAGGAGCTCTCTGCCGCGGACGAGCGCGAACGACGGTGCGCCGCCGCGACCGCGGGCGACTTCCGCGCGGTCGCCCCGGCCGTGCAGAGCTTCGCATCAGGACGCCGGCGATGAGGGCGCTCCGCCCGCGCGGAGCAGCGCGGTCACCTCTGCATCGCTGACCTGTGCGAAATCTTCGTAGAACTGACCGACCGCCAGGAACTCGGGCGGCTCGACGACCAGCGCCGCATGACCCTCGTAGTCCTCCATCAAGGTGCGAAACCCGGGGCCCGAGGCCACGGGCACCGCCATCACGATCCGCGCCGCCTCGGCGCGGCGGGCAGTTTCCACGGCGACCGCCATCGAGCGACCCGTGGCCAGACCGTCGTCGACCACCACCACGGTCCGGCCGCTGAGCGGCTCGCGCGGTCGCCCCCCGCGTAGACCCGCCGCCTGCTCGCGGGCACGCACCATCTGGGCCTCGCTCCGCTTCCCCGGCAGCTCGGCCGGCAGGGTGACGCCGTCCTCGCTCACCGCCCCCAGGGCGTACTCGGGTTGAGACGGGTGGCCGACCTTGCGCACGACCATGACGTCGAGCGGATCGCCCCGTGACCGAGCCACCTCGGCGGCCACCGGTACTCCCCCCCTCGCCAGCCCCAGCACGAGCACATCGCCCGCCATGTACGGCAGCTCTTTCGCGAGCCGGCGCCCCGCGTCGGCGCGATCGACGAATGGGCGCGCGCGCGCCATCAGACGACCGTAGCGCGCTGGGAAGGCCACTGCAGTCGGGCCCCCGAATCCGTGTCGGACGATATGGTCCCCGCCGCAATGGGGGTCTTCCTCTTCACCGCCTTCTGGGTCGTCATGGGCCTCGCACTCGTGGTCATCGCCATCAGCGGGGGGCCGCGGCGGGCGCGCGCCCGCGTGCAGCAAGCCGCCCCGTCACTGCGGGCGCGACGCAATGTGCTCGGCGGGCTGACCCTGGTGTGCGTGGCCTTCGGCGCAGCCATTCCGGTGTGGGTGATCGCGGCCGGCGAGCGGTCCGCCAAGGCGGGGCATGCCGATCTCAAGCTGACAGCCTCCGAGCGGCGCGGCCGCCTTCTGTTCGGACAGACCTGCAACCAGTGCCACACCCTGTCGGCGTCCAAGACCGTCGGGAAGGTTGGACCCAACCTCGACAACATTGTCGGACCCCTGAGCGGCGCCGACGCCAAGCAGACCGCCAAGAACAAGCAGAGCTTCGTCCTCAGCGCCATCATGCAGGGCCGGGCTCGCGGGATCGGCCGCATGCCCGCGCAGCTCCTGCAGGGACAGGACGCCGAGCACGTCGCCGCCTACGTCGCGCGCGTGGCGGGGCGCCAATGACCATGGACTCCCAACGGGCATCCGAGCTGCTGAACGCCGAGCGCGCGCGGATCGAGCAGGCCCTGACCGAGTTCGAGAGAGGCGGTGACGAGGAGCTCTCGCACGTCGACCAGCACGTCGCCGACGAAGGGTCCGAGCTCTTCGAGCAGGAGCGCGATGCCGGCCTGGCCGACCGCCTACGTGAGGAGCTCGCCGCTGTACAGCGAGCCGAGGAACGGGTGGCGAGCGGCACCTTCGGGTTCTCGATCGAGAGCGGCGATCCGATTCCCGACGCGCGACTCGAGGCGATGCCCACCGCCGAGCGTACCGTCGAGGAGCAGGCGCGCTACGACCGCGGCCGCTGAGCGGTTCCCGCGTTTCCATAAGCATGAATTTGCTTCGTGCGCGCGGCAGCCCCTGCTAGGGTTGCCCGCGTCTACCACCGCTCAATCTCCGTCCAATACGGGGACCGGGGGAACCATGAATCGGGGCGAATCACCCGGTCGGATCGCCGGTTCGGCGTACCGTCCGGGGGTAGCGCGACTCTTTCGGCGCGAGCCCGTCAGCTAACCCCGTAGGCGCAAGAAAGAGGATCACATGCATCAGGCATCCGCCCGCGCGCTGCACGACGAAGACGAGTACACGTCCGCCCCGCCCTCGCGCCGGCGCACGGTGACGGTCACCGGGCATCCCGGACAGCGTGCTCACGTCGCGCCTCGGTCACAGCGCGTGGTGGACATCGACCGCCAGCGCCGCCGTCGCCCCGTCGCTGCACAACTCGGGCCGCGCCCTGATCGCGTCGCCCTATGGGCCCTGTTCATGGCCGTACTGCTGATCCTCGTCACCGCGCTCAGCTCGCACATCTAGGCCCCCCGGTGAGCAGCGCGCCCGCGCCTGTTTCGCCCCGGGCAACCCGCGGCTGAGCCGGGCTTTATCCCGCGCCGTATACAGGTACTAGGACCGCGTCACTTCCCTTGTGGGAATGGTCGCGGCCCCGTACACTTACCATCAGTAAGAGGTACGCCAAAAGTAAAGTCGGACGGACCGCCTGGCCGCCGACAGACGATGGATTGGGTTGACATGAAGATCCCGATGAGCAGATTCCACATTCACGACGAGCTGACCGCCCCCGAAGGCTCGGTTCCGGTGCTCAAGGGCGCACTGGCCACCGGCGGGCAGCTTCCGAACTTCCTCGGCGTGCTGGCCGGGTCGCCGGCCGCGCTGCGCGGCTATGCGCGGTTCCGCTCCGAGCTGCGGCACGGCAAGCTCGAGCTGCGCACGCTCGAGCGCATCGCGCTGGCCGTGGCCGAGCACTACCGGTCTGAGCCCGGAATCGCCATGCACAGCCGGATGGCCCGCGCAGCCGGCCTGGGCACCGACGAGGTGGCGCTCGCCCGCGAGTTTCAATCGCGCGACGAACGCGAGGAGGCGCTGCTGCACTACCTCAAGGTGCTCGTCGCCGGCGGCGGACGGCCGCCGATGCACCTCCACGAAGAAGCCCGCGAGGCGGGGTGGAGCGACGAGCAGCTGCTTGAGGCGATCGCCTACGTCGCGCTCGAGAGCTTCACCGCCATGATCAACGTGGCGGGCGAGGTTCCCGTCGACGGGTCGGTCGAGGAGTCGCGCGCCCTCCGCGCCGCCTGAGACCGTGGGTCGCCAGGGCGCCAAGCAGGCGGAGGCTGAGCCCGAAGCCGCCGCCTGCTGCCCCCTCTACCACCAGGCCATCGAACTCATCGGCAAGCGCTGGACCGGTGCGATCGTCGGTGTGCTGCTCAACGGAAGCTCGGTGGGCGAGGGCACCGGGCTGCGCTTCTCCGAGATCGCCCACGCCGTACCCGAGCTCTCCGATCGATTGCTCTCCGAACGCATCAAGGAGCTGGAGGCGCGTGGGCTCGTGGAGCGTACGGTGCACTCGGGGCCACCCGTCCGCGTGGTGTATTGCCTTACGGAGATGGGGCGCGGACTCGAGCCGGCGCTCACGGAGCTTCGCGGGTGGGCGCGCCGGTGGCTGGCCGAGGAGTCCGACGCTGCGCCTTCCGCCTCCGCGGCGTCACTTGCGGGCGCCGCGACTCGCTAGGGTTGGAACCGGCGGCCCGCCCGCCATCCTCCGACCCACCGGCAACCGCAAGGGAGCACCGTCGTGGCCGATCAGGCTCTGACCGCCGACGACGTCAAGGCGATCGTCGACGAGCGGTCCATCCGCTTCATCCGCTTCTGGTTCACCGACATCCTGGGCCAGCTGAAGTCGTTCTCGATCAACGTCGAGGCGCTCGACGACGCCTTCGAGGGCGGCATGGGCTTCGACGGGTCCTCGATCACGGGCTTCAACGCGATCG
>JALYZC010000048.1 GCA_030945905.1 Actinomycetota bacterium
CGCCTCCCGCGTGTACTCGGTCACCACCGTCTGGAGGATGTCGTCGGCGATCGTCACCTCGTCCTCGCGCAAACCGTTTCGCTCGCGCTGGCGCGGCCACAGGTAGTCGCGCGCGATGGCCACCTTCTCGGCGGTGGTGTAGCCGTCGAAGCGGATGACCTCCATCCGATCCAGCAGCGGCCCGGGGATGGTCTCCGCGACATTCGCCGTCGCGATGAACAGGACCTCGGAGAGGTCCACCTCGACGTCGAGGTAGTGGTCGCGGAACGAGTGATTCTGCGCCGGGTCCAGGACCTCGAGCAGGGCGGCACTCGGGTCGCCCCGCCAGTCGGCCCCAACCTTGTCGACCTCGTCGAGCATGATGACCGGGTTCATGGTCCCGGCGTCGCGCAGGGCACGGACCAGCCGGCCCGGCATGGCGCCGATGTAGGTCCGGCGATGCCCGCGGATCTCCGCCTCGTCGCGTACGCCGCCCAGCGACATGCGCACGAACTCGCGGCCGGTGGCGCGGGCGATCGACTCGCCGATCGACGTCTTGCCGGTGCCCGGGGGCCCGATCAGCGTCAGAATGGCACCCGAGCGCTTGTCCTCGGCGATGCCGCGCTCCTGGCGCAGCTTGCGTACGGCCAGGTACTCGGTGATGCGCTCCTTGACGTCCTTGAGGCCCGCGTGGTCGGCGTCGAGCACCTCGCGCGCGTGCACCGGATCGAGACGCTCGTCGGAGCGCTTGCTCCACGGCACGGCGATCAGCCAGTCCAGGTAGGTGCGGATCATCGAGGACTCGCCCGACTGCTCGCCCATGCGCTCCAGGCGGCCGAGCTCACGCTCGGCGTGCTCGCGCACCTCCTCGGGCATGCCGGCCTCCTCGATCTTCGTGCGGTACTCCTCCGCGACCGAGCCCTCATCCTCACCGAGCTCCTTGCGGATCGACTCCATCTGCTTGCGAAGGAAGTACTCGCGCTGCTGCTTCTCGGCGCCGGACTGGACGTCGTCGCGGATGCGCATGCGCACCTGCAGCTCGGCCAGGCGCTCGCGTTGCAGGTTCAGCGCCAGCTCCAGGCGCGCGGTGACGTCGAGCGTCTCCAGCAGCGAGACCTTCTGCTCGTAGGTGAGCTCGGGGGAGTAGCCGGCGGTGTCGGCCAGCACGCCCGGCTCGGTGATCGAGCGCACGAAGGCGGCGATGCGCCCGTCGTCGCCGCGCAAGTCGAGCACCTCCTCGACCACCGCGCGGTACTCGCGCTCGAGCTCGCGCGTGCGATCGTCGGCGGGCTGGTCGTCGGGGTGCTCGTCGACGTCCACGCGCAACCGGCCCGAGGCATCGGTGGAGGCTGCGCCGGCCACGGCTCGGTGCAGACCGGTGACCGCGACCGCGCGGCCGCCGCCGGGCAGGCGGACCTGCTCTGACACCTCGGCGACGACGCCGACGGCGCCGTACTGGGTTTCGCGGCGGGGAACGAGGATCACGCGCTCCTCGTCGCCGACGTCGACGGGAAGGGTGATGGTCATGTTGGGGAAGACGACCGCATCGTCCACGGGTACCAGCAGGAGGTTCGTCATAGGTGCATTCTCCATATCTACTTACGAGTTATAAGCGAGTGTAGCGAACCCAGTCGCAACCGTCCGGTACCGGCGGTGTAGTTGGCGCAATCGACGTCCCGGACGCATTGCCCTGATGGCCCTGCACAGCCCGCTCCCGCTCCCCTCCCCGGCACCCCGCCGCCGCGACGCCTGTCTGCGCCTGCGGCTGGCCGACGGCTGCGCCACGACGCTGCACGTGGCCTCCTACGCCCCCGAGCGCGTCCGCCTGCGGGTGGCCGCGCTTGCCGGTCCGTCTCGCCTCGTCCGGTGGTGCTCCGACCAGGCCGTCGGCGACGCGATCGTCGGCGGGTTCTTCGTCCGCCCCGGAGGCACGCCCTTGGGCGAGCTGTGGATCGGGGGCGGGCGTCGCACTTCAGCGGGCTTCGACGCTCCGTGGGACGGTCTGCGCGCCTGTATCGCCATCGACGACGGCGCCATACGGATCGCGCGCCGCTGCGATCTGCCCGACGCCCGCGGTCCGCTTGGCGACCTCCTCCAGGCGGGTCCGCTGCTCGTCGACCACGGGGTCAACGTCGTGGCACCGGGCGACGATCCCGAGGGCTTCTCCGCCGGGGCGAGACAGTTCGACTCCGACATCACCGCGGGGCGCTATCCGCGGGCGGCGCTGGGCATCGGGAGGGGGCGACTGATTGCGGTCGCCTGCGACGGGCGGGGCTCTGAGGATGCGGGGCTCTCGCTGTCTGAGCTGGCCGATGCGCTGATCGGGCTCGGTGCGCGCGAGGCGATCAACCTGGATGGCGGCGGCTCGACCTCGCTGGTCAGCGACGGTCGTCTGCGCAACCACCCGCGCGAGGAACACGGCGTCGAGCTGCTGGGCGGACGCGAGATATCCACCGCCCTGGTCTTCGAGCCGGTTTGACGCTCGGCTCGCCCCCGCGCGTCCTCAGCGGGATTCTCTTCTTCCCCCGCGGCGGTTCCGCACACGTCGCACGCGCCCTGGCGCATGAGCTTGCGCGCCACGGGTGGGCCGTGACCCTGGTGTCTGGCTCGCGCAGCGACCTGGGCGTCGACGGCGACGCCCGATGCTTCTATGCGGGGCTCGATGTGCGGCCGGTCGACTTCACACCGGCTCTGCGCGGCGCGCTAGATCCCATGGCGTTCGACGCGGCTTGCGGCCAGGCGCCGATGCACCCCTCCTACGAGGACCGGGCGAATGCCGCGGACCGCGTGTTCGGCGCACTCGACGACGCGGTGGCCGAGCGTCAGGTGGCCGCGTGGGCGGTGGCGCTGCGCCGCGCGGATGCGATGCAGGCAGATGTGCTCCACCTGCATCACCTCACGCCGCTCAACGAGGCCGCTGCCCGGGCCGCCCCCGCCGTGCCGGTGGTGGGGCACCTGCACGGAACCGAGCTGCTGTTCCTGGAGCGAATCGCCGAGGGAGGGCCGCCCGCTTGGGTGTACGCGGAGCGCTGGGCACAACGGATGCGCGCGTGGGCGGCACGCTGCCACTCCTTGGTGGCCACCAGCACGGAGGGCCTGACCCGGGCGGCAGAGCTGCTCGACGTGCCCGCCGAGCGGCTGGCCCTCGTGCCCAACGGGTTTGACGCCACGTGCTTCTTCCCCGCCGAGATCGACCGGGTAGCCCACTGGCGAAAGCACCTGGTGGAGCGTCCGAAGGGCTGGCGCCCGGGCGCTGGGCCGGGAAGCGTCAGCTATGCAGAGTCGGAACTCACAGCGTTCGCCGAGGGTACGGTGCTGCTCTACGTCGGGCGCTTCACCGAGGTCAAGCGGGTTCCCCTTCTCGTGCGCGCCTACGCACGGGCGCGAGAGCGCTTCATGGTACGCGCGCCGCTCGTCCTCGTCGGAGGGCATCCGGGGGAATGGGAGGGCGAGCACCCGATCGAGGCGATCGAGGCACTGGGAGTGTCCGACGTGTTCCTGGCGGGTTGGCACGGCCACGACGAGCTGCCGAACTTTCTGCGCGCCGCCGACGTGCTGATCCTGCCATCCGTGCGAGAGCAGTTCGGCCAGGTGATCGTGGAGGCGATGGCCTGCGAGCGCCCGGCGATCGCCGTGCGGCGCTACGGACCGGCCGAGATCGTCGACGACGGGGACACGGGGTGGCTGGTCGAGCCCGACGACGAGGCCGGTCTGGTCGACGCCCTCGTCGACGCGGTCAACCGGCCCGAGGAGCGCGCGCGGCGAGGGCGCCGGGCGGGCGAGGCCGCGCGCGGACGCTATGCGTGGTCGGGGGTCTCCGAACGGATGGCGTCGATTCTCGCGGCGGCGGTGCGCAGCTGAGCGCGGGAGCTTGCGTCCCGGGGATCAGCCGGGGCTACGTTCGCGGGCGTAGGGCTCGAGGCTGTCCATCGCCCTCGCGATCGCCCAGTTGTGGTTCCAGCGAAACAGGGGGCGCAGCACCGGGGTGAGCACACGCAAGAAGGCGCGATCCGCGTTCACCCGCCAGTCGAAGCGCACCCGCACGCGGCCGTGGGTCTGGGTCAGAGACCAATGGCCATGGCCTGAGAGGTCGCCGTCCACGTCAGCCTCGACCTCTGTCGGCGGCTCAAACCGGGTGACCGTGGAGGTGATGTTCAGTGTGTAGGGGAGGCGTCCCTTGAAGTGTTGACGCGATACCGCGCCGACCCCGGGGGGGCCGTCCGCCTCGACCTCGAGGTAGACCGCCCGCCACCACTGCGGATAGGTGCGGGCATCCGCCAACGCGTCGAAGACCGCCTCGATCGGAGCGTCGACGTCCCATTCGTCGATGAAGACATACCCGGTCCCATCCGCGCGCTCGGGGGCCGACTCGTCGATCGCTCGCCCGGCCAGCTCGGGGTCGGAGTAGTCCGGATACCAGGCGCGATAGCCGCGCCGTCGACCGATCTCCGCCAGCGGCCCCAGGACGGCACGCTGCACGGCAAGCGGGGGACGGGTGCCATAGCCCTCATCCTCAAACTCGCGGGCGATCACCGCAAGCTGGAGCAGGCCCGGAAGGCCGCGGCTCGAGACCTTCCCATCGCGCGCCAGGCCCGTGA
>JALYZC010000065.1 GCA_030945905.1 Actinomycetota bacterium
GGGATGATCACGAGCAGCAGCACGACGTTCCCGATCCACCAGAGGATCATCGGGCCCTCACGTGCGCGGCGACCGTCGCGGCCTTCCTCGCGACATCAGGGAGCCGGCCGAGCACCACCCCGAGTCCGGCGTTGATCGCCTCGACGGCGGGGCGCAGAGCCCGCAGGTCCTGGGACTGGACGGTGGCCAGCGCCGACCCGAGGGTGTCGAGCCCCTCGGCGATCGCGCTCAGGCGGCGCCGCACCTCGATGAGGGCGAGGGCCAGCACGGCCACGAGCAGCACGGCCTCGACGACGCTCAACACGATCAGCAGCGGCGTGCTCACTCCGGCGCCTTGGCGTAGCCCTGGGTCAGCGCGTTCATGTAGGCGTCCTGGACCACGACCTCATCGGCAATCTGCTCCAGCACCGGCGTGGTGGCCTCGAGCTGCGGGATGTACTCCGTGTTCGCCGCCACCTTTCCCGCGACTTCCAGCAGACCGCCGACACTGGCCTGGATGTTCTTGACGAAGTTCAGCAGCACCAGCATCAGGGCGGCCACCACGAGCACCACGACCAATCCCAGGCCGAGCGCGACGTACCACAGGTCGCGCTCCGCGCCGGCCAGTGCGATCGGCAGGATCGTCACTTTCCCACCGCCGCCTTGCGGAGCGCGCGGGCGGCATGAAGGATCCTGACCCCGGAGCCGTTGATCCGCGCGATCCCGTCGAGCTGCGTGGTCTGCGCGCGGATGGTTTCGACGGCGTCCTTCGAGGTTCGCGCCTGGTTGGCGATCCGCGAGGCCAAGATGAGGATGATTCCGACGATGACCACCGCGACGATCACGACGACGACGCCCAGCGACAGGCCCACGTACCAGGCGGTTGTGTCGGAACTGATCAGCACGGTCACTGCCCGCAGCGCTCGGTTGGCCCGAGGGTCTGCCAAGAATTCCGGCGTACCACGCTGCCGGGCCGCCTGGCGGCAAGCCTAGTACAGGCCACCCCGGCATGTCCATCGCGCGGAGGCTGAACCCGCTCAGACGCTCGCGTACTCGCCGGGCTCGAGGCTCCGGCCGTCGTCGTGCGGGTTCTCACAGAGTGTCCGAGCGGTGCTCCTACCATGAAACGTATGACAACAAAAAACCGTGCAACGCATGACACGAACCCTGCCGAGAGCTCTGCACCTACTCCGGCCGTCGGCGAACGCCAGGTCCTGCTGGGGTATGTGGCGCCGAACGGTATTTCGGCCAGCATGTTCGGCCTCGTCCAGCTCGGAACCACCAAGCGCCCGCAGCTTGCCCAGGATCTGCGGGGGCTCGTCGAGCTGCGC
Source organism: Actinomycetota bacterium (assembly GCA_030945905.1). Taxonomy (GTDB): domain Bacteria; phylum Actinomycetota; class Thermoleophilia; order Solirubrobacterales; family Solirubrobacteraceae; genus JALYZC01. The sequence goes on from JALYZC010000065.1 coordinate 1,311, forward strand.
TTTCGGGAGGACTTCGCTCCTGTCCGCATCAACTTCGCGCCGGACGGAATACTCGTCGAGGACGCTGCGGAGGAGCACGGCGGGAAGCCCGAGCTCGTGATCTCAGGCTCGCTGCCCGACATCATCAAGCTGACGGCAGCGCCGTTCTTCGGAGGGCTGCCCAAGGTCACCGATGCCCGCGGTCGCGCCGCCCTGGCCACGATGGCCGGTGGGAAGATAAAGATTGACGGGAGCGCAACCCTCGCGCGGCGACTTCTCAAGCTGTTGGAGATCTAGGAGCGGCGCTCGCGCAGGTCCTACTTGGACTTGACGCCCTTCGTCGCGTTCTTGAGCCCGGCGCCGGCCGTGAACTTGGGCGACTTGGAGGCCTTGATCTTGATGGCTTCTCCGGTCGCCGGATTCCTACCCTGCCGGGCGCCGCGCTTGGCCACGTGAAACTTGCCGAAGCCCGTGATAGCCACCTCGCGACCCTTGCGGAGCTCATCGCTCACGGTCTCCACCAGCGCATCGACGGCGCTCTGGGCATCGCGCTTTGACAGCTGGGCTCGCTTGGCGACGGCTTCACTGAGCTCGGTCTTGTTCATCGGGTCTCCTTTGCGGGGGTCATAGGCGCGACGCCAATCTAGCGCGGCGGGCCCGTTCACGTCATCCCAGTGTCAGCTGTCAATTGGAGGCTTCTCCGAGGCGGCCGACCGTTTGCTGCCCGCAACGGGCAAGTCCGCGGCCGTACCGGGCGTAACACGCGGAAGCCGGCGGGATACTTGTGTTGATTCGCACAAATCAACGCAGGAGGTTGTTACGCCCTACCTCAAGCGCCTCGAGGATGCCGCAGGCGGATCCGATTAGTGCGCGTGGCCGGCGAGCAGGAGGCCAAACAGCGTGGCGGTGATCAGTGCGACGCCGATGCGCTTTTCCTGCTGGGTGGTCAGGCCGCCCAACCAGCTTCCCAGGCGGCCGGCCGGGTGCGTGATCGCCAACACCGATCCCGCGATCGCCATTTCGTCAAGGGTGGCGATCAGATCGATGAGCCCAGGCGCCTCGGGCAGCCCGGCCTCGGGTCCGAGCGGGACACCGACGGTGCGCGAGACCACCCAGACCCCGGCAACAGCGATGTTCGCAACCGCTGCGAGGACCAACGACCTCCGCGTGGTGGACCGCCGATAGACCCATCCCCCCCACGCCAGTTGGCAGGCTGCGACCACGGCGAAGAACGATCCGTAGAGCAAGCCCTCGTCAAAGTGCTGAACCATGGCCACGGCGTGAATGACGCCGGCGACCAGGGACAGTGCGGCCACCAACCGGATCGAGCGCAGACTCGCCCTGCCGCGAGCGCTGAGGGCCTCCTCGTCGATACGCCCAACGATAGCCGGGCGTGATCGTCGGTCCGCGGCCATGGATGGTGCCGCGGCTCGGTCATCGAGCACCCGGGCCATGAGGCCAACGAGCCCAACACGCGACACCCGGCAACAGGACGAGTTGATGTGGCCCTGCTCAGCGGCCACGTGCTTTGCCTGGGCGCCGAACCCGGCCATAAACCGCAGCTCGTGTACCGTCAACACACCGGCGACGAGCAGCAAGGCAAAGCCCTGCCTCGAAGCGATCGCAGTCACGCCAGGAACACGCGTCGCGGACGAGTGCAGCGGCGCCAATCAGGAGGCTCCGAACGGACGCCGAACTGTGCGAGGATGCGCGGCGTGGCCGGGCTCTTGACGGGGAATTTCCTTCAGTTGGGGGTTGCCCGTCCGGTCGGCGGAGTCCTTCTCCCCATCGGGTTGCTGCTCCTGCTGCTCGCTGCGGGAGCCGCGCTGAGCCTGCGCGGCAGCAGCCGGAAGGTTCGCGGGGGGATCGGAGCGCTGGGCCTGCTCCTGGTAATCCTGGGGGCGTGGAGCCTGCTGACCAAGCCGGCGCTCATGATCACCGGACTCACGGCCTTCCCGCAACAGAAGGTGTTGGCCCGCGGAGAATCTTGTCCTGCGACCATCGACGTGCTCGCGGTCGTGCGGGCCAAGGGCGGCCCGGGCCGCGTGGGCCTCGAGCTGAGCTTCTTCGGGGGCGGAAAGACGGTGGCGACAGCTCCCGAGTTCGAGCAGAGCGAGAAGGCGAGCCGCCAGACGTTCGGTCCGTACAAGGTGGCACTGCCGCGCAACCCCCCGCGCAGCGGTGCACCGCTGCTCCTGCGCGTCACGAGCCCCACGCAGACGAGCCACGCATCCCTCGTCGCGAACGCGGGCTGCCTGCCGCGTCGCTGAGGCTGCCGCCTCGACCGGCGGGCGCCCGAGCGAGGTCCGGTGTGGGCGCGTGATGTCGGGAGGTGAATAGTGCGAACATGCGTTCGTGTCACGCGCCGTGACGATCCTGCACGCGGACCTCGACGCGTTCTACGCGTCGGTGGAGCAGCGGGACAACCCTCGGCTTCTGCGCCGCCCGGTCATCGTGGGCGCCGGGGTGGTGCTCGCGGCCAGCTATGAGGCCAAGGCGTGCGGTGTTCGCACGGCGATGGCCGGGACGCTGGCCCGGCGCTTGTGCCCGCGGGCGGTGGTCGTTCCGCCGCGTATGTCGGCGTACACCGAGGCCAGCAGGGCCGTGTTCAAGGTCTTCGAGGCGACCGCGCCTTGGTCGAGGGGCTCTCGATCGACGAGGCCTTCCTCGACGTTCGCGGGCTGCGGCGTATCTCGGGCTCCGCGATAGAGATCGCCGAACGTGTGCGGGGCACCATCCTCGAGCGCGTCGGCCTGCCCATCACCATCGGGGTGGCCAGCACCAAGTTCCTCGCCAAGGTGGCCAGCGGGGTGGCCAAGCCCGACGGGCTCCTGGTGATCCCCGCCGGTGGCGAGCTGGGCTTTCTCCACCCGCTCCCGGTGGAGCGACTGTGGGGGGTGGGGCCGGTGACCGCCCGCAAGCTGCACGAACGCGGCCTGACGACCGTCGGTGAGGTCGCGAAGCTCGCCGAGGCGGCGCTCGTCTCGATACTCGGCCAGGCTGCCGGCCGCCATCTCCACGCACTCGCCCACAACCGCGACTCCCGGCCCGTCCGCCGGAGACGCCGCCGACGTTCGATCGGCGCCCAGCGGGCTCTCGGGCGCTCACGCAGATCGCACGGCGCCCTCGACATCGTCCTCATCGGGCTCATCGACCGACTCGCCCGCCGACTTCGAACGGCGCGGCGGGTCTGCCGCACCGTCACGCTCAGGTTGCGCTTCGACGACTTCTCTCGAGCGACCCGATCGCACACGATGCCCGAGGCGACTGCGGAGACACAGACCATTCTCACCATTGCCAGAGGGCTGCTCGCCGCCGCCATGCCGACCATCGAACGTCAGGGCATCACGCTCCTCGGGGTGACCTTCGCCAACCTCGACGACGACGCCACGATCCAGCTCGCTCTGCCGTTTTATCGCCCACGCGCGAGCGGCCTCGACGCGGCGCTCGACGAAGTCCGTGACCGGTACGGACCGGACGCCATCACCCGCGCCGTGCTCCTCGGCCGCGACCAGGGGCCGACGGTACCGCTCCTTCCCGACTGACCTACCCGCGGAGTTGGCCGTCATCTGGAGCGACAGATGTCCCGCCCCACTCCTCGGGCGCGACATCGGCGAGCGTCTCAGAGAACGTCCACTGGTGGCCGGCAGGGTCCTCCACGGTGTATTGCCGCTCGCCGTACTCGAAATCCGTCGCCTCCATGAGAATGCGCGCACCGTGCTCGCGAGCCCGGCGGCAGTGTGCATGCACGTCATCCACGCGCACCATCACCGAGTGGGTCACCTCACCCTGACGCGGCGGCCGGCGCTCCCCGCGCACGTCACCGACGATGACCGCCCCCTCGCCGAATTTGAGCTGCGCCCGGTGGTCCTCTCCGATCCGCACGCGCTCGACAAACCCGAAGGCCCGCCCCAACCACGCAACCGCCTCGCGCACGTCCGGGTAGATGAGGACGGGGATGACGGTCGATGCCGGAATCGAGCGGTTGGGCTTCACACCGGGCGGCAGCCTACATCGCCGCGCCTGTGCAGTCCTCGGTTAGGCTCGCCGGCGCACATGGCCTACGACGAGCATCTCGCAAACCGCCTTCGCGAACTGCTTGCCAACGAGGACGCGATAACCGAGAAGCCGATGTTCGGGGGCCTCGCGTTTCTGGTGCACGGCAACATGTCGGTCAGTGCTTCGCGCAACGGCGGGCTCCTGGTTCGTATCGACCCGGCCGGCACCGACGCGGCCCTCACCCGTCCGCACGTGAAGCTGATGCAGATGGGCGGGCGCACGATGAACGGGTGGGTCACCGTCGCCCCTGAAGGGTTGAGGACCAAACGCCAACTTTCCGCTTGGGTCAGGCGCGGCGTCACCTTCGCCAAGATGCTCCCGCCCAAGTAGCTCGCGCGGTGGCGCATCAATCGCGCGGGAGATCAGCGTCGGCGCTCGGGACGAGAGAGGCCCGGTGAACCGGGCCTCTCTCATGCTGCGGGATTTCAGTGGTGCTTATGCGAGGCTGCGGACGCGGTCCACAGCGTCAGACTGAACGCTCTCAGCCCGACGCTCGATATCGCGGCGCGCGCCCTTGACCTGGCGCTGAACCTCGCGGCGGTTGCGACGCAACGCAGTCGCGCCACGACGCTCAAGGCGGTTTAGCTCACGCCGCGCACGAGCACGCGTCCCGTAAGTATGCACGGTCTTAGCCACCGTGTCGCGAGCCTCAAGAGCCACGCCGACCGGGATGTACACCGCACGCTCAGCCTGCCGCGCAACCGCCTCAAGACGGGTAGCCTCGGCCTCGACACGACGCGTCGTGGTGCGCGTCGCCTGCTTGGCGGTGCCCCGAGCCGCACGCGACGTGCTGCGCGCCGAACTCGCGGTCTGCCGAGCCGAAGTCTTCGTATGATCGCTACCGCGCTTCGCGGCATTTCGCTTACGCGTCGCCGCCGCCTTCTTCGCAGTCGCCCGACGCTGAGTCTGAGTCTGTGCAGCCATGTTCACTGGCTCCCATCATTTGATCCTTGGTCACCCATAGCTACACCACCCAGCCCACCAGTTACAAACATATGTTCGATCACCCCAACCCGCGGCCGCCGGTTGGGCGTCCTGCGAAAAGAAGTCCTCAGTTAACCCGGAATAGCGTGACTCACGAGGTCGGCGGCGGGGGCGGCTGGGACAGGCCCGCCGGTTCGCCAGGCGCCTCGGCGCATGGGGCGGCGGTCAGCCACCGTCCGGTCGGTATGAGCCGATAGACCACCAGTTGCCGTCGTCGTCGCGCAGCGTGCAGCCACGTCCGCCGTAATCTTGATTCTGCGGTTCGCGCTCGGAGTGCATTCCGGCGGCCGTTGCACGTGCGTGCACAGCGTCCACGTCTGCGTCGCGGTCGACGACAAGGTAGAGCGAGGAGTGTCCGGGGGCGAGGCCGTGCACACCCTCTCGAGGCGTCCCGGCCATCAACCACCCCTCCCCGAAACGAAGCTGAGCGTGATCGACGGATTCGCCTTCGGGCGGGTAGACCGCCGTCAGTTCGAGCCCGAGGCCGTTTACCCACTGCGTCAGCAGGCTGCGGTCGGAGATCCGGATCGTCGGGATGACGGAGGGCATGGACCGGACCGTACACCCTCGCGTTTCGGTCGAGCTCGCGCTAAACGACCAGAGACCCGTCAGGCGTCGAAGAGCAGGTACCCGCGCGGCAATCCCGAGAACTCCGCAATCGTCGGGTTGCAGCACTCTGCCGCAGGTCAGTGATTTGTTGAGTTCCGGCAACTCGGCGGTGTAGGCAGGGTAATCTGGGCATGAAGAGCACATCCCAAATGGGGAGCAAATGCCGGCTGACGGTTTTCGGCCGCGCCGCTTACTTCATGTTGGGCGCCGGCTTAGGGTGCGCTTTACCGGTCGGCTATTTCTTCGTGAGTCTCACGTTTAATCCATGCGCTCTCGGGGACTCTGGTTGCCAGAATCCAGCTTTCGCCGTCCGGCTGGTGACCGGGACCTTTGGGATCGGCGCGCTGCTCGCCGGGGTAGCGGTCGCGAGCTTCAGCGTTCATGGCTGCGCCACCGGCAGGCGTCCTGCCCAGCGTCCATTCCGCGCCTCACTCCGCGTGTTGGGTATCACCCTGCCCGCGTACCTCGTCATGTTCTTCTCCTTGGGCGTCCAGCATCAGTGATCGACCAAGCGGACGGCATCTGGCCGCACTGGCAACGTGTCCCATATCCGTCGTGTCCGGGTGATTTGCGAATCGTGGTTGCAGCGTTTGGCGGATGCCTGGGGCGCGTTGGTGCTGGACAGACGTGGGAGCGCGTGCCGGAGCCTGCGTCTGATGGCTAGCCCGGTGAGCGCGAACGATGATTTGCCGGCGAAGCCACGCGGGCTGTCGCTGTTGGTGGGAGGCGGTTGTGTTGCTGATCGTCGTCTTAGGGCTGTTCGCCTTGTTTTTCCCGGTCTTGGGCCACCCAGCGGCGGTATGCGACCGAAGTAGGGCTTGGCCCGCGGCACGGGGTGGCGGCCCTGAAGGTCTCACGGTGTTCCTCGTGGCTGTGATTTCCGCTGAGATGTTGCGGCGTGGGTTGAAAGAGCTGGACAGGTGGGAGGACAGGTTGTATGTCGCGCTGCTCTGCGGCGGATTCACGTTTGGCGTGTGCGCCTGGTAGCTAGAGCGATCTTTCTCTTCAAGCAATGCGGCGCCTGATCGCCCTCCGCGATCGCCGGGCGGAAGGGTTCGGGCACATGGCAGGGCCGCAATGGGCGAGGCGGATGATTCGCCAGCGTCCGTCGCAGACCGCCGCCTCACTGAACGTAACTCTTTAGGCGAATCGCGGCCGACGCCACCTCAAGCAGACCGTCCAGCCGACCGACACCGAAGAGCCTACTCGGGGAGAACTTGTCCTCTTCGTCGCGGGAGCCGCCGGCGTGGTCATGGGTGTCTTCGTGAGCCTGGCCGTGACCGGCTGTGAGGCCGGACAGCAATCGCAAGCCGGCACGGGGTCGCGACTGGGCGCGTCACTCCGCTGGCTCGTCAAGGGGGAGCGGAGTTGAGTGGTCCGTTCAGGCGGGCCGCGCGCGCGCCTCGACGTGGGTGACGGGGAGCCCGAGCCCTTGGACCTTGCTTGGCAGGTCGAGCTTGAGCCAGCGTGAGACGCGAGCGGGGAGTGTCGAGAGGATGATCTCGTCGACGCCGCGCAGGTTGACCGCGTCGTGGATCGCGGTCAGTGGGTCGGCGTCACCGGTCATGCCCTCGACCTTATCTCCGGCGGCGTCCTCGAGTAGAGGGAGGGCCAGCTCGAGCACCGCGTCGGACTCGTCGGCGTCCCCCGTGTGGCTGTCCTCGGCGCTGGTGAGCCGGTGCAGGCCGTGTGAGGAGTGCGGGACGAGCAGCGTGAAGGTGCAGGCTCCCGAGGCGGCACGGTGGCGCACCGCATCGATCAGCGCCGGCGTCGCGGCCGTCCGGTTGGCAACGATGAGCACGCGAGCGGGCTCGGATGATTCCATGGGCGCTCCTTTCTCGAGGTGGCGCCGATTCTTTCAGCAGCGCCGGGCCCGCGCTAGCTTTTGACGTGGCCTACTGAGTGCCAGGCCGTGGGCTACGACCCCAACTGAGTACTCAGAGGCCTAGGACCAGAAGGAGCGCCTCGTCGACCGCTCGCAGTTCGCTCGGCTCGAGGCTACCGGCCGATCGGCCAAGGCGCTGGAAATCCACCACGGTCGTCTGTTCGACCAGGATGCGGGTCAGCTCTCCCTCGATCGTGACCGAGGGACGGAAGCTTGCCGGGATTGCGCTCGTCGAGGTCGGTGCGACCATTGTCGTGCTGAGGTCGAGGAGCTCGTCCGCCTGGACCACTACCGCGTAGCGCGCGCCCCGCTGCTCATGCCCGCGTGCACGCCGACGTGCTGGCAGGCGGAACACTTCGCCACGGACCACCTCAGTCCAGAGCGCCTGGCAGAAACTCAGCCATCTGCTCGCGGATGATCCGCATCTGCTCCCGATCGCCCTCATCGGCGGCGACGCGCTGCGCCTCCTCGCGAATCGCCGAGCGGACCCGACGCCGTGCCGCGGCCTCGCGTAGCGCCGTACGCACCGCCTCTGAATCGGTCAACCCCCCTGAGCGCACGAGCTCGAGTGCTGCTGCGGAACTCTCATCGAGACGCACATGAAGCGAGCGAGTCACTTACGTCAACGTAGCACGAAACGTGCTACATACGACTTCTGCCAGTACGCCGACCGTCACAGGAGGGTGGCGTCGGGTCGGATGCGAGCCTCGGAACGGGGGTGGCGGTTAGGCTCTGTGGGTGGTGAGAGGCTTGGTCGAGCGCGTGGATGGGTGGGCGGGTGAGGGCATCGAGCTTGCGATCGGTCGGCATCATCGTCGCCGGTTGCGGCGCGTTGGCCGGGGCGATCAGTTAGATCCACCGGAATCCTCATCGTTGTGGGCGGCCGGAGATCCGTCTCCGTCCGCGGGCGGCGCGCTGGATGTGTTGATTGACGGTGGTGAGGCGCTGCCGCGTATCGCTGAGGCGCTGGCTGACGCTCGCTCGCATGTCCATATCGCGGGGTGGCACCTCACGCCTGATTTCGGGTTGACGCGCGACGATCATGCGTCTCGGCTGCGTGATCTGCTCGGTGACCTGGCCGAGCGGGTCCAGGTGCGGCTGCTGTTGTGGGCGGGAGCGCCGGTCCCGGTCTTCACGCCAGCTCGTGCGGCTGTGCGTCGCGTGCGCGAGGAGCTGATCCGCGGTACGCGTGTTCAATGCGCGCTTGATTCTCACGAGCGCCCGATGCATTGCCATCACGAGAAGCTGGTGATCGTCGACGGGGAGGTCGCTTTCGTCGGGGGTATCGACCTGACGTCGCTTGGCGGTGACCGGTTTGACTCAAGTGATCATTTGATGCGTGGCCGTCTGGGTTGGCATGACG
>JALYZC010000119.1 GCA_030945905.1 Actinomycetota bacterium
CAACGGCCCGATCGCGCAGCGCGTGGCCGAACGGGTCGCGGGGGGCGGCGCCGCGGGCGGTGCCGGGCTGCTGTTGAAGGGAGGCGCCGTGATCGTGGCGGCGGGCGCTCTGGCCGTCGGACCGTCGGCACTCAAGCCCGACTCACCCGCCGGCGACCAGGCCAGCGCCGCCGCGAAGATGGCGGGCGCCGCGGCGATCGCCAGCCGGGCCATCGGGCACCCGGAGGCGACGGACGCCGCGGTGGCGCGCCAGAAGGCCTCGGCAGATCAGCGCTCCGGGGCATCGCCCAGCGGCCCAGACAAGGCGAACCCGCGTCGCGGCTCGGACACCCATCAGCGTCGCGGCGAAGACCCGATCACCGTCGCGGATCACTCCGGCCCGGGTGACGGGCGAAGCGGTTCGGACGGCGGCGAGCGCTCCGGCAGCTCGGGGCCGGGACCAGGTGGAGGCGACCAGTCTCACAGCGGCCCGGGCGGCGGCGAGACGCAATCCGGCAGCGGCCCCGAGGGTTCTGGCACGAGCGGGAGCGGCACCTCGGGCAGCGGTACGTCCGGCAGCGGCACCTCGGGCAGCGGCACCTCGGGCAGCGGTACATCGGGCAGCGGTACATCGGGCAGCGGATCCAGCGGCAGCGGTATGAGCGGCAGCGGAACCAGCGGGCGCGACGCCTCAGGCTCAGGCGAGCACCGCTAGGGCTAGCTGCCCTGGCCGGAGTGGCCGCCGATCGATCGGTTGTGCCCATCGCGCTTGATGACGACGCCGGTTCCGGCAAGCGGGAAACGCGGTCCTCCCTGCCGCAACGCCTGGCGTTCTGCGCCCGCCCTCGCTGACCCGCGTGACGTTTTGCCCTCCCCGCCGTCTCAGTAGCACAGGCAACTCGTAACGCAACCAAAGGAGTTTCGATGAGGAAGATCATGACCCTGGGTATGGCGGCGGCGCTGTTCGCCGCGCTGGCTGTGGTCCCGGGTTCCGCGCTCGCGCGCAAGCATTCGTGCCCGGCAAGCGCACGCGTGGACCGCAACCACGACCGCATCTCCGACCGCTGGGAGTGCAAGCATCACCTGAGTCTGAGCGTCAACCAGGCCCGTCGCGACCAGGACCGGGACGGTCTGAACAACCGCGGCGAGTTCCAGGCCGGGGACGACCCGCGTGACGCCGACACCGACAACGACGGCGTCCGCGACGGCGCCGAGCACACCGGGACGATCGCCGGTGCGGTCGATGCCACGACCGGCCTGCTGACCATCAACCTGGCCGGCGGCGGCACGGTGACCGCCAAGGTCGTGGCGGGCGTGACGCGCGTCAAGTGCGAGAACGAGCACGGGACCACCGCGCGCGCCTCTCGCCATGGCGCGTCGAACGCAGGACCGGGGAGCGTAAACTCGGGCCGCGGATCCGACGACGGCCGTGAGGCCGCTGACGACCACGGCGATGGCGCCCGCGAGAACGAGCCGGGCGACGACCGCGGCAACGACAACGCCGCGGCCTGCTCGACTGCTCTGACGGCCGGCCTCACCGTGCGCGAGGCCAAGATCGAGGTGACCAGCGCCGGTCCGGTGTTCGAGGAGATCGAGCTGGGCTAGCGCCCCGCCGGCACCGCAGCAACCAAGGTGAAGTCACGACGGGGGCGGCCCTGGCCGCCCCCCTCGTCGTTCCTCGGGCGCTAGGAGATGGAGACCATCCGCTGGATGGGAACCCGCGCGCGCGCCGCGACCGCGGGCGCTACTCGCACCTCGTGCACGCGGTCGCGGAGTGCGTCGCGCAGCTTGGGAAGCGTGATCATCTTCATGTAGCGGCACACCGCCGCCTCGTTGGCGGCGATGAACGCCGTGTCGGGCGCGGCCTCGCGCAGCGGGTGCAGCATCCCGGTCTCCGTAGCCACGATGGCGGTGGCGCCGGGCGCCGCCGCCTCGGCGTAGGAGAGCATCCCGCCGGTCGAGAGCATGTGCACGCCCTGCCCGTCGACGTCGCCCGAGGCGACGTACTCCATCACGCTCGTCGAGCAGCCGCACTCGGGGTGGATCAGGAAGTCCGCGCCGGGATGCTCGGCGCGGACCTGCTCTATGTCGCGCGGGCGTATCCCGGCGTGCACGTGGCACTCCCCGGACCACACGTGCATCCGCCGGCCGGTCCGCTTCTCGACGTACGCGCCCAGGAACATGTCGGGACCGAACAGGATCTCGACGTCGTCGCCGTGCTCGCGGTAGATGTGCTCGACCACCGTAACGGCGTTCGAGGAGGTGACGCAGTAGTCGGTCTCCGCCTTCACCTCGGCGGTGGTGTTGACGTACATGACCACCACGGCGCCCGGGTGCGCCGCCTTCCACGCGCGCAACTCGTCTGCGGTGATGGAGTCGGCCAGCGAGCAGCCCGCGTCGAGATCGGGGATCAGCACGGTCTTGTCCGGACAGAGGATGGAAGCGGTCTCCGCCATGAAGTGCACGCCGCAGAACACGATCGTCGACTCGTCGGCGTCCGCTGCCTGCTGGGACAGTCCGAGTGAGTCGCCGACGTAGTGGGCGATGTCCTGAACCTCCGGGACCTGATAGTTGTGGGCGAGGATCACCGCGTCGCGGGTCTCCGCCAGGCGGCGGACCTCCTCCTGCAGGGCGGCGACGTCCTCGAGCGCCAGCATCCCCTGAGCCGGAGTTCCGGGGTCGACGAGGGCCAAGGGCAAGGGCTTCATGGCAGCGGCTCCATGATCAGGGACAGGTCGAGTGCCGGTGCGGAGTGCGTCAGCGCACCTACCGAGATGAATTCTACGCCGGTCGCGGCGATCTCCCCAATGTTGTCCACGGTCACGCCCCCACTCGCCTCGAGCGTCGCCCGGCCACCAACATACTCGACGATCTCACGCAGGCGCCCCGAGCCCATGTTGTCCAGCAGCAGCCGCGGCGCGCCGGCGGCCAGCGCAGCGTCGACGTCAGCCGGGGAGCGGCACTCGACCTCGACGGGCAGCTCGGGCGCGGCGGCGCGAGCGCGTTGCACCGCCTGCCCCACTCCGCCGGCCAGCGCCACGTGGTTCTCCTTGATCAAAATCGCGTCGTAGAGCCCTGCTCGGTGGTTGACACCGCCCCCGGCTCGCACCGCCGCCTTCTCCAGCGCCCGCATGCCCGGCGTGGTCTTGCGCGTGTCGAGGATCCGCACCCCCGTCCCTTGCACCGCGCGGACGCAGTGCGCCGTGAGCGTGGCGATGCCCGACAGACGCTGCAGGAAATTCAAGGCGGTCCGCTCACCGGCCAGCAGCGCCCGCGCCCGTCCCGTCAGCTCGAGCACGGGCCCGGGGTCCGCCCATGCCCCCTCGGCGACGTGACGCCGCACGCCGACCGCGGGATCCAGCGCCCGGAAGGCCAGCTCGGCCACCCGCAGCCCGTAGACGACGCCGGTCTCCTTGAGCCGGATCACCGCACGGGCGCGGGCGTCATGGTCGACCGTGGCATCACTTGTGAGGTCTCCGACCCCGAGGTCCTCGGCCAGCGCGCGAGCCACCAGCTCGAGCTCGGGGTCCTCGATCGGCGCGGTCATCTCGCCGCGGGGCCTAGCTTCGGGGAGCCGCGCGGAGGAGATAGGCGCGGACGAAGCCATCGAGCTCTCCGTCGAGGACGCGGTTGGTGTCGCCCATCTCCACATCGGTGCGGTGATCCTTGACCATCGTGTACGGGTGCAGGACATAGGAGCGGATCTGCGAGCCGAAGTTGACGTCCTGAGCCTCCCCTCGCTCCCGCGCGATCTCCTCGCGGCGCTCGCGCTCCTCGCGCTCGATCAGCTTCGAGCGCAGCATGGCCATCGCGGTCGCCTTGTTGGAGGTCTGAGAACGCTCGTTCTGGCACTGCACGACGATGCCGGTGGGACGATGGGTGATGCGCACGGCCGAGTCGGTCTTGTTGACGTGCTGACCACCGGCGCCGCTGGCCCGGTAGGTGTCCACCTGGATGTCCTCGTCGGCGACCTCGACGGCCGCAGTCGCCTCGTCGACCGCCGGTGAGACCTCGACCCCGGCGAAGCTGGTCTGGCGGCGGTGGGCGGCGTCGAACGGCGAGAGGCGGACCAGGCGGTGCACGCCCTTCTCGGCCGAGTACAGACCGTAGGCGTTCTCCCCGCGCACGCGGAAGGTGGCGGACTTGATTCCCGCCTCCTCGCCCGGGCTGGCCTCCAGCAGCTCGAAGGTGAAGCCACGCTTCTCCGCCCAGCGCATCTCCATGCGCAGCACCATCTCCGCCCAGTCCTGCGCATCGGTGCCACCCGCTCCCGCGTTGACCGCAACGAGAGCATCCCCGGCGTCGTAGCGCCCCGAGAACAGCCGCTGCTCCTCCAGGGCCTCGAGGCGCCGCTCGACCTCGGAGATCTGCCCGTCGAGCTCGTCGACGAGCTCTGGGTCTTCCTCGGCCAGCTCCGCCAGGCCATCGAGCTCCTCGGAATCGCGCTCGAGCGAGCGGAACGCCTCGAGCCTGCGCGTCGCCCGCGCATGCTCGGCGCTCACCTTCGCCGCCTGCTCCTGGTCGTCCCAGAAGCCGGGCTCGCCCATCCGCTCTTCGAGCTCCGCGGCGCGGCGTTCCAGTCCGGCTGGGTCAAAGATAGTCCGCGAGCAGCTTGAGCTGGTCGCGGATCGCCGCGAGGCGCTGCGGCGTGGGCTCGGGCGCGGGGGTGACGGCCATGGCGCCCAGGCTATCTCACGCCCCGCCCTGCTGTGCGACGCTTCCTAGCGGCCGCGTTTCCTCGCAGGCCGACTGCGCCCGCGCACGGTAATGGAGGCGCGGTTGGAGGTCGCACCCAGACATTGGCTTGACTGACTCACCCGCGCGCGGTAGACCCCGCTGCTCGTCGGCTTGAACGTGCGTGCGAAGTTGCCGTTGCGGTCCGTCTTGAGGCGAGCAATCGTCGTGTAGCGCACGGCGCTCGGCGGGCGGCGCTGCAACAGGACCGTCTGGCCGGTCTCGCAGGTCGCCTGGTTTGAGAACGCCTCCACCGCACCCCGAAGAGTCGCCGACCGGCCGCGTCGGACGCGACCGGACTTCGCGACCAGCTCGAGGTCGCGCCCGGCGAGCGTCACGACGGTGGTGGGGCCGGCAGGCCCCTGGGGCCCCACGCCGGGTCCAGACGGAGTGGGGGGAACGGGAGCCGGCGAGTTGTCGCTGCGCAGGATGTACACGCGACCCGCGTTGAGGCAGGAGCTCGGGCAGGGACCACCCGACGTCTTCACGTCGAAGAATCCGGCTCCGACGGCGTAGTCCTGGAACCCGTCGCCGTTGACGTCGCCCAGCGGCGCGAGCGACACGCCGAAGGCCTCGCCTCCCTGCGCATCGGGCGCCGGGATCCGTTGGAGCTCCTTCTCGGTCAGTGGGCTGAAGATGTGCACGTCGTTGACGACCTGCTGGTTCGTCCCGGGGTTGTGCGGTCCGATGGCGCCGATCATGATCTCGCCACGGGCGTCCAGAGCGGGGTCGGTCTCGGCCCCGGCCACGTCGCCGATGCCCGCTGCTGCGAGCCCGAACTGCTCGCCGGTCTGCGGCGTCGGATCGACGAAGCGTGACGGGAACTCGCTGTAGGAGGTGGAGTCGCTTGGCGCTCCGCTGACGGTCAAGCCGCGGCCCTGGGCGGCGTGGTCGCCGCTCCACTGGATGTCCGAGACGTAGAAGTCCGGGTTCGTGCGCCCCGCAACGTCCCCGAGCGCCGGAAACATGCGGCCGTTCTGAGCCTGGCCCCATGACGCTTCGGGAGCGGGGTCGGGGTAGTCGGTGCTCTTGACGTTCGCGAGCGTCGTGCCGTCGATCTCGATGACTCTTCCTACGCCGTCCATCCCGAAGACGTCATACGCGGAGCCGGCGATGGCGAAGTCGTTTGCCGCCGTACCCGCGGCGTTGGTCGGCGTGGTGCACGCGCCGCCTGGAGCGACGGGCGCTCCGGACGTGCACGTCGCGGCGGCGCCGATCGGGATGAGCTGGATTCCGAACTGCTCGCTGGCCGCGAACGCCCCAGGTGGGATCGCCCCGTTGTCATCGGGCTGGGAGAGGGGGCTCTTGATGGTCGTCGCGGTCTGCAACGGCGTGCTCGGGTCACCGTCGATCGCCGCGCCCGAGTACAGGTAGACACGTCCCGCACCGAGGCAGTTGGCCGTCCCGATCTGCAGAGCGCACTGCGATTGTGGATGAGCGGTCGCTTTGGTCTCGTTGTAGTCGGTGGCGCCAACCAGGATGTCGGGCTTACCATCGCCGGTCACGTCGCCCGGCGAGAGCAGGGTCCGCCCGAACCGCGGGTCCCCGGCCGTCGGCGCCGTGGTCTGCTCGGTCCGATCCGCGGATGGCATGACAAGCCGCTTGAGCAGCGCGCCCGTCGCGCCGTCGAACACGTAGATGACTCCGAGGTTGTTGTTCGTCGTCGGATCAGGCTGACCAGTGGCCACGTTGAGGTCCACCCCGCTGGCGCCTACGACCTCTTCGGGTATGCCATCGCCGGCTGTGCTGAACTGGCCGACGGGACATGGGTTACCGGCTCCACCGGGCGGTGCGAGGTTGCACTTCCCGATGTCCGCAAGAGGAGTGATGGAGTTGCCGAAGCCCGAGGGACGATTTGTGTCGGTGTCGATGTCCAAGAGCGCATAGTTGCGCAGCACGCGTCCGTCGCTGCCGCTCAACACCGACACCTGGCCTTGCCCAAGCGCCGTCCCGTGCTTGTCGGTGCCGGTCAAGATATCGGTCTTCCCGTCCCCGTTGATGTCCCCGACGGCGACGAGACTCAGCCCGAACCTGCCGCCCACCGTGGGTGCGGAGGAGTCGATTCGCTGCACCTGATAGGTCCGCGGCAACCCCGACGCGCCGAGCGCGGGAGACGCGGCAACGCTCAACGCCAAGCTGACGAGGACCAGAAACACCCGAACGAGCGCGCGACTCACTACCACCCCTCCTCGATCGATGACTGCCCCTGCACGCACCCTACGCGGACGGGGCGCCGTCGGGTAGGTGTCGACGGCACCTACCCGTATCGCTGGCGCTCCCCTACCGCCGCCGCGCTCGGCGCGACGATCGCGGCTTCGTAACCGTCACCCTTTCGTGAGAGGACACGGACGCCAGGCATTGGGTGCTCTGCCGTACCAGTGCGCGGTAGAGATACGTACGAGTCGGCTTGAAGGAGGTCGAGAAGCGCCCAGAGCCGCTGGCGGTGAGTCGTCCGAACGTCTGATACGGAACCCTTCCGGGCACCCGGCGCTGGAGCTCGACCGCGACCCGCTGCTCGCAAGTCTTAGAGCTGGTCAGCGACTCCACGTCGCCCGCGAGCTTGAGGCGCTGGCCGCGACGCAGCGTGTGGCGACTGAGGTCCAGATCGACCGAGCGTCCCCCCTGGGTCACCGCTGCCGTAACCGTCGAGCCTGGCGGGACCGGGGATCCCGCGGGTGGCGGCCCAGGCCGCGGCGCCGGCGAGTTGTCGCTGCGGTAGATGTAGATGCGCCCCGCGTTGGGCACCGGGTTACCGTTCGACGCCACGTCGTCATAAAGACCCGCGCCGATCGCGTAGTCGAGGAAGCCGTCGCCGTTGAGATCGCCCACCGGCGCCAGCGCGTTGCCGAAGCCCAGCCCGGGCTGCTGGTCGGGCGGATTGAACCGCTGGAGCTCCTGCTCGGTGAGCGGGCTGAAGATGTGGACGTCGTTGATGACGGACTGGTTCGTCCCCGGGTTATGTGGTCCGTACGCCCCCACCATCACCTCGTTGCGGGCGTCCAGGTTCGACGACGTCTCGGTGCCGGCCACGTTGCCGACGCCCGCGGATGAGGTCCCGAAGTCCTCGCTGGGGTTGGGTGTGGGGTCGTTGAGCGTCGCGAAGCTGATCGCGTTCGGGCTTCCGGACTGGAGGAAGTTGCCGTTCATGAGATAGCCCTTGCCGCCTCCGGTGGTCGGGTTGTTCTGTCGCATCGCCGCCTGATAGACGTCAGCATTCGTCCCGCTGCCGACGTCGCCGATCGCCGGCTGGTTGTAGTTGCTGAAGCCGAACAGCGACGCGGGCTGGGGCTCGGGGTGACGGTAGGTGGCCAGCAGCGTGCCGTCCTTGCCGTCGAATAGGAGCGCCTGCCCGGCATCGTCCATGCCGAAGTCGTCGGTGCGATGCGAGGAGATCACGACGTCGGGGCGCCCGTCGGGGTTCGTGCTGCTGTCGGGTCCCCCGGTTCCGCCCACCCTCAGACAGGCCAGGCCCGGTCCATTCTGACCGCCGGCGCTGTTGTTGCACTTGCCCAGGTCACCCACCGGCTCGATCGAATAGCCGAGGTTCTCGCGATTGTGGTTGGTGGTAGCCGCGATCTCGTCCGCCTGCGCAGCCGGGTTCTTGATCGTCACGTAGGGCGTGTTGTCCACGACGCTCGGGTTGCTGCCCGCTACCGCCTCGCCCGAGTACCAGTACGAGCGCCCAGCCTGCAGGCACTGCGCGGACGCGCCGCCCGCCGCGCAGTTCGATGTCGGGTTCGCGGTCGCACCGGTCTCGTAGATGTCGGAGGCGTCGACGATGATGTCGGGCTTTCCGCCCCCGTCCATGTCGCCGATCTTCACCGCATTGGGCATGGAGGCACAGGTGCCGATGCCCATGTTGCCGGCGCAGGGTGGAAGCCCTGCCGGCGAGAGGATCGTACGGCCAAAGGCCGGCTTGGGCGGCCCCGGCTTGGTGGACTGGTCGAGAAGGTCGGCGTTGGGCATGTCGATGCGCTTGAGCACCGCGCCCGTCGCGCCGTCGATCACGTACGCGCGGCCTGCGTCCACGAGCGTGCCACCGCCGCCGCCGGTGAACGGCACGTCGACGCCGAGCGCGGTCACCAGCTCGTCCGGAACCCCGTCGGGCGCGCCAATCGTCGCGCCGGGACAGACCACGCTGGGGGTGCCACCGGCGCAGCTGCCGAGGTCGCCGATCTTGCCGACGAACCCGCCCCACGCCGAGCCGTTGCCCGCTCCGCCCGGATCCGGCGGCGGCAGGCTGCGGAGGATCGAGCCGTCGGCCCCGCTCAGGACGTGCACCGTGCCCGCGAACGCGCCGCCGTGCTCGTCCGTGCCCACGAGCACGTCGTCCTTGCCGTCCCCGTTCACGTCGCCCGCGTTGACCAGCGCGACGCCGAAGTGGCCTTCGACCGCCGATGCCGAGTCCAGATTCGGAGCCTTGATCGTCTGCACCTGATAGGTCCGCGGCAGTGCCGCTAACGCCGGGGACGCCATGCCGCCGGCGGCGATCGCCGAAGCCGCGAGGGCCACCGAACATGCGCTGCGATATCCGAATCTAGGCACGCTCTGTCTCCTCCGTCAAAAGAGTGTGGCTCCCAACCTAACCCAGCGGGATAATTGCATGCTGCATATAGCGTAGGCTGCTCGGTCCGCGCCGGCCGCTCAACCGGACACGGTGGCGACCGCCGCCTGTCCGTAGGCGATGCCCCCGTCGTTGGCCGGCAGCCGCACCGGCCTGAGCACTCGCAGGGAAGCCTCCTCCAGACGAGTCGTAGTGCGTTCGAGCAGCAGTCGATTCTGGAACACGCCACCGGAGAGCACCACGGTGTCCAGCCCCCGGCTCTCGGCCAGTTCCGCGCAGGCGCGCGCCGTGGCGTCGGCCATGCCGTGGTGAAAGCGCGCGGCGATCGCGGCGACCGGCTCGCCCGCCGCGACCTCGCGGGCGACGCCGGCGACGGCCTCGCGGGGGTCGAGGATGAGCCGGTCGGTCGCCTCCACCAGCGCGATGGGGTACGCCCCGCGCTCCAGCGGATCGGCCGCGGCCTCGAGCTCGATCGCCGCCTGGCCCTCGTAGTTGACTACCGCCCGGATACCGCAGAGCGCCGCGACGGCATCGAACAGCCGCCCGGCGCTCGTGGTCACCGGCGCGGCCAGGCCGCTGTGGGCCAGCGAAGCGATCTGACGCCAGCGCAGCTCGTCGACGGCCTCGGCGAGCGCCGCCGGTCGAGCGGGAAGCTCCTCACCCAGCGCGTCGGCCAGCCACGCGCAGGCCATCCGCCAGGGCTCGCGGACCGCGCGGTCGCCGCCGGGAAGCCGCACGGGACGCAGCGAGCCCGCCCGCTCGAAGCCGTCCAGGCCGCCGACCAGCAGCTCTCCCCCCCACACCGTGCCGTCCAGGCCGTATCCGGTCCCGTCGTAGATCGCGCCGACCGCCGGGCCGGTTTCGCCGTGCTCGGCGAGGCATGCCGCGAGGTGCGCATGGTGGTGCTGTACCCCGACATGGTCGACACCCTCGCGCTCCAGCGCGTAGCGCGTGGAGAGGTAATCGGGGTGCAGGTCGTGGGCGACGACCTCGGGCGCCACCGCGAACAGCGCCTCGAAGTGCGCTATGCCCTCGGCAAAGGACTGGAGCGTCTCGAAGTTCTGCAGGTCGCCGATGTGATGGCCCACCCACGCCCGCTCGCCCTTGGCCAGGCAGAACGTGCTCTTGAGCTCGGCCCCGCAGGCGAGCGAGGGCCGTGAGGCCGCCACCGGTAGTCCGATGTGGGCAGGGACGTAGCCGCGCGAGCGCCGCAGCAGCATCGGCTCGCCGCGGCCGGCGCTCGCGGCTCGCACCACCGAGTCATCCGTGCGCATGTGGATCGGTCGGTCGTGGAGGAGGAACAGGTCGGCGATGGCGCCCAGCCTGGAGCGTGCGTCGTCGTCGCGGTAGGCGATCGGCTCGTCGGAGAGGTTGGCGCTGGTCATCACCAGGGTGGTCCCGGCGTCGGCCAGCAGCAGGTGGTGCAGCGGGGTGTAGGGCAGCATGACGCCGAGATCGTGCGACCGGGGCGCAACCGCGTCGGCGACGCGCGCGTCCTCGCGACCGCGGGCCACGACGATCGGGCGCTCGGGGCCGGTCAGCACGGCGACCTCGCCGTCGGTCAGGTCCACCAGTCCGCGCGCGAACTCGAGGTCGGGCGCCATCAGCGCAAAGGGCTTGTCCTCGCGGTGCTTGCGGGCGCGCAACGCCGCGACCGCCGTCTCGTCGTCGGCCCGGCAGGCGAGGTGATAGCCGCCGAGGCCCTTGACCGCGACGATCCGGCCGCTGACCAGTGCCTCCGCGGCGCCCCGAACCGCGTCGCCCCCGGCGGCCTCGAGGACCGTCCCGCCCGAATCGATCAAGCGCGCGGTGGGGCCGCAGTCCGGGCATGCATTGGGCTGGGCGTGGAACCGGCGGTCCAGCGGGTCCTCGTACTCGGCGCGGCAGCGCTCGCACAGCTCAAAGCCGGCCATGGTGGTCAGGGGGCGGTCGTAGGGCACGCCGCGGACGATGGTGAAGCGCGGGCCGCAGTTGGTGCAGTTGATGAACGGGTAGCGGTGGCGCCGGTCGGCCGGGTCGCGCAGCTCGGCCAGGCAGTCGGCGCAGGTGGCCGAGTCGGGCGAAACCGGTGCTGAGGCCTCCCCCGTCGCGTCGCTGTGGACGATCTCGAAACCCGGCGCTCCCTCCGCCGCGAGCTCCTCGGGCCGGACGCGCTCGATGCGAGCCAACGGCGGCGGCTCGGCGACCAGACGCTCCAGGAAGCGTTCCACTGCCGAATCGGCGCCCTCCACCTCGAGCAGCACGCCGCGCGTGTCGTTGAGGACGAACCCGGCCAGATCGAGCTCCGACGCCAGCCGGTAGACGAAGGGGCGAAACCCCACTCCCTGCACGGTCCCCTCCACCCGAGCGCGTACACGCCGGCGAGCGGTCGTGCCGCCTGCGCCCGCCGCCGTCTCCTCGAGCATCCTCAGCCCCTTGGGAGCTCCACCAGCTCGCGCAGCGCATGGTAGGCGCCGGCCTGCGCCTCCTGGATGCGCGGGATGTGCTGTGAGCGGGTGACCACCACGTGGTCGGCCAGCGCGTCGTGCGCGATCTGTCCGCCGTCATAGCCCACCATCGCCACCGTGCGCAGCCCGCGCCGGCGCGCCTCGGCGAGCGCGGCGATGACGTTCGTGGAGTTCCCGCTGGTGGAGAGCGCGAGGAGGGCATCGCCCGCGCGGCCATAGGCGATCACCTGGCGGGCGAAGATCGCCTCGATCCCGATGTCGTTGGCGATCGCGGTGAGGATGGCCGCGTCCTCGGTGAGGTCGACGGCACGCCGGGCGGGCCAGCCCTGGGGAGCGGCGCGAAAGTCGGCTACGGCATCCATGGCGTCCGTCGCCGAGCCGCCGTTGCCCAGCGCCAGGAGCTTGCCGCCGGCATCGAAGCAGTCCCGTAGCGCGCCGGCCGCGCCCACGAGGACTTCACGGTTGTCGAGCATGGTCTGGGCCCGCAGCGTCCAGGTCTCCTGCGCCTTCATCCGCACCGAGGCGGCGATGTCGACGAGGACCGCATCGAGATCGTGCTCCTGCTCGGCCAGGAACGGATACAGGAAGCTCGAGGCGCCGGTGTCGTGGACCGAGCCCGCGTCGCGGCCCTCCAGCAGGCCGCGGTGCTCGAAGAACACGTGGACCAGCTCCCACAGCACGTGGTAGAGGACCTCGATGATCTCCTGGCGCACGAACCCGTCGTCGCCGCCGGGCTCGAACTCCCACCCGGCCCCCACGGGCGCGAAGGCGATGGTCAGGCACCCGCGCTGCTGCGCGATTCCGATCGCGGCGGCCGCCTCGCCGTCGGCGGCCTCGACCTCGAAGGCGATGACGATGTCGTCGGGTTCGACGACCAGTGCCGCCTGCAGCGGCAGCGGCCCCCCCTCGCTGGACAGCCCGATGGCCGGCAGCGCCCGTTTCCCCACGATCACGGGATGGACGAATTCGACCGCGACATGTCGGACGTCGGAACGGGCGGCCGGGGAGCGGCCGAGGGCGATCAGCCGACCGCCCCGGGCGAAGCGCTCGGCCATGCGATGACAGAGCCTGGCGATGCGCTCGGCCTCAGCGGCGAAGAAGCGCTCGTTGGCCTGGATGCGATGTTCGACCAGGTGCTCGAGCCGGTCGCCGAGCGCCGTTGCCGAGAGCTCGTGCATGACGTGCCTCAGCAGATCCGGGGCAGCGGATCGCCGATCAACTGATCGAGCACCCGGGTGCCGAAGGCGGTGTCCACCAGGACCATCCCGGGCGGATCGGTCTTGACCTCGCCGATCTCCGCCGCGTCCTCACAGCCCGGGACGCCGCGCAGCACGCTCAGCGCCTCGTCGGCCGCCTCGGGCGCGACGAAGGCCACGAACTTGCCCTCGTTGGCGATATCCAGCGGGCTCAGGCCCAAGATCTCCGCCGCTCCGGCCACTGCCGGCTGGATGGGGACCTCGGCCTCCCGCACGATCATGGCGACCGCCGACGCGCGTGCCAGCTCGTTGAGCACCGAGGACACGCCGCCGCGGGTGGCGTCGCGCAGGCAGCGCAGTGACGGGCCGACCGCCTCGAACAGGGCATCGACTGCCGGCCACAGCGAACGGGTGTCGGACTCGACATCCGCCTCGAGGTCGAAGCCCCCCCGCGCCAGCATGATCGCGGTGCCGTGATCGCCGACCGTGCCCGAGAGCAGGATCCGGTCCCCGGGGCGCAGCCCGGCCGGCGACAGGCTCGCGCGCTCGTCGATGCTGCCCAGTCCCGTGGTGCACACGTACATCCCGTCGGCATGACCGCGTTCGACCACCTTCGTGTCGCCGCCGACGACCTCGACGCCGGCGGTCTGGATGGCGCCGGCGATCGCCTGCACCTCGGCGCGCAGGTCCGAGGTGGAAAAGCCCTCCTCCAGGATGAGCGAGAGGGTGAGCGCCAGGGGCCTCGCCCCAGCCATCGCGAGATCGTTGACCGTCCCGTTGACGGCGAGCTCACCGATCGAGCCCCCGGGAAAGCGCAGCGGCTTGACCACGAAGCTGTCGGTGGTCATGGCAAGCCTGGTCCCGTTGACCGAGACCGCCCCGGCGTCGCCGAGCGCCTCGAGGCTCTCGGAGCTCAGGGCCGGGACCATCAGCCCCTCGATCAGGGTCTGCGTCGCCTTCCCGCCGGCCCCGTGGGCCATGGTGATCTGCTCGTCCTTGAACCGCGGGCGCTTGCCCCGAGCGGTCTCGATGATGCCGAGCACCTTCTGCTCGCGCTCGGAGATCGCGGCCGAGTCGGCCACGCCTAGACCACCTCGCGCTCGCGGGCGAACCGTCCGTAGTTGTAGTAAGCGGCGCATGCCCCCTCGGGGGAGACCATGCAGGTCCCGATGGCATGCTCGGGGGTGCACGCACTGCCGAACACCTTGCACTCCCAGGGCTTGATCACGCCCTTGAGCACCTCGCCGCACTGGCACGCCTTGGGGTCGGCGACCCGCACGCCGGGCACGCTATAGCGAATCTCGGCGTCAAAGTCGGCGTACGCATCGGACAGGCGCAGCGCGCTCTGAGAGATGAAGCCCAGGCCGCGCCACTCGAAGTGGGGCCGCAGCTCGAACACCTCGGAAAGGACCTTGAGGGCGGCCAGATTCCCCTCGTAGGGCACGACGCGCTTGTACTGGTTCTCGACCTCGCAGCGGCCCTCCTTGAGCTGGTGCAAGATCATGCTGATCGCCTGCAGCAGATCGAGCGGCTCGAATCCGGCGACTACCAGGGGCTTGCCGTAGTCCGCGGGGATGAACTCGAACGGCCGGGCGCCTACGACGGTGGAGACGTGGCCCGGCCCGATGAATCCGTCGAGGCGCAGATCGGGCGAGTCCAGCAGCGCCCGCAGCGGCGGGACGATCGTCACGTGGCTGCACATGCAGGAGAAGTTCTTGACGCCCTCCGCCTTGGCGCGCTTGAGGGTGAGCGCGGTGGAGGGGGCGGTGGTCTCGAAGCCGATGGCGAAGAAGATCACCTCGCGATCGGGGTTCTCACGGGCGATCCTCAGCGCGTCGAGCGGCGAGTAGACCATGCGCACGTCGGCGCCCTGCGCCTTGGCGTCCTGGAGGGTGCCGTCCGAGCCGGGGACCCGCAGCATGTCGCCGAAGCAGGTGAAGATCACGTTTGGCTCGTGGGCGAGGGCGATGCCGTCATCCACGCGGCCCATGGGGATCACGCACACCGGGCAGCCCGGCCCGTGCACCAGCTCGACGTTGGCGGGCAGCAGATCGTCGACGCCGTACTTGTAGATCGAGTGGGTGTGGCCTCCGCACACCTCCATCAGCTTGTAGTGGCGACCGGGCTCGACCGCGCTGAGGATGTCGCCGGCCAGCGCCTGACCGAGCTCGGCGTCTCGGAACTCGTCGACGTACTTCATGCCACCGCCTCCGGCGCCAGTCGCGCCAGGGCCACCCCGGCGTGGACGAGGACGGCATCGCCGGCCGCGACGTCGCCGACCAGCGTGGGGTCGACGAGCTCGGTCGCGCCGTCGGCGTTCGCGCAGCGGGCCAGGCCCTGATCCTCATCCAGAGAGACCACGCGCATGGGAATCCCCACGTCGCCGCAGGTGATGCAGTGCTCCTCTGGACCGCAGCTGGGAGCCGAGCTATTGAACATAGACATAGAGTACGCGCTCCTTACTCGATTACGGTCGCATTTGGGGCCATTTGGCCGCGTCGGCGCTCGAAAATGGCGCGTTAAACCCCGTGGCATTTCTTGAACTTCTTGCCCGACCCACACCAGCACGGGTCGTTGCGCCCGATCTGGGCATTCTCGTCGACTCGCCGTTGCTGCACCTGGGGCATGAGCTCGACCTCTGATCCGTCGTCGCCGTAGTCGCCCTCGACGGGGCCGCCCGCGGCGGCGGCCATCGCGAGCGCGCTGGGCTGCGCGGCACCGCCGCCGGAGTAGGACACCCGTCCGCCGATGGTCGATGAGCCGGGGGCCGGCCGCGAGGGCGGGACGGCGCCGGGTGAGCCGGCGCCGTTCTCGCCGGTCACCTCCACCTCGACGTTGAACACCAGCCGGGCGAAGTCCGCCCAGATGCCGTGCATGAGGTCGGTGAACAGGTCGAAGGCCTCGTTCTTGTAGGCGACGATGGGCTCGATCTGGGCGAAGCCGCGCAGGTGGATGCCTTCGCGCAGGTAGTCCATGTCATAGAGGTGCTCGCGCCAGCGCTCATCGATGATCTGAAGCAGGAGGTAGCGCTCGAGCGCGCGCATCAGCTCGTCGCCGAGCTCCTGCTCGCGCTGGGTGTATAGGGCGAGCGCCTCCTCGGTCAGGCGGTCGACCAGTCCCGCGCGCTCTATCTGGTCGGGTGAGAGCGAATCGGCCTCGATTTCGACCGGGAAGATCTGCTGCACCTGAGCGAGCAGACCGGGTACGTCCCACTCCTCCACGAAGTCGCCGGGCGTGTATTCGTTGACCATCCGCTCGATCACCTCGCGGACGTGCTCGCGTGCCTCGTCGCCGAGGTCCTCGCCCTCCAGCACCCGGTCGCGATACTCGTAGACGACCTCGCGCTGCTGGTTCATCACGTCGTCGTATTCCAGGACGCGCTTGCGCAGCAGGAAGTTCTGCTCCTCGACCTTCTTCTGGGCCTTCTCGATCTGGCTGGTGAGGATCTTGGCCTCGATCGGCTCCTCCTCGCCCTCCTCGTTGACCGTGCCCATCCGGTCGAGGATCTTGTAGATCCGATCGCCGGCGAACAGGCGGACGAGATCGTCCTGCGCGGAGAGGAAGAAGCGCGACTCCCCCGGATCGCCCTGGCGACCCGAGCGGCCGCGCAGCTGATTGTCGATCCGGCGCGACTCGTGGCGCTCGGTGCCGCAGATGAACAGCCCTCCGGCCTCGACCACCTCCTCTCGGGCGGCGGCCACCCGCTCGTCGATCGTCGGGAGCACCTTCTTCGCGTGCTCCTCGTAGTCCGGGTCGCCGGGTTGCAGGCCGAGCTTGGCCAGCTCGAGGCGGGTCAGGTGCTCGGCGTTACCCCCGAGCTTGATGTCGACCCCGCGGCCGGCCATGTTGGTGGCGATGGTCACCGCGCCCGGCTGACCCGCCTCGGCGATCGTCTCGCCCTCGCGCTCCGCGTATTCCGGCTTGGCGTTGAGCACCGTGTGCTTGATGCCCCGCTTGGCCAGCTGACCGGACAGCAGCTCTGAGACCTCGACGGAGATGGTGCCCACCAGCACCGGCTGCCCGCGTTCGTTGCGCTCCACGATCTCCCGGGTCACCGCAGCCCACTTGCCGTCCTGGGTCTTGTAGATCTGGTCGTTGCGGTCGCTGCGGACCATCACCTCGTTGGTCGGCACCTCGACCACGCCGAGCTTGTAGATCTTCATGAACTCGGTCGCCTCGGTCAGCGCCGTGCCGGTCATCCCCGCGAGCTTTCGGTACATGCGGAAGTAGTTCTGCAGGGTGATGGTGGCGAGCGTCTGATTCTCCTCCTGCACCGCCACGCGCTCCTTAGCCTCGACCGCCTGATGCAGGCCCTCCGACCAGCGCCGGCCCTCGAGGATGCGGCCGGTGAACTCGTCGATGATCTTCACCTCGTCGTCGACCACCGCGTAGTCCTTGTCGCGCCGGTAGAGCGACTCGGCCTTGAGCGACTGGTGCAGGTGGTTGACCAGATGCCCGTTCTCGGCGCGGTAGAGGTGCTCGATGCCGAGGAACTTCTCGGCCTTCGCCACCCCACGCTCGCTCACCGCCACGGTCTTGTGCTTCTCGTCGAACTCGAAGTCGTAGTCGGCGACGAAGTCCTTCTTGGCCCGCGAGTCCATGCCGTCAGGAGCCTTCCCGGGCTCCATCATCGGTGCCAGCCGCGCGAACTTCGCGTAGAGGTCGGCCGCCTGCTCGGGCGCACCCGAGATGATCAGCGGCGTGCGCGCCTCGTCGATGAGGATGTTGTCGACCTCGTCGACGATGGCGTAGGTGTGCGCGAAGGAGTTGCGCTTGCCGTTGGCGTCGGCGTCCACCCAGTCGTCGGGCTTCTTGCGACTTCCGTGCTGGACCTTCTCCTCCAGCGTGGTGGCCATGTTGTCGCGCAGGTAGTCAAAGCCGAATTCCGAGTTGGTGCCATAGGTCACGTCCGCTGCGTAGGCGGCTTCCTTCTCCTCGGCCGGCTGCATGTTCTGGATGATCCCCACGCTCACGCCGAGCGCGGCGAAGATCGGCGTCATCCACTCCGCATCGCGTCGCGCCAGGTAGTCGTTGACCGTGACGAGGTGCACCCCCTGGCCGGCCAGCGAGTTGAGCACGATGGGAAGCGTGGCGGTGAGCGTCTTGCCCTCGCCGGTCTTCATCTCGGCGATCATCCCGTCGTGCAGGACCATGCCCCCGATCAACTGAACGTCGAAGTGACGCAGGCCCAGCGTGCGCTTGCTCGCCTCACGGGTCAGCGCGAAGGACTCGTAGAGAAGATCCTCCAGGGACTCTCCGTCACGCGCGCGGCGGCGTAGGCCGTCGGCCTCCGCCCGCAGCTCCTCGTCGGAGAGGAGCTCCATCTCCGGCTCGAACGCATTGATGCGCTCGACCCGCTGCGCATAGGACTTGTACCGGCTGGATTCCCCCATCCGCAGGGCACGATCAAAGATCCCCATGGGGGCAAGCGTAGCAGCGGCACCCTCGCCTCCGAGGGGCCTCGCCCGGGCCGTTAAGCGGGATTTAGGAGGCCGGGGAAACGTCCCCGGGCAGCGGCGCCGAACGACCCTCACGACGCCTGCGGCGCTTGTCGCGATGACGCTTGACCTGGCGCGCCAGCTCGTCGGCGCAGAGGTTGACGGAGTGGCGCATATCGCGCGAGGCATCCTGCGCGCGCAGCGTCACGCCCTTGAGGTGAAGGGTCACCTCGGCGACCTGAGACTCGGCGATCGCCGGATTGCGCTCCTCGCGCACCTCGACCTCCAGCTCGGCGAGTGGAGATACCTGCTTTGCGATCTTGGCAAACCTCCGCTCCACGTGCTCTCGCAGGTCGTCACTCACCGGAGTGTTACGGCCCTTGATCGCGATCCGCATAGGACTCCTTCCTGTGGACGTCGGCGTAGGGTGATGCTACGCCGCACCGGGGCGTTTGTCAGCTTGGGCGCCCGGGGGCGAGCGTACGTGCGTAGGTGATGGCTGCGATCGCCTGCGCACCGCCCGCGCGCAGGGCGCGCGCGCAGGCGTGCAGGGTCGCGCCGGTCGTGTGCACGTCGTCGACCAAGACGACCGCCGGCGGCGCGGCGGAGCGGGCCCACACGTCGATGCGCCCCGAGGTGAGCCGCTCGCTCCGGGAGGCCCCGACCTGGCGACCGTGCTTGCCACTGCGTCGCAGACAGGCGTCGAGCGGCCGACCGCTGCGACGGGCCAGCGCGCGAGCAATGCACTCGGCCTGGTTGAAGCCGCGCTCGCGACGCCCGGCGGGCCGGGCCGGCACGGGGACCATCGTGGTGTCGGCCAGCAGCCCCGCGGGTGCGCAGGCCGCCATCTGCGCGGCCATCAGGTCGGCCAGCGCCAGGCCGCCCCGGAACTTCAGTGCGGTGACGACCGTACGAGCGGTGTCCGCGTAGGCCAGCGGCGCCCAGGCTCGATCGTATGCGGCCGCACGCGCGGGACATGGCTCACAGGGCTCCGGAAGCGCACAGCGCCGGCACCGCGCCCCGGTCAGCCAGGGTAGGCGGGTGCGGCAGGCGGGGCACAGCGATTCCCCGGCTCGCCCCAGGGCGGCACCGCACGCCACGCACACCGGTGGGACCACCAGCGCCACCAGCTCCAGGCGGACGCGCTCGAGCATGAAGACGGCTCAGTCTCGCGCGAGCGGCGTGCCCGAACGCCCGACGACTGCGACAATCGCGCGCCGTGACTCTCGACACTTCGTGGACGCTCGAGCCGGGGGTCCTACTGGCGCTCGCCGCTGCGCTGGTGGTCTACCTCCGGCGCTGGCGTCGGGCGCGTGTCGAAGCGGGACCGGGGGCGGCGTCCGTCTGGCGCCTCACCAGCTTCCTGGCGGGCCTGCTTGCCCTGTTCGTCGCCCTGGTCTCCCCCATCGACCGGCTGGGCGAGCAGCTCTTCGTCATGCATATGGTGCAGCACCTGTTGGTGGTCGACGTCGCGGCCATCCTCATGACCCTCGGCCTCACCCGCGTCCTGCTCCGTCCGGTCACCCGCCGGGTGCAGCGCCTGGAGCGAGCGGTCGGACCGCTCGCACATCCTGTGACGGCAGTCATCCTCTACGTGGCGGGAATGTGGTTGTGGCACGTCCCGGGGCTCTACGACGCCGCGCTCGAGCACCCGGCCCTGCACGCGCTCGAGCACATCACGTTCGCGGCGATCGGCCTACTCTACTGGTGGCATCTCTTGTCGCCGATCCGCAGCCGCCATCGCCTGGGCGGGCTCGGTCCGGTGGCCTACATGTTCACGGGCAAGATCGGCCTGGGCCTGCTCGGCGTGCTGCTCACCTTCTCGCCCGACGTGCTCTACGACTTCTACGCCCACCAGCCGCGCTTCTGGGGCCTGGGTGCCCTGCAGGATCAGGCGACCGGCGGCGCCGTCATGGCGATCGAGCAGTCGGTGGTCATGGGCGTGGCGATGATGTGGCTGTTCCTGCGGGCCTTGTCGGAATCAGAGCGCGAGCAGGAGCGCTCCGAGCGCTACGCCCAGGGTTAGCGCGAGCGGCGCCGCAGCGTGCGCCTGGCCGGAGGGCGCCGAAAGTTCTCCTGGGCCAGCCCGGCGTTGACGGCCACGAGTGCCATCTCGGTGACGGCGCCCGTCGCGCCGAGGACGTTGAGGATGCGCTTGGAACGGGCAGCGGACGCTGGCGTCTCCGCGGCGGGCTCGCTGCCGGTCTCCATGGGCACCGCACCATCGGGTGCCTGACGAGCGAATCGCACCCCTTCGGCCGCCGTGGCCAGGCCGGTGAGCGTGACCGCTGCGACGAGACCGTCCTTGGTCCGCGCGAGCGTGCGCTCGCGCGGGGAGAGCCGGTTATCCCGCGTCTCGCCGAGCCGCGCCGCGACCCAGCCGCCCGTGACGAGCAGCAGCGAGACCGAGTTGACCGTGCCGTAGCGGCGCCACGCCGCGTTGATCACTTTGCCGCGCTCGGACTTGTCGCTGATGTTCTCTACGGCGGGGTGCAGCGCCAGGCGGCCGAACAGGTTGCCGCCGAGCAGACCGGCCAGGCCGATCTCGTGGGCGGCGCGCCCGGCGGCCGTGGGCAGGTCGGGAAGCGTGGGAAGCGTGGGAACGCGCATGCCACTGCGGTTTCCCCGCACGGGCCCGCGTCAAACCGGGAGGTGGGACGACATTGACGTCTCTTGCGACGTCGAACTCACCCACATCACGAACCGGGGCGGCGATCGCCCGGCGTCAGGTCCCGTGCTCCCAGGAGTGCAGGTACTCCTCCTGGGCCGGGGTGAGCTCATCGATCTCCACGCCCATCGAGGTGAGCTTGAGCCGGGCGATCTCCTCGTCGATCGCCGCGGGGACGCCGTACACGCGGTTCTCCAGGCTGCGCCCCTCGTTGACGAGATGCTCGACCGCCAACACCTGATTGGCGAACGCCACGTCCATGACCGCAGCCGGATGACCCTCGGCGCAGGCGAGGTTGACCACGCGGCCGGCGGCCAGGAGATTGATGCGCCGCCCGTCGGCCAGCTCGAACTGCTCCACCAGCGGGCGCACCTCGTGCGAGCCGACCGCGAGCTCGCGCAGGTCACCGAGATTGAGCTCCACGTCGAAGTGACCGGCGTTGCACACGATCGCCCCGTCCTTCATGGCCGCGAAGTGCTCCCCGGCCAGCGCGTCACGACCACCGGTGACCGAGATGAACACGTCACCCTCCCGTGCCGCCCGCCGGCCGTGCATCACCTCGAAGCCGTCCATGCGGGCCTCGAGCGCGCGCAGGGGATTGACCTCGCAGACGACCACCGAGGCGCCCGCCCCCTGTGCGCGCATGGCCACGCCCTTGCCGCACCATCCGTAGCCGAGCACGACGACCACGCGGCCCGCAAGCAGGACGTTGGTGGCTCGCAGGATTCCATCGATCGTCGACTGGCCGGTCCCGTAGCGGTTGTCGAAGAACCGTGCGGTCCGAGCCTCGTTGACGGCCACCACGGGGAACCCGAGCTTGCCCTGGGCCTCCAGCGCGCGGATGCGGATGACCCCGGTGGTCGTCTCCTCGGTGGCGCCCACGATGCCCTCGATCAGATCCGTGCGCCTGCCGTGGATGACGGAGATCAGGTCCGCACCGTCGTCCATCGTGATCTGCGGGCGGCGGTCGGCCAGCGCCTCGATGTGGCGGTAGTAGGTGTCGGTGTCCTCGCCCGCGATGGCGTGAACCTCGGCGCCATAGCGCTCCACGAGCGCGGCTGCGACGTCGTCCTGCGTGGTCAGCGGGTTCGACGCGCAGAGCCCCGCGTCCGCCCCGCCGGCGAGCAGGGTGCGCAAAAGGTTGGCGGTCTCGGTCGTGACGTGCAGGCACGCCGCGATCCGTACGCCCTCGAGCGGGCGCCGCGCCGCGAAGCGCTCGCGGATGGAGCGCAGGACCGGCATCTCGGAATCGGCCCACTCGATGCGCGCCTGGCCGGCGCCGGCGAGGCTCGGGTCGGCCAGCTCCGAGCTAGGCACGTGTCTAATACCGGTACTGATCGGGCTTGTAGGGACCTTCGACGGGGACGCCGATGTAGGCCGCCTGCTCCGGGCGCAGCTCGGTGAGCCGGACGTCGAGCGCCTCGAGGTGAAACCGGGCCACCTTCTCGTCGAGGTGCTTGGGCAGCACGTAGACGCGCTTCTCGTAGTCCTGGTTCTTGGTGAACAGCTCGATCTGGGCGATCGTCTGGTTGGTGAACGAGTTGGACATGACGAAGCTGGGGTGCCCGGTGGCGTTGCCCAGGTTGAGCAGCCGCCCCTCCGAGAGCACGATCACCGTGTGGCCGTCCGGGAAGCGGAACTCGTCCACCTGCGGCTTGATGTTGATCCGCTCGACGTCCGCATCTCCGAGCAGGCCGGCCATGTCGATCTCGTTGTCGAAGTGCCCGATGTTCCCGACGATGGCCTGGTGCTTCATGCGCCCCATGTCCTGGGCGCGGATGATGTCGCGGTTGCCGGTGGCGGTGATGAAGATGTCACCCGTCTCGACGACGTCGTCGAGCGTCTTGACCTCGTAGCCGTGCATCGCCGCCTGCAGCGCGCAGATCGGATCGACCTCGGTGATGATCACGCGCGCTCCCTGGCCGCGCAGCGACTCGGCGCAGCCCTTGCCCACGTCGCCGAACCCGCAGATCACGGCGACCTTGCCGCCGATCATCACGTCCGTAGCCCGGTTGATGCCGTCGATGAGCGAGTGGCGACAGCCGTAGAGGTTGTCGAATTTCGACTTGGTGACCGAGTCGTTGACGTTGATGGCCGGGAACAGGAGCTCCCCGGTCTCCTGCATCTGATAGAGGCGGTGGACGCCCGTCGTGGTCTCCTCGGTGACGCCCATGATGTCGGCGGCCATCGTGGTCCAGCGCTGAGGATCGGCCTCCAAGGAGCGCTGAAGCGTCTCCAGCACCACCCGGTGCTCCTCGGATTCCGCGCTCTGCGGATCGGGCACCGCGCCCGCCTTCTCGTACTCGACGCCCTTGTGGATGAGCAGCGTGGCGTCACCACCGTCGTCGAGGATCATGTTGGGGCCGCCCTCGGGCCAGGTAAGCGCCTGCCCGGTGCACCACCAGTACTCCTCCAGGGTCTCGCCCTTCCAGGCGAAGACGGGGATGCCGCGCGGCTCCTCCGGCGTGCCCTCGGGACCGACCGCGACCGCCGCAGCCGAGTGATCCTGGGTGGAGAAGATATTGCAGCTCGCCCACCGAACCTCGGCGCCCAGGGCCACCAGCGTCTCGATCAGCACGGCGGTCTGGACGGTCATGTGCAGCGAGCCCGTGATGCGGGCGCCCTTGAGCGGCTGGCGCTCGGCGTACTCCTCGCGGGTCATCATCAGCCCGGGCATCTCGTGCTGGGCGAGCTCGATCTCCTTGCGGCCGAATGCCGCGAGGGACAGGTCGGCCACCTTGAAGTCGGTGGCGGTCAAAGCGGCAGTCGGGGTCATGCGATCTCCAATGCGTGGTTGAGCAATCTCTGATGCTTGTCCTGCTCCCAGCGAAGCCAATGTGCGGGCTGGACGTGCTCGGGGCGTTCCGGCTCGGCCTCGAGCCACGCCCCCACAGCCTCTGCGAGGCCCTCGTCGCTTCGCATGCGCAGCGCGAAGCCGACCTCGCCGAGTCCGATGTCGAACTCGGCGAGCAGCTGGCGCAGGGTGCGCAGCCGCTGCAGCTCCTCCGCTCCGTACAGGCGATACCCGGCGCTGGACCGAGGGCTCTGCACCAGCCCGATGCGTTCCACGTACCGCAGCATCCGCGGCGACCAGCCCGTGGTCTCGGCGGCCTCGTGAATGGTCAGCGCGTCCATGACGGCCAACGTTAGCACGACGTTGTCAAGGTTCCGGCAGGGGCTCGGCCGGGGTGAGCTGCTCCTTGAGTTGGTCGATGGGGGCGACCGGCTCGGGGTCCACGCCCCCGAGGATCGCCAGGTAGAGCGAGACCAGATCGCCGAGGAGCACGAGCGAGATCACCCGCTCGATCCGGCTTTCGCCCCGCGTCTGCACGAGGAAGGTCTCAGCTGCGAAGGGCTCGATGAGCTCCCGGGTGAGGGTGATCCGTTGGCGCGTTCGCGGATGCAGGTCGGAGTCGTCGAGGAAGACCGCCGAGAAGCGCCCGAGCATCGGCGCGCCGGTCCAGCCCACGATCTCGTTGTGGTCGAGCTCCGGCAACTCGGCGGCAAACGCCGGGAGCTTGGCGTTCTCGTTGATCTGGCACTTCCAGCGATAGGCCACCGCACTCGTGAGTCCCGCCCCGGCGATCTGGGGCACCGTGTCCCACAGCCCGCGTGCCAGTGATTTGGACAGGCAGTCCTCGCCGCCGTCGGGTCCCCATTCAGCGGCGAGCTGCTCGGCATGGGCAGCGGCGACGTCGACCTCGGCGCGCAGGCCGGGAGCGGCGCCGGAGATGGCGGCGACCTCGAGGGCGGCCACGGTCATGTATGCCACGGCGGCTCTGGGCCGCAGGCCGGCGGGGACCGGGATGACCGGCACGCCGTCGCTGCGGGCGGCCGCGGCGAGCTGACCGCCGGTCGTCGCCACGGCGCGACGGGCGCCCACGGCACCGGCCGCCTCATAGCAGGCGAGGGTCTCCTCGGTATCGCCGGAGTAGCTCGAGCACAGCACCATGGTGTCCGGCGTGGTCCAGGCCGGGAGCTCGTAATGGCGCGCCAGTCCCAGGGGTCGCGAGGCCCGGTCGCCCAGGGCCGCGCGGGCGAGTGCGCCGCCCATCCCCGAGCCCCCCATCCCCGCGACGACAAGACCGCCGGGTGCGTCGCGGGACTCCAACCCCGCGCTCTCCACCCTCCACAGCGCGTCACGCAGGTGCTCGGGAAGCGAGAGGACATCCTCCATCTGGCCCGACACGTCGACCGCCGCGACTGCCTCGCGGTCGAGCACGGTGGTGGCGGCCTCCGTCAAAACTTGATCGCGCCGTCCGGGAGCGTCACGCCGGGGAAGATACGCGCTCCGGCGGCAAGCACATTGCCCGCGCCGATGGTCACGCCTTCGCCGAGCACCGTCCCGCCTTCGATCGTGGTGCCGGCGCCCACGCGAGCCCCCGCGCCGAGGATGCAGTAGCGCACCGTGCATCCCGGGCCGATCTCGGCGCCGTCGAGCACCACCGCCTGCTCGATGGTCGTGCCCTCTCCGACCTTCACGCCATTGCCGAGAACCGCGAGGCTGCCCACGCGGGCGTCGGCGGCGATCCGGCAACCCCGGCCCACCCGTGCGGGCGGTACGACGCGCCCGTCCACGACGACGTCCTCCTCCACATACGTGTAGCTCTCGCCAAGCGCCTCGCCGACCGTGGTCGTCACATTGCGCTCGAGGATGTCGAACGTCGCCTTGAGGTAGCGCTCGGGCGTCCCGATGTCCAGCCAGTAGCCGTCCGCGACGGCTCCGTAGAGGCCGTCGCCGACCAGAGCGGGAAAGACGTCACGCTCGATCGACGCGGTGGCATCGGGCGGTATCAGGTCGAGGACCTCACGCTCGAGCACGTAGGCGCCCGCGCTGATCAGATTGGTGTCGATCTGGTCGGGGCTCGGCTTCTCCAGGAAGTCCTGCACCGAGCGGTCGCGGTTGAGGCGCACCAGCCCGTACCCCGATGGGTTCTCGACGGCGATCAACGCGAGCGTCCCCCGAGCTCCCGTCCGGTCGTGCTGGCTGAGCTGGCCCGAGATGTCCATGTCGGTGAGCACGTCTCCGTTGAGCATCAGGAACCGCTCATCGAGGAGCGACTCGGCGAACTTCACGGCGCCTCCCGTGCCCAGCGGCCTCGGCTCCTCCACGTAGCGCAGGCGGATGCCCAGACCGGATCCGTCCCCGAGCACGTTGCGCACTCCCGAGGCCATGAATCCGCACGACATCACGACGTCCTGCACCCCATGCCCCCGGAGCCACTCCAGCATGTAGGCGACGAAGGGCCGATCGACCAGCGGCACGACCGGCTTGGGCACGGTGGACGTGAGGGGACGCAGCCGCGTGCCTTCACCGCCGACAAGGATCAATGCCTGCATCGTCCGCCCATCCTTCGGTTCACCTGCGCCCGATCCCTTCGTACTCGAGGCCGCCCGCGCGCACCGCCGCGGGGTCCAGGGCGTTGCGCCCGTCCACCACGAGCCTACCGGCCATGCGCTCGGCGACCTCGCTCCAGTCCAACCCGCGGAACTCCTGCCATTCGGTGACGAGCACGCAGGCGTTGGCTCCGGTCACCGCTCCCAACGCGTCACGGGCCAGCTCCACGCCCGGCATGAGCTCGCCCGCCTCGCCCTCCGCGACCGGATCGTAGGCGCGCACCTGCGCCCCCTCGGCCTGCAGGCGAGCGGCCAGGATCAGCGAGGACGCCTCGCGCATGTCGTCGGTGTCGGGCTTGAACGCCAGGCCGAGCAGCGCCACGGTCGCGCCGACCAGCGAGCCCAGGTGCTTGTGGAGCTTGGCGACCACGCGGCGCTTCTGGAGCTCGTTGACCTCGATGACGGCGTTGAGCAGCTGGAAGTGGTAGCCCGAGTTGCCGGCCAGCTGCTTGAGCGCGCTGACGTCCTTGGGAAAGCAGCTCCCGCCATAGCCGATCCCCGGCCGCAGGAACGCCGAGCCGATACGCGAGTCCAGCCCCATCGCTCGGCTCACCTCCTCCACGTCGGCCCCCGTCTCCTCACACACATTGGCGATCTCGTTGATGAAGGAGATCTTGGTGGCCAGGAAGGCGTTCGAGGCGAGCTTGGTCATCTCCGCGCTGGCGACGTCAGTCCGCACGATCGGCGCTCCCAGGGGCGCGTAGAGCTCCACCACGGCGTCGCCGGCCCAGGTGCCCTCGTCGCCCACCACGACGCGATCGGGGCGGCGGAAGTCGACCAGGGCCGATCCCTCGCGCAGGAACTCGGGACAGGAGACGTAGGCGAAGTCGTCGCGGCCGCGAGAGGCCAGGCGGCGCTTGATCGCCTTTCCGGTGCCGCTGGGGACCGTGGACTTCATCACCAGGGCGTGCTCGGAGGAGGCGGGCAGAGCGTCCACCACCGCCTGCACGGCTGAGAGGTCCGCGTCGCCCGAGTAGGTCGACGGGGTGCCCACCGCGACGAACAGCAGACGCGTCCGCGTCACGGCTTCGGCCAGATCGGTCGTGAAGTGCAGCCGCTCCGCGCACGCGGCGAGCACCTCGTGGAGACCGGGCTCATAGATCGGGACCTCGCCGCGCTGCAGGCCCCGGATCCGCTCCTCGTCGATGTCCACGCACCACACGTCGTTGCCCAGCTCAGCGAACCCGGCGGCCGTGACCAGGCCGACGTAGCCCACGCCGATGATGGCCAGTGGTTGGCGAGCGGAGCTCATGCGGCGCGGAAGGCTATGCGGTGCCGCCCTGCAGAGCGGTAAGGCCCGGACGTTGGCGGTGCAGCGAGCCAGGCAGTTCATCGATGAACGCCTGCAGCGACTGTCGGTAGCGCTGCACCGAGGCGAGGGAGACCCACTCGTCGGGGCCGTGATGGCCCGCGCCCTCGGGGCCGAACTCGACGGCGGGGATCCCGGCGGCGAGGAACGACCCCGCGTCCGAGGCGCCATCGCGGCCCACGCTCATGACCTCGCCCCGCGCCGAGCGTCCGACGGCCTCCGAGAGGGCGACCACGTAGGGATGGGTCCGCGGCACGACGGCGGGTACGCGGGTGAACGTGCGGGTGATCTCCACATCGGAGAGCGACCGGATCTCGGCCAGGATCTCGCCCGGGTCCTGGCCGGGCAGGTAGCGCACGTCGATGTCCATCGTGCACTGGTCGGGCACCTTGTTCAGCGCGTCGCCGCCGCTGATGCGGCCGAGATTGATCGACGGACGATCGAAGAGCTCGGATGACTCCCGGCTGAACGGAAGCGTCTCGATCGTTCGAAAGACGTCGATCGCCTTGAGCACGGCGTTGTCGCCCAGCCAGGGCGTCGAGCCGTGGGCCGCCTTTCCGAACACCTCGAGGCGAATGGCCAGCACCCCCTTGGCCTGCACTCCGATGTGCATGTCGGTGGGTTCGCCGGTGATGGCGAAGTCACCCTGGAAGCCGTCGCTGACGAGCACGTCGGTCGAGCGATCCTCGACCTCCTCTGACTCCTCGTCGGGGGCGCAGACGAAGCGCACGCGTACGTCGCGCTGCGTCGAGGCATGCTTGAGCACGCACATCATGGCGGCCAGGCCGGCCTTCATGTCATATGCGCCTCGTCCGATCAGACGATCGCCCTCGACGCGCGGTTGGAACTGCTCGGGCCGTCCCGGAACCACGTCGAGGTGACCGTGGAGGATGATCGTCGGCGCTCCGGCGGCCTCGGCGGCGCCCGCGTCGACCAGGATCACCGGCAGCCCTTCGTAGTCGTGGTCGCGCACCTCGAGCTCGCTGGACTGCAGCCAGCCCTTGACGAACCCCGCCGCGGCGCGCAGACCGTCGAGCGTGGACGTGTCGTAGCTGATCAGCCGCTCGGCGAGGCTGCGCTCCTCCATCGCGGGCGGGCAGCTAGCCGCCGCCGTCGCCGGCGACCTTCAGGAACGCCTCCCAGCGACGCTTGTCGCGCTGGGCGACGCGCTCGCGCTCGGAGCCCTCGTCGGCGTCGGAGACCTCCTGCTCGGCGCGCTTGAGCTTCTCCTCGAGCTCCGAGCGGTCCAGCTCGTCGGGAGCGTGCGCCTCCTCGACCAGGAGCAGGGCGCGGTTGCCTCCGACCTGGAGGTATCCCTCTCCCTGAGCAAAGCGGACGACCTCGTTCTCTGACTCGTAGAGGCGCAACTCGGTGGGGTCGAGCATGCCCAGGAGCGGTGTGTGGTTGGCGAGCACGCCGATCGAGCCCGTCGCGGTACGCGTGGAGACCATCTCCACCTCGCCGTCGAACACCTTGCCATCGGGGCTGAGGATCTCGACCTGGAACTTCGTGCGCGCCACGGCGACCCCTACTTCTTCTTCTCGTCGTCGTCGTCGTCGGAGTCATCGTCGTCCGAGTCCTTGTCGTCGGCCTCGTCGTCGTCGGACTCCTCTTCCTCTGACTCCTCGCCTCCCGAGTCCTCCTCGTCGGAGTCCTCATCCTCTGACTCCTCGTCCTCCGCCCCTCCGGCCGCGTCCACCACCTGATCGATCGAGCCCTTGAGCAGGAACGCCCGCTCGGGCACGTCGTCGTGCTTGCCCTCGAGGATCTCCTTGAAGCCCCGGATGGTCTCGGCGATGGGGACGTACTCGCCCGGACTCCCCGTGAACGCCTCGGCCACGAAGAAAGGCTGCGACAGGAACCGCTCGATCTTGCGTGCCCGCTGCACGGTGACCTTGTCCTCGTCGGAGAGCTCGTCGATGCCGAGGATCGCGATCGTGTCCTGGAGCTCCGTGTAGCGCTGAATGATCTCCTTGACGTCGTTGGCGACCTCGAAGTGCTCCTCGCCCAGGATGTCGGACTTGAGGATCGTCGAAGACGAGTCCAGCGGGTCCACCGCCGGGTAGATGCCCTTCTCCGAGATCGACCGCGACAGGGTGGTCGTGGCGTTCAAGTGGGCGAACACCGAGGCCGGCGCGGGGTCGGTGAGGTCGTCGGCGGGAACGTAGACGGCCTGGATCGAGGTGACAGAGCCCTCGCGGGTCGAGGTGATGCGCTCCTGGAGCTGGCCCATCTCGGTCTCCAGCGTGGGCTGGTAGCCCACCTGCGAGGGCATACGCCCCATCAGCGCAGAGACCTCCGAGCCGGCCTGCACGAAGCGGAAGATGTTGTCGATGAACAGGAGCACGTCCTGGCCGCCCTGCTCGCGGAAGTACTCGGCCATGGTCAGGCCCGAGAGGGCGACGCGCATGCGGGCACCGGGGGGCTCGTTCATCTGGCCGAACACAAGGACCGTCTTGTCCAGCACCCCCGACTCCTTCATCTCGACCCAGAGGTCGTTGCCCTCGCGCGAGCGCTCGCCCACGCCGCAGAAGCACGACAGCCCCCCGTGCTCCTGGGCGATGTTGTGGATGAGCTCCTGGATGAGCACCGTCT
>JALYZC010000126.1 GCA_030945905.1 Actinomycetota bacterium
GCGCGCAGAAGCGCGAGGGTCCCGCGCCGACGCGGGCCTCGGGCCGGCGCAGGGCGCGGCGCGCGGCAGCGATCACCGGCTCGATGCCGCCCAGCAACCGGCGCAGGCTTCGCTGCTCGAAGCACACCAGTCCCGGGCGCTCGGGCGCCACGGCGGCCCCGATCGACTCCAGGCGCCCAAGCACCAGCTCCCAGGCCTCGACCACGCCGGCCGGGTCGGGCGGGACGAGCGCCAGCGCCGGGCAGCGTCCGAGCGCCTCACTCAGGGGCATGCCCGGCCGTACCCCAAACGCCTCGGCCGGAGGCGAGACCTCCCCGATGGCCTGCCCCGCGCCGCTGCCGGGCTCGGGCGCCAGCGCCGCCGGCTCTCGCAGCAACAGCGCGCGATCGCCGGCGGCGACCAAGAGCTCGAAGCGGGGAAGGTGAACGCAGACGACCATCGTGATTACGAACACATGTTCGCATCACGGGCCCCCCGGGGCAAGCCCGAGTACCCAAGGCCGGCGGATGCCCGAGGCCCGGCGTGCTCAGCCTGGAACGCTGATGCGCAGCGTGAACGGGCCCGAGCCCGTGCGCCGGCGAACGCGAACCTTCACCGACCCGATGATGCCGTCGCGGCACACCGTCCCCGAAAGCCGATCGCGGCTCCCGCGGGCATGGCTGCTCGCCGCCACGCGGCGTCCCTCCACCACCTGGAGGTCGTAGTCGGAGTTGCGCGGACCGGTCAGCTTGAGCGACACCGTGCCGTCCAGGGAATAGCGCACCGGGATCGTCGTGTCCCGACGCGCAGCGGAGAGCCGGCGCCGGACGCTGCTGGACTTCGGACCATTCCACGGAGCGATCACGTCCTGGCGTATCGCGGCGAATGCCCCGGCGTCCGGCTGCAGGCTCGGCGCGAACTGCCACGGGACCGCGGGATAGTGCAGGTGCGCGTAGGCATCGGCGAAGCCCTCGCCGGGATCGTCGAGGTAGTGACTGCCCTGGTCGCCCGGGAAATACCTTCCGGCCACCACCCCCGCACACACGTGCTCATAGCTCGACCAGTACTTCGGCCCGAAGTCCAGCGCCGGAAACGGGTCGTTGCGGCGGGAGATCGCGACGTGGTGGCCGAGCTCGTGCGTGACGACGTACTCACGCGTGAAGGGGGACTGGCCGGGCGCGGGATCCTGGCTGGGAACGTACATGCGCCGTGCCGGCGCGAGGTAGCACGCGAGCACACCCGGTGTGCCCCCGCACTGGCTGTTGACCTCCTGCGGGGTCCCGATGAACACGTGCAGGCGCGCGAGCTCGGCGCCGTGCAGGCGAGATCCGAGGAAATCCACGTAGGACTGAACCGCCGCTTGATTGTCCGGGGTTGCGCTGATGCTGTCGGAGAGCTGAACGTTGACGGTGGTTCCGTCGCCGGTGCGATACGCCCGTTCCGGGGTGGCCGCGGCGCGAGCCCTGGCGGTCGGCGGGAGCACTCGGAGCACGCGGTCGCGCAGCGGGAAGACCGTCGGCTCCGTCGTCGCCGGAGCGTTGGGGTGCAGCGGAGCCAGCGTGCGCGCACCGGCGCTCGCCGACCAGCCGCCGGCGATGACGCCGGCGCCGCAGAGCATCGCGATGACGCGTCGGAATGCCATCAGAACGGAGACGGCTCCCCGAACATCTCGCCGAGGCGCGCCGCCACGGCGAGATCTCCCTCGAGCGCCACGCGACCCGTCATGAGCGCTTTGCCGGGATCGAGCTCGCGAGCGGCCATGCGCACGAAGTCGGCGAGCGCGAGGGTGAGCTTGAGGCGCGGGTGGACCGCTCGTCCGGGCCGGGCGTTCGCCGCCGCCCCGTCCACCGCCACCACCCATGCCTTCTCCCCTCGATCGTGCGTGCCCAGCGTGTACTGGATCTCGCCCTCGAAGCCGGCGGACTTCTCGGGCGAGAAACGACGTGCCATTGTCGAAAACAGTAGACGTAATGCCGGATCGGAGCCCACCAGCCACTCGATGCGACGGTCGTGGGACCGGCGCACGAATGCGGCGAATGCCGCTTCGCCGCCGGCCTGCACACGCGCGGCCAGCACTTCGGCGGCGCGCCCGCCCGCCACACCGTTGGTGTGTCCGTTCTCCCCCACGTGCGCCCGGGCGCCGGCCGGCGGACCCGAGTCAAGCGGGGCGATGGCATAGCCGGGGTCGGCAGTGCGAGCCGGGGCGCGGCGAGCCAGGGCCGCA
Source organism: Actinomycetota bacterium (assembly GCA_030945905.1). GTDB lineage: Bacteria > Actinomycetota > Thermoleophilia > Solirubrobacterales > Solirubrobacteraceae > JALYZC01. Next base: position 2,204 of record JALYZC010000126.1, read on the forward strand.
CGCACGGCGGAGGCCAGCCGTTCGCGCTTGGCGGCCTCCCGGGCTTCGACCTCCTCGGCGAACTCGGGCAGCACCTCGGCCCCGAAGAGCTCGAGTGACTCGCAGATGTGCTCGTGACGGTTCTTCCCCGCCTGGCAGATGAAGATCACCTGGTCGACGCCGGCGGCCTCGTAGCGGCGGAGCAGGTCGCGAACCTGTCCGGGCGTGCCGATGGCGCCGCGCAGCGAGCCGAGGCCATGCTCGAGCACCCGCACACCCAGCGGCGCCTGGTCTGCCGTGACGATCTCGCGCGCGAAGCCGGCCTCGCCGCGCCGCTGCTGGAACTCCTCCCAGATGTTGGTCCGGCCGGGGTGGTGTTCCCCGAACACGTAGTAGTGAGCCAGCGAGTAGCCGAAGAAGTGCGCGCCGTCGATCCCGCGGTCGATCGCCTGCGCCTCGTCGCCGTGACACATCATCGGCAGCACCACGGCGACGTTGGGGTTGACCGCGAACCCGGCGGGAACGCACCGCTCGGAGGCCAGGATCTCGTAGTACTCGTCCACCCACTCCTTGGCCTCCTCCGGCTCGACGAAGGAGAAGGAGAGCGCGCCGATGCCCTTCTCAGCGGCAAGCCGGATCGTCTCGCGCCGCGAGCAGGCCACCCACAGCGGAGGGTGCGGCTGTTGCGCCGGCTTGGGGATGACGTTGCGGATGGGCATGGAGACATAGCGTCCGTCCCACCCGGCGAAGGGCTCCTCGACGAACATGCGCGTGACCACGTCGAGCGCCTCGTCCCACTGCGCGCGCTTTGACTCGCGCTGCACGCCGAATCCGCCGAGCTCGGCGCCCGAGGAGGTCTCCCCGCTGCCGAACTCCACCCGCCCGCCCGAGACGAGGTCGAGCATGGCCACCTTCTCGGCCACGCGCGCGGGATGCTGATAGCCGGGCGGCAGCGGAAGGATCCCGAACCCCAGGCGGATGCGCTGCGTGCGCTGGCTGGCGGCGGCCAGGAAGACCTCGGAGGCCGACGAGTGCGAGTACTCCTCGAGGAAGTGGTGCTCGACTTCCCACACCGAGTCAAAGCCGACCCGGTCGGCGATCGCCACCTGCTCGAGCGCGTCAGAGATCAGCTTCTGCTCGGCGCCGTTCTCCCAAGGTCGAGGCAGCTGGTGCTCGTAGAAGATGCCAAAGCGCACTTCGGCAAATCGTAGCCAGCCGGAATCCTCGGCTACTGCGGATCTGGCTCGGTCAGCGCGATGATGTCACCGCGATCGATCGGCCTTCCCGCCGCTCGCTTCATCGCGATCAGGTCGTCACGTCCCGCCACGGGGACGGTCGTCCCTACGACCTCGAGAACCATGGCCCTCCGTCGTACCTCGATCCACGGCGCGCTGCCCGGTGGTTTGAGGTGGACGTCCAGGCCGCCTGCCGGAGTGTCGAGAACATGCGTCTCGGCCGCAAGGAGGTGTTGCACGTTCGCCATGACGGGACGGGCTCTAAGGTCTGAAAGCGCGCCGACGAGGTGCTCGAGATTCTCCGTCGCCGCATCGGGAAAGAGGTCGACGTCCTGAGTGGTTCGCACGTGGCCGTGAGCCTGGACGGCCAGACCTCCGATCAGTACATAGTCGACGCCGTAGCGGTCGAGGGTTTGCAGAATCACCGCCGCGTCGAGCGGAGTCTCGCGCCGCTTCAACGGAGGACCTAGCCGGGCGAGCTGCGTTGATGGCCGGCGCTCGCCCCGTTGGCGCGTGCGTGAGAGGAGGCACCGGCTTGCGCAATCTGACCGGCGAGACGGTTCCAACCGATAGCGAGCTCGAGTCGCTCCGCGGGCGAGCGCGCCAACGCTGCGCGCATGTGCTCGTGATCGTAAGCGGGCTCCGCACGGTCAGAGGAAAGGACGGCCACCTCCCCCATCGCAGCCAGCAGGGAGCCGACGGTGGCGACCGTCGGCGACAACTCGTCGCGTTCGAGCCGGCTGATGGCGGCCTGAGTGGTCCCCGCCCTGAGGGCGAGCTGGAACTGGGTGATGCCATGAGCTCGTCGTCGAGTGCGGATGAGCTGTCCAGGGGAAAGCACCTCTGGAATATATCTGATCCGCAATATACTTTGCAGGGGATCAGGGGCGGCCGCGAGGTACGTAGAGAAGCCCCGCCAAGGCGGGGCTTCTCATTAGCAGGTCGATAAGCCGGATTCTGTCGTGAGCAGCCATCTATCTGAGCGGCCTACCTGGACCTTGGCGGGCAGCCTGCAAGCGGTCCTGCTTGGCCTTGCATCAGGTGGGGTTTGCCTGGCCGCCGCGTCACCGCGACGCCGGTGCGCTCTTACCGCACCATTTCACCCTTACCGGCCCCGGGCGCACGTGCAGCCCGGGACGTAGGCGGTGTCATTTCTGTGGCACTGTCCCGCGGGTTTCCCCGGGTCGGCGTTACCGACCACCTTGCCCTGTGATGTCCGGACTTTCCTCGAAGGCATCTACCTCCGCGACTGCTTGACCTGCGCCTGTGAGACTAGCGCCCCGTCAAACGATCAGGGAACCGAGTAGTGCACGCTCCCCTTGGCATTGGTCTGGACGACGGTGGCCAGCGCACGCTGGGTGGGCTTGGAACCCCGAACTTGGCACTTGAAGGTGTCGCCCTTCTTCAGCTTGCGGTCCTTCGGGCACACGACGGACACCACCTTCGTGCTCGGATTCTCTCGCTCGATGCCCTGCTTGATGGCCTTTTCCACCTTCTTGGCGTCCAGCTTGCTCTCCCCGCACCCGGCGAACCCCAGCAGCGCCGCCGCGGTGGAGAGGGCCAACAGTCGACGATCCACTCTCACTGGGTTCCTTTCGGTGGCGATGACGAACGCCGGCAGCCGCCGACGAGCGGCAATCTAGCGTCCGCGCGCGACGGGCGCGCTCAGGAGAGCTCACTGCCACATCCACCGCATGCAGCCGGCAGACCGTGCCCCCGCCACAGGCGCATGTCACCACCGCACACGGGACACACGGCGAGCGCGCGGGCGGCCAGGTCTTCCCATACGCCGGAGACCAACCGTTCCAGCGTCGACCCGCCGCCCGCGGCGCGCCGCGACTCCTCCAAGCGCCTCTCCTCCTCCGCGCCCGATCGGGCGCGGCTCGATCGATCAGCCACGAGCGTGTTCATGAGACTTTCCTCATGACGCCGACCACGCGACCGAGCACGCGGACCTCGCGACTGCGGATCGGCTCCATGGTCGCGTTCTCGGGCTGCAGGCGGACGTGGTCGGCCTCCTCGTAGAACCGCTTCACCGTCGCCTCCTCACCGACCAGCGCGACGACGATCTCGCCGTTCTCGGCGGTCGTCTGCGGACGCACCACGACGAAGTCGCCCTCGAGGATTCCCGCGTCCTTCATGGAGTCGCCGCGCACGCGGAGGAGATACTCGCCGTCGTCGCCTCCCGCGAGCCCGGGGACGTCGACGTACTCCTCGATGTTCTCCTCCGCCAGCACGGGCTGGCCGGCCGCGACGTGACCGACGAGCGGAAGCCCGTTGGGCCGCACGATGTTCTTGACGCCGTCAACCGCCCGATCGAGCATCTCGATCGCCCGCGGCTTGGATGGGTCGCGCTTGAGCAGACCGACCTTCTCCAGGTTTGCCAGGTGGGCGTGCACAGTCGAGGACGAGGCGAGACCGACGGCCTTGCCGATGTCCCGTACGGTCGGCGGGTAACCGTGGCTCGAGGAATAGCGCTTGATGAACTCGAAGATCTCCTGCTGGCGCTTGGTGAGGTTCAGATCAACCATTTCGGGTCCTTCCTAGAGCTCATTGCGGACGCTGAAACGAACATGTGTTCGGGTACGATAGCGCGGGTCCCCGACAGACTCAAGCTTGCGCGGCGCCGAGGAGGCCGGGCGGGGGCGGGGCTATACTGGCAGCCCCGGCGCCTGTGGCGGAATTGGTAGACGCGCAAGGTTGAGGGCCTTGTGGACCTAGTGGTCCGTGGAGGTTCGAGTCCTCTCGGGCGCACTGCAAAAGCCCCGCACCGTGCGGGGTTTTCGCACTTAATCGGCAGAGTCGTGACTGTTCCCGTCTGGCGGATGGTCGCTGATCAGATTCCGCGTCGGGCGGCGATCGCAGCGGTCCGCGCAGCCAGTTCGTCGAGCGCCTCGCCGTTCGCCTGCCAGTTGGGTCGCAGGACGCGCGCGACGAGCGCTCCGTCGCCCACCATGTAGCGCAGGCCGTCTTCCAGCTCGCCTCCCGGCGGCGTGGGGTCGGCGGCGTGATCGACGGCGATGATCGCCGCGTCGGTTCCCACGGGTCCCCCGGGATCGGTGAGCATGCGCCGGAAGTTGTCCGGTAGCGACATCGGGCGCTCCGCAAGGCACACCAGCCGCCCTTCCCGGTCGGTCCCTGGGAGGCGGCCGCGCATCACCGCGAACGCCTCCCCGGACACGTCCAGCCAGGGAAAACGAGCGATGGAAGTCCGCGGCGGACTCGAGCGCCAGGGGGCGCTCGCCCGCGACGGCGGCCACCAGGTCAACTCGGACGCCGGTCGGCCAAAGCGTCGTCGGCTCGCCGGGCGTGGCGCGGACCTTCTCAAGCCACGCGAGGGGCTCCAGCTTCGCGTCCAGCGTCACCCCGCGCTCACCGCCGGCGCAGAGCGGTCGCAGCTCGGCGGTGAGCTGCGATGCGGTTCTGGCCAGCTCATCGATCTCCGCGTCGGTCTTGAGAAAGTGCTGGCGCGACACGACGACCTGCCCGTACTCGATGCGGATCTCGAACCCGAGTCCCTGCTCGCGGGCCAGCCACGCTCGGATCGGCCTGGAGAGGATGCTCTGGACAGTTGCATCGTCGGAGCCCGTGCGTACGGCGGCGACCCAGCCAGGCAGACCGAGGTCGGTGAGCTCCCGAGCACTCCACGCGCCGCCGGTCGCCGTGGCCCGCTCCCGCTTGCGGGCGACATGCAGCCCGCGGATCGCCGGCAGGTGTCCCAGCCGGGTGCCGGCGACCGTGTAAGGCACCTTGAACGTGCCATCGGAGCCGTAGGGCAGTACCACGGCGACGGCATTGGTCAGCTTGGTGTCGGTGTTCTCGAGGCTCATCCCCCAAAACGTGCCTCGCTCGCCCGCTTCGTAGAGCCGCGACTCGTGGCAGACGATCCCGTCCTCGCCACCCGGGAGCACGCCACGACAGACGTTGAACAGCAGGTCCGTCGACCACGGGCAGGTCGCGAGCAGGTGGCCGGCCTGGGGACGGCCCTCCCGAAAACCAAGCCCGCGAGCCTCCGCCCAAGCCCTGAGGTCGATGTCGGGCCGCCCGCGGCGGCCGTCGCGGCCGAGATCCTTACGGCTCATGCCACTCGCTCCATCCAACGGAGTCATCCTGATGGGCGAGCAGCCGGCGTGGATCGTTGGTCGCCGTCTTAGACGACCGGCGGCGGCTCGCCCTCGACGCTGGCCGAGAGCTCCGGGTCCCAGCCGCACACCGCGCAGGCATGGGCGACGGCCGAGCGGGCGAAGTCGAGAGCGGCCTCGTGAGGGGCTGGGCTTGAGACCACGTCGTCCCAGTCCAAGACGTACTCGCCAAGCGCCGAATCCCACCGCGCAGCCCCAGGCGAGAGCGCGCCGCTGTCGAAGTCGTCCGGCGCAGGATGCGCGTACGCGTAGAACGCCGCCTTCGGGTACCGCGAATCCCCTGGCCACCAGCCCACGGCAACCTCCTGCACGCTCATCGCGTTGCGCATGATGAAGTCATCAGAAGGAGGGTCGGCCGGCACGCCCGAGAAGAGGCTGACCGCCAGGTCGAAGGACCCCCACCAGGCGTTGACCGGCGTGCAGCGCCCGCGATAGGGCGCGCGCAGGGCCGCGAGGACCAGCCCCGCATGCGTCGCCGCCGCGAGATAGTCGGCGACCTGATCCGGGTCATAGGTCGCATGCTCGTGATCCTCGTCCAGTGGCGTCGTCCACGGCGTCTCCTGCGGCGCGAGGTCGATCTCGACGGGGCCGCCGAGCTCGCGGACGGCGGAAAGCACCTCGCGCGTGACCTCAGCGACCGGCCGGTCGGGTGTCAGCGCTACGCGCAGGTCCCGCCCGTCGCTGTGCTCGGCGATCGCCGTATGGGTCCGCAGGTCCAACCCGACGACGAGCGCCCCAGTCCCGTCGGGCGCCGGCAGCGGCAGGGTCTCCCAGCCCCGAGCGGTGAGCCGCAGCGCAGCGTGCTGGAGCTGAGGTTCGGGCGGCGCGAGCTTCGCGGCGAGCTTTCCCAGGACCTGGGTGTGCGCGTGGAGCGTGTGACACGTCGCGCTCCACGCCTCGTAATCCAGCACGGGCCACCCAGCCGACATAGCCCGAGCCTAGCAACGACGAGTGCCTCTACGACCGGGCTGCGGCACGGTCGTAGAGGCCGCTTCGGGCTCGAGGCCCGGTCGGGTTGGAGGAGCCATCCAGGAGGCCTTCACGCCCTGCAAAGCCCCGGCTTGCCGCGGGGCTTGTGCAACCGCGCCCGAGCTACGGGGCATCGCCGCCGGGTGGCGCCCCGCCACGTAAGCGATAATCGCCCTGTGACGAGCGGTGAAGACGGGCGCGTCGAGCGCGTGCGGGGGGTGCGTCCCGAGGCGATGGTGCGCGGCGGAAGCTCGTTTCCGCCCATCGCCGAGTACGGCTTTCTCTCCGACGGAGAGACCACGGCGCTGGTGGCACCCAGCGGCAACGTGGAGTGGCTGTGCCTGCCGAGGATGGACAGCCCCAGCGTGTTCGCCTCGATCCTCGATCGCGACGCCGGAGGCTTCCGGATCGGCCCCGCGGACACGATGGTCCCGGTCGCCCGCCGCTACCTCCCCGGCACGATGGTCCTCGAGACCAGCTGGGAGGAGCACGGCGGGTGGATCGTCGTCCGCGAGGCGCTCCTGATCGGCCCGTGGCACCACGACGAGGATCGCTCGCACACCCACCGTCGCACACCCACCGACTACGACGCCGACCACGTCCTGCTGCGTTCGGTGCGCTGCCTCAACGGCGAGGTGCAGACCGTGCTGGACTGCGAGCCGATGTTCGAATACGGCCGCCACAGTGCGTCATGGGAGTACACCGGGCCGGGCTACCACGAGCTGGTGGCCACCGCCAAGGACACCGACGTGAAGCTCCGGCTGGTCTCAGACATGAACCTCGGCATCGAGGGCTCGCGCGCCACCGCCCGGACCCTCATGAAGGAGGGCGACTGGCGCTTCTGCGCCCTGGCGTGGAGCGAGCACGCGCCGCCGGTCGACGTCCAGGAGGCCCACGACCGGCTCACGTGGACCGCGCACCACTGGCAGCACTGGCTCGACCACGGGCAGTTCCCCGACCATCCGTGGCGCTCCTACCTCCAGCGCAGCGCACTGACCCTCAAGGGGCTGACCTACGCGCCGACCGGGGCCATGATCGCCGCCGCGACGACCTCGCTGCCCGAGACCCCCGGCGGGGAGCGAAACTGGGATTACCGCTACAGCTGGATGCGCGACTCCACCTTCATGCTGTGGGGGCTCTACACGCTTGGCTTCGATTGGGAGGCCAACGACTTCTTCTACTTCGTCGCCGACGTGGCCGGCGGCAAGGACGACCTTCAGGTCATGTACGGAGTCGACGGGGAACGGACGCTCACCGAGGAGCTGCTCGAGCATCTCAACGGCTATGAGGGCGCGCGCCCGGTTCGGGTCGGCAACGGCGCGTATGACCACGCCCAGCACGACGTCTGGGGGGCGGTGCTCGAATCGGTCTACCTGCACACGCGCTCGCGAGAGCACCTGACCGACCGCGTTTGGGTCATGCTCAAGAAGCTGGTCGAGCGCGCGCTCGAGGTCTGGCGCCAGCCCGATCGCGGGATCTGGGAGGTGCGCGGCGAGGCGCGGCACTTCACCTCCTCCAAGGTGATGTGCTGGCTCGCCGCCGACCGCGGCGCCAAGCTCGCCCGCCTGCGGGAGGAGCAGGAGGTCGCGCAGCGCTGGCAGGAGGCCGCCGATGAGATCGCAGCCGATGTGTGCGAGCACGCCCTCGACGAGCGCGGGGTCTTCTGCCAGCACTACGACACCGACGCGCTGGACGCCTCCTGCCTGCTCCTGCCGCTCGTGCGCTTCCTGCCCGCCGACGACGAGCGCATACGGGCGACGGTGCTTGCCATCGCCGACGAGCTGACCGAGGACGGGCTCGTCCTGCGCTACCGAGTGGAGGAGACCGACGATGGCCTGTGCGGCGAGGAGGGGACCTTCACGATCTGCTCGTTCTGGCTGGTCTCCGCCCTCACGGAAATCGGGGAGATCCAGCGAGGCCGCGAGCTGTGCGAGCGGCTGCTGGGCTACGCGAGCCCACTCGGGCTCTACGCGGAGGAGATCGAGGCCCGGACGGGTCGCCACCTGGGCAACTTCCCCCAGGCCTTCACTCACCTCGCGCTCATCAATGCCGTCATGCACGTCATCCGCGCCGACCAGGACATGCAGGGCGGGGCCACGATCGTGGCGGCCCCCCGCGGGGAGAGCGCGACGGGCGCGTGAACGACGGCAGTCGCGATGGCAGGCGCGTCAGGCGATCGTGAAGGGAATCCCGTCGGAGCCCGCCGGACCTACGGCGGGCACGCCGTCGGCGCGCACGACCGTAATCGTCCCGGCGCCGGCCGCGGCGCTGGGATCGACGGTGACGGTGAGCCGGTCGGCCCCGAGAATCTGGTCGCTCGCGGTGATCGTGGCCGGGTTGCCGCCGATCGACACCAAGGGGGCCATCACGGTGCCCGTCGGGGAAACGCTCGCCCCAATGAGGAGATTGAGTCCGTAGATCTGGATGCCGGCCGCGCCGCGCACGGCGCCCGCGGGTACGACGCTGGTCAGCGTCGGTCGAGCCTCCTGGATCAGCTTCTTCGCCGAGTAGCCGCCCGCCGAGGTAAGGACCAGCCCGGTGAGTAGCGGCGGCAGCTGGGGGAAGCCGTGATCGAGGTTGCCGATGAAGTCCCCGAGGAAGAATCCCAATGCGATCAAGTTGAAGAGGACGTACTGGAAGTCGCCGAGGTCGGCGTCACCCTGATCGTCGGTGACGAGCTGCGTGGCGTTGCCCGCGCCGAAGGCCGCCGGCGTCTTGCCCTGGCTGCCGGGCTGGGTCAGGGCGTTGCGCTTGGCCAGCACCGCGGCGGCGAATGGTCCACCCAGAAGCAGGAGGTACTCCTCCTGGATCCCGTTGCCCACCTGCGCGTCCCAGCCGGTGGAGTCGCCCAGCCACTTGGCGATGACCAGGGAGATCAGGCCGAAGGCGATCGCCAGCGTCCAGGCGAACACGACGGTCTTCGACGTCGAGGTGCGATCGTCCTTGCCGACCACGATCGCCGACAGGGCGGACTTGTGCACGGCGTGCACGCTCTCCGCGTCGACCTGCTGCGCCGCCGACACCTCGGTCGCGGGGATGCGGGCGCCCTTGAGCAGTGTCCGCGGGGTGCCGCGGTGCGGCGTATAGGTCACGCGATCCGTGACGACGATCCAGACCCGCCGACCCGTGCCCATCAACAGGCGGATGAACAGCCCGATTGTCGCCGCGGCGATCAGCTGAGCGAGGTCCTGATCCGACATCCAGGCGAGCGTATGGGCGCGAGAACTCCGTAGTCAAGAGGAGCGATGGGGAGCGCCGGATACCGGACCGTCGCAGCGATCCACGTTCGTCCACATTCGCCTGTCTACCCAACCCCGG
>JALYZC010000149.1 GCA_030945905.1 Actinomycetota bacterium
GCATGTAGAAGGCGTCGGCGATTTCCTGGGTGGTGAGGCCGCCGACGGCGCGCAAGGTCAGCGCCACCTGCGACGCGGGCGCAAGGTCGGGGTGACAGCAGCAGAAGAGCAGGAAGAGGGTGTCGTCACCCTCCACGGCTGGGGCGGGCGGACGCGGCTCCGCGTATTCGGTCTCCTCGCGGCGCTGCCGGGCGGCCTCGCTGCGGTAGGCGTCCACGAGCCGCCGCGTCGCGACCGTGGTCAGCCACGCGCGCGGGTCGCGCGGCGGGTGCTGGGGCCACACCCGCAGCGCCTCCAGCAGCGCCTCCTGCAGCGCGTCCTCGGCGGCGTCGAAGTCCTCGCCCCGCCGCACCAGCCCCGCGAGCACCCGAGGGGCGAGGGCGCGCAGCGCGCCCTCGCCCAGCCGTCGCATCGGCTCGTCGATCACGCCGGGTCAGTCGTCCGAGGGCGCCTCGGACATGACCTCCCGGACGTCGATCCACTCGTACAGCGGCTCCCCGCCCGGGCCGGGCTCGGAGGAGACGTAGGCCGCGAGCTCGACCGCGCGCTCGTACGAACCGACGTCGATCATGTACCAGCCCGCCACGAGATCGCTGGTCTCGGGCAGCGGGCCGTCGGTGGTAACCGGCGCGGCGTCCGGGCCGCCGTAGCGCACCCAGGTGCGGGCCGGCGTGAGCGCCTGCGCGTCGACGCGCTCGCCGTTCTCCTCGAGCAGCTCGTTGACGTGCTTAAGGAAGGCCATGTGCGCCTCCACGTCCTCGGGGGCCCACTGGTCCATGGGGGGGAAGGGATGGTGCGGCTCCGGGCCGCCGCGGTAGTGCTTGAGGAGCAGGTACTTCGGCATGGTGGCCTCCTGGTGTCGTGGGCCGCGCCTGTCGAGGCCCTTCACCTGGTGAGCGGAGCCGGCCGGCGCTTCTCGACATGAAATCACTCATCACGCTCACGGCCGCCTTGTCGTCGCCAGGGCAATGAGCGCGGCGACCATCAGCGCCGCGGCGTAGGTAAACGCCGTTGCGGGTGAAGCGACGGTGTACAGGAGGCCTGCGAGGGCGGAGGCGACGAAGTTGCCGAAGCTCTGCACGGCCGCGAGGACACCGAAGGCAGAGCCGCGGAGTTCATCGGGCGCCAGCGTCGCGACCGCGGCATGCTCGGCCGTCTCGACGCAGCCGATCCCGAGGCCCGCCATGGCGAACGCAGAGGCGAGCAGGGGGATGCTCGCCTCGGACGTCGCGAAGCCCGCGTAGGCGAGCCCGAATGCGCCGACGCCACCCGCCAGGACGCGGCCCATCCCACGCCGGTCACCGAGCCGGCCGGCGGGCACGCTCCCCAGCGTCGCTGCGAGGTTGTAGACGATGTAGAGGGCGATGGCAATCTGTGCGGCGTCGTCAGTCCTCGGCTAGGCGACAGTAGGTCCGTCGCGCGGAGGATCAGAAGCGTGGCGGCGACGTGCCCAGCTCGAACACCGACACGCCGGCCATCAAACGCCCGAGGCGCTCATGCAGGACCGCTCTGACGTGAAGGCGGATCGGCTGGCGGACCCGCGCGGCGGGTATCGCGACATGGCGGATCGCGTAGACGATCGCCACGACAGCCAGCAGGCCGGGGATGATCGAGAGCACGATCGCCGTTCGAACGCCGACGATCCCCACCAATCCCAGCGCCAGCAGCGGCCCGACGATCGCTCCGAGGTTGTCCATCGCGCGCTCAAAGCCGTAGGCGCGGCCGTACGCGCCGGCAGGGACCACATCTGCCAAGAGCGCGTTGCGAGCAGGGACGCGCAAACCGCGGGCGGTCCACGCCGCGGCGCGAAACGCTACGACCTGCCACGCGTTGCACGCCACGCCGATCAGCCCCGAGAGCATCGCCGTCGTCGTGTATCCGCCGACTGCCGCCTCCCGGCGGCGGTGAGGATCGTCGGCCAGCGCTCCTCCCCCAAGCCACGCTGCCTCCGCGAGGCCATCCGACACACCCTCGATCAGCCCGAGCGCCGAAGCCGAAGCGCCCAGCGTCGCGGTCAGCAGGCGCTCTCGCTCCGGGTCGGCTGCCCCGGGGCACGGGAGGGCTCAGCCCTCCTCCTCGAACTCCTCCGCGTGCCCCTGACCGGTGCGCTCCCCACGCTCACGCCGCTGCGGACCGGGCACGCGACCTCCGCGGCCCGGGGGCTGGGGGTCCCCGACCCGGCCCGGAGCGGGGTCGGGCTTGCGGTCACGGTCACGACTCGGTTGCACGCGCTTGGGCTCGCCGCGCTGCTTGGCGAAGTGCGGCGGCCACGGCGCATCGCCCAGGCCCTCGGCCTCGTCGCGGGCCGCCAGCTCGAGCAGCGAGTCGAGCGACCCCGCATGATCGTCGATGTCGGCCGCCGGATCGCCTCGCTGCGCCACGCGGGCGGGCACAGTGTCCAGTCGCAGCTCGCGCGGGTCCACGTCGGGAACCTCGTCCCAGGCCAGTGGGCAGGACACCCGGGCGTCGGGAGTCGGGCGCACCGAGTAGGCGGAGGCCACGGTGCGGTCGCGGGCGTTCTGGTTGTAGTCGACGAACACGCCGTGGCGCTCCTCCTTCCACCACTTGCTGGTGGCCAGTTCGGGCACGCGCCGCTCCACCTCGCGGGCCAGGGCCAGCGCCGCTCGGCGCACGCCGAGGAAGTCCTGGTCGCGCTGCAGGCGCACGTTGACGTGCATCCCCTTCGACCCCGAGGTCTTGGGGTAGCCGCGCAGCCCGTGCTCGCGCAGAACCTCGCCGACCGCCACCGTCACCCGCCGGACGTCGTCCCAGGACGCTTCGGGCGTGGGGTCCAGGTCGACCCGCAGCTCGTCGGGGTGGTCGAGGTCGTCGCGACGGGCCGGCCACGGATTGAAGTCGATCACCCCCAGGTTGACCGCCCAGGCCAAGTGCGCCGCGTCGTTGGCCACCAGCTCGGTGGCCGAGCGCCCGCTGGGAAAGGTCACCGTTGCGGTCTGCAGCCAATCCGGCGTGTTCTTGGGCACGCGCTTCTGCCAGATCGGGTCCTCGGCGATCCCGTCGACGAAGCGCTTCATCACCGTCGGGCGATCCCGCACGTGCACGAGCGCCGCGTCCGCGACCGCCACGTAATACTCGACGAGGTCGCGCTTGGTGTGCCCGGGCTTGGGGAAGTACACCTTGCCGGGGTTTGAGAGCCGCACCTCGCGGCCGGCGATATCGAGCACGACGTGTTCGGACGCCACGCCGAAAGCGTGACAGGATCGCGGCCGTGGCCCCGCCCCGCGAACGCCCAGCCGTGCTCGTCGCCCCGGACTCGTTCAAAGGCAGCTTCAGGGCCGCGGAGGTGGCCGCGGCGATCGGGCGCGGCCTCGACTCGGCGGGCTGGCCGGTCGACCTGTGCCCGCTCGCGGACGGGGGCGAGGGCACGATGGAAGTGCTGCTCATGGCGCTGGGGGGCGAGACGGGCGCGGCCCGCGTGCACGATCCCCTCGGGCGCGAGGTGGCGGCCGGCTTCGGCCTGGTCGAGGACGGCGGGACCGCGATCGTTGAGACGGCCCAGGCGAGCGGGCTAGGGCTGGTGGCCGAGGAGGAGCGCGACGCCGTGGCGGCCAGCACCGCGGGGACTGGCGAGCTCATCCTCGCCGCTGTGCACGAGGGCGCGCAGGTCGTGCTCGTCGCGGTGGGCGGCAGCGCCACCACCGACGGTGGCAGTGGAGCCATCGCCGCCATTCGCGACGGTGGCGGCCTGCGCGGCGCCCAGCTTGTCGTCCTGTGCGACGTGCGCACGCCATTCGAGAGCGCGGCCGAGGTCTTCGCCCCGCAGAAGGGAGCCGGTCCGGCCGCGGTGAAGCGGCTCACCCGCCGTCTGCGAGATCAGGCGCGGGGGCTTCCGCGCGACCCGTCCGGCGTACCCATGTCGGGGGCGGCCGGCGGCTTGGCCGGCGGCCTGTGGGCTGCGCTGGATGCGCGGCTGGAGTCCGGCGCATCCTTCGTGCTCAACGCGTGCGGATTCGACTCCCGCCTTCGCGCATCCAGGGCGGTCGTGACCGGCGAGGGGAGCCTCGATTCGCAGAGCATGGAGGGCAAGGCCGTCGGCGAGGTCTGCGTGCGCGCCCGGCAGGCGGGGGTCCCCGCGCACGCCATCGTGGGCAAGCGGTCGCTCGATGATTTCGATGCCCGCATCCTTGACCTTCAGAGCATCGACGAAGCGGGGACGCGGCAGGCGATCACCGACGCCGGCCGCCGATTGGGCGAGTCGCTGTAACGTCGCAACGGCTCGGCGCGTCGAGCAGGATACGCTCGCCAGTTCGTGCCCGAGCGTCCGCACCTCCATCTTCCGTTGCCGGGCACGCGCCGGGCCACGGTGATCGGTGCGGGCTCGTTCGGGACCGCGGTCGCCGTCCTGCTGGCCCGGGGTGGGCTGCGCACCACGCTGCAGGCTCGGACCAGCGCACAGGCCGAGGAGCTCGGCCGGGTCCGCGAGAACATTAAATACCTGCCGGGGGTCGAGCTCCCGCGCGAGCTGCGGCTCGAGGCGGTGAGCTCGGGGCTGGCCCGCGCGGACTACGTGTTCCTGGGCATCCCCTCCGGGGGCCTCTACGAGGTCATCGCTGGACTGGACGCGGCAGGCCTGCCCGCTCGGGCGGCGGTCGTGTCGCTGGCCAAGGGGCTCGTGCCGCCCAACGGCATCGCACCGACGGTACTGCTGCGCGCGCGCTTCGCCCAGGAGCGCGTGGCATGCGTCGGCGGGCCCGCTCACGCTCAGGAGATGGTCGGTGACGGAGCCGGCCTGGTCGCAGCCTCGACCGACGAGGCCCTGGCCGCGACCCTGGCCGAGGTCTTCACCCAGGCCGGGGTGGTCTGCGAGCGCTCGAGTGACCCGGTCGGCGTGGAGCTCGCCGGAGCCGCCAAGAACGCCGCCGCGCTGGCGGCGGGGGCAACACAGCGCCAGGGCCTCAATGCCGCCGGGGCCGCCGCCGGTCATATCTTCGCCGAGGTCTGGCGCTTTGCCGACGCGCAGGGAGCGCGGCCGGAGTCGCTGATCGGGCTCGCCGGCACGGGCGACCTGGTGGCCACGGCCCTGGCGCCGATGAGCCGCAACCGGCGGGCGGGGGAGCTGCTCGCCGATGGCGTGCCCGCCGCGACGATCCCGGCCCGCATCGGTCAGGCCGTCGAGGCGTTGGAATCGGTTCCTCTACTCGCCGGTGCGCTCGGGCGTGCGCGCATCGACGCGCCGGTCACGGCCGCGCTCGGTCGCCTCATCTCGGGTGAGCTGCCGCTGGCGGACTGGGTCGCGCTGGTGCGCACGACCGTCCCCCCACCGGCCCACTTCGAGGACGGTCCGGGCCGCTTCCGGCGCGTATGGGTAGGGCTGCGCGACGCGCTTCGCCGCGACGGGTGAGCGGCTACTCGCGTTCGGCCAGCGTCGTCACCACCGCCTCGTACACACCGGCACCGTGGTGCTCGCCGGCCACCCGCACGTTGCCGCGACGGCCGATCGCCTCACGCAGGCTGGGATCGCGCTCCAGGGCATTGCCCACCAGCCAGAACGCCCCCACCACGTCAGCCGCCTCCATGTCCTCGCGAGAGTCCCCCGCGGCGATGCAGTCCTCGCGCGCGTAACCCCGCGCCTGCATATGCCGCGCGACCGCTCGCACCTTGGAGGACCCGCCGGGGATGAGGTGATAGGCGTGCACGCGCTCCACCGTCGGCATCGTCGGGGAGCGCCGGTGCAGCACGCCGTTGTCGACCAGGCGCAGGTGGCCCAGGCCCTCGGTACGGAGCAGGTCGGCGGCCTCGCCGGGGTCGACGGCGCCGCGCAGGAGGTGGGAGATCTCGCGGTGGCGGTGCCAGGGCTCGTGGTACTCCAAGCGTCCGGCGAAGCGGTCGAGCAGCAGCGCCGGGGCACCGGAGCTCGTGATCTGGTCGTGGATGCTGCGCTCGCCGGGCTGGAGCTCGTCGGTGAGGAACTCCTCCTCGCCGTCGATTACCACGGCGCATCCGACCTCGTAGATGAAGGCGCGCGAGTTGATCAGGCGCGCGTCCTCGGAAACCTGCGCCTTGCGCCGTCCGGAGTAGAGCACGACTTCCGCGCCCGCGCGGTCGCACGCCTGCAGCGCCCGCACCCCGCTGAGCGAGAACACTCCCTCGCCATCGTGGAGGATCGATCCGCCACGTCCGAGCAGGGTGCCGTCCAGGTCCACGTACAGGCAGCGCATCGGCGGCGGGAGTCTACGACCGGCCGCTCGCGCCCAGCGACGCCACAGGCGGACGCTCGACCACCGCGCCTTCACCGGCATCCACCAGGCGACCCTCCCGCGCCAGCCGAGCCGTGACCGCCGAGAGCACGGCACCGGCCATCGGCGAGAGGGCGTCGAGCGGCTGATGGGCGTTCTGGCGGACGTCGAGATCCACCTGGGAGAGGGCCTCGAGGCCGACTTCGCGGTAGGCGTCGATGAGCATGGCGATCTCCACCGCGTAGCCCGTGGCGAAGGGCAGGCGCTCGAGTAGGTCGCGCCGCGCGGCGACCTCTCCGGCCAGCGGCTGTCGGACCGCAGCGAGCTCGGGATAGAAGCGAGCGAGGAGCGGGCGGGCTGTGAGCTCGTTCACGCGTCCGCCGCCCTGCGCCAGCACGGTGTCGCCGATGCGAAACGGGCGGCGGTAGAACGCCTTGGCAAAGCGCACACCCGGCTCGCACGCCACCGCGCCCGCGAGTCCGCAGGCGTAGTGCGCGCCGGCGTCGGTGGAATCGCCGTCGATGAAGCACACAACGTCGCCGGTCAGCGTGGGCAGGGCTCGCCACATTGCGTCGCCCTTGCCCAGCACCGGCCCGTGCTCGGGTGCCAGCTCCGCCTCCTGGCGGACCTCGGCGCCGGCTCGCTCGGCGAGTGTCGCCGTCGCGTCGTGCGAGGCCGCGTCGACCACGATCACCTCATCCACCGCGCCGGCGCCGCGCAGCCCGGTCATGGTGGCGGCGATCGGCTCGATGGTCTCCTCGCACTCACGCGCGAGAATGCACACGGAGATCGTCCCCGTGCGCTCGTCGCGCACCCGCTCGACGGGAAACGCCGAGTGATGGAACGAGCGAACAGCGGGTCGACCGCCCAGCCGGTCGGCTGAGCGGTCTCGGCCCATTCGCCTCGTCAGACCCCGAGCTCCTCCGAG
Organism: Actinomycetota bacterium; assembly: GCA_030945905.1. Classification (GTDB taxonomy): domain Bacteria; phylum Actinomycetota; class Thermoleophilia; order Solirubrobacterales; family Solirubrobacteraceae; genus JALYZC01. Next base: position 7,126 of record JALYZC010000149.1, read on the forward strand.
GCCATCCGCGCGCCCTCCAGTCGCGCGGAGATCTTCTGCATCGCGACGTCGCGCGCGAAGTCGGGCGAGCCGTGCGCGGGCTTCTCGTCCCGGCTGAACGGCGAGAACCCACAGTCGTCGGTGGCGCCGAGGCGCTCCGTCGGGATGTACTTGGCCGCGGTGACCAGATCGTCCTTGACCTGCTCCGCACTCTCGACCTCGGGCGTGAGCGGGTTGATCACTCCCATGAAGCACACCTGCGCGACGCCGTCGGCGTCCGCCCGGCTGTTCTCGCCGCAGAGCTTGTAGACCTTCTCCTTGTCGTCCTCACTCGAGCACTGGATGAGGAAGTAGCCGGCGTTGAGCTCGAACATGTGGTTGAGGAGCTTCTCGTACGGGACGTCCTTGCTGTGCACCGAGTCCATGTCGCCACCCGGACAGGTGTGGATCCCGATGTTCTTGCGCTCCTCGGGCGAGAAGCGGTCGATCACGCGGTTGTTGAGCGCGATGAAGTCCCCGAGCATGTCGCGACCGGTCCACGGATTGCGTGAGTCGTTCTTGTTGGCGAGCCGACCCTCGGTGAAGTCGATCGACACCCGAACCGCACCCGCGTCGAAGCACTTGCGGATGTCCTTCTCGCACTCGTCGCACAGGTCGCTGAGGAACTGCTCGCGCGAATAGTCGGGGAGCTCCTCGTCCAGGGGGTAGAGCAGCATCAGCATCGACGGGGCGATCACCGCCTGCTTCACCGGATGCGTCGCGAGCTGCTTGTTCTTCTCCACGAACTCGGCGGCGAAGGTCTTGTAGCGGAAGGGACCCCCCGTGAGCCGTGGGAGCTGCCGATGGTGGCCGTCGTCGAAGATCGCGAAGAACTGGCCGTCACCGGCCAGGTTGTCCGCCAGGCCGGTGCCCGCAAGAGTGTCGGTGATCGGGTAGGTGGCAAAGCTCGACTCCCGCTGCTCGCCGTCGGTGACCGTCGGCTCGCCGGTCTCCTCCAGGCGCGTGATCGAGTCCGCGGCGGCCTCGTCCTGCTCGGACACCAGCTGCTCACGATCGATCTTGCCCTCGTCGTAGTCGGCGTAGGCCTGCTGGAGCTTCATGGGCCTGGGCAGCGACCCGACCAGCTCGGTGGGAATCGGCATGTTCTGCTCTTCTCCTTTTTTGCGAACGGTACCTGAGAGCTTTCCCGTGCCGGCAGCGTCGCCGGCCGTACCATGGGCAAGGCGATGGCCGTCACCCGCGAGATCGCTCCCTGGGACGACCTGCTCAAGGCCGGCGCCGCCGACGGGCGCCTCGTGGCCAGCACGCGCGAGCCGGCTCGGGCGGCGGTCGTCGCGGCCATGCCGCACGACCTGCAGCCCGCCCTCGCAGCGGGGCTCAAACGCGCCGGGATCGACGCGCTCTACTCCCATCAGGCCGAGGCGCTCGACGCCGCCGCCGCCGGTCCGATGATCGTCACGACGGGCACGGCGTCGGGGAAGTCGCTGTGCTTCAACCTCCCCACGCTCGACGTCCTCTGTGCCGACCCGCAGGCGCGCGCCCTCTACCTGTATCCGACCAAGGCGCTGGCCCAGGATCAGGCGCGGGCCATCAACGCGCTCGGGCTCAAGCAGGTGCGCCCGGCGATCTACGACGGCGACACGCCGCGCGGCGAGCGCGCCGCCATCCGGCGACGCAGCAACCTCGTGCTCACCAACCCGGACATGCTCCATGTGGGGATCCTGCCCAACCATTCCGCGTGGGGCGACTTCCTGGCCAACCTGGCCGCCGTGGTGGTGGACGAAGCCCACGTCTACCGGGGGGTGTTCGGCTCGCACGTCGGCAACGTGCTGCGCCGGCTGCGCCGGATCGCGGCGGCCTACGGGACCCGGCCGCGGTTCATGCTCGCCTCGGCGACCATCGCCAACCCGATCGAGCTGGCGCAGCGCCTGACCGGGCTCGAGGACATCGCCCTGGTCGACCGCGACGGAGCGCCGGCCGCGGCGCGCCAAATCGCCATCTGGAACCCGCCGCTCACCGACGAGGCCCTGGGCACGCGCGCCTCGGCCCTGGGCGAAGCCTCCGAGCTGCTGGCCGAGCTGGTTCGCGGCGGCTCGCGGACGATCTGCTTCATCAAGTCGCGCAAGGCGGTCGAGCTGATCGCCCGCTTCACCCAGGCGCGCCTGGCCGCGGACGCCCCCGAGCTGGCCGAGCGCGTGGCCGCCTACCGGGCGGGGTACACGCCGGCCCAGCGGCGCGAGCTGGAGCGAAGGCTCGTCGACGGCGAGCTGCTGGCCGTCGTCACCACCGACGCGCTCGAGCTGGGCATCGACATCGGCGCGCTGGATGCCGCCGTGTGCGTCACCTTCCCCGGCACGGTGGCCTCCCTGCGCCAGATGTGGGGCCGCGCGGGAAGGCGCGCGCGCGGACTGGCGATCTACGTGGCCGGTGAGGACGCGCTGGATCAGTTCTTCTGCCGCCACCCCGACGAGTTCCTCGAGCGGTCCGTCGAGGCCGCGATCCTCGACCACGAGTCCCAGGACATCCACCTCGCGCACCTGCGCTGCGCCGCCCACGAGGGGCCGCTGACCGCGGAGGACGCCGACACGCTGGGGCCGCGCTGGCGCGGCTATGCCGAGCGCCTGGTCACCCTGGGTGAGCTGCGCGAGCGCCAGGGCTCCTTCGTCCCGCGCCGGCCTCAGGACTACCCCGCCGCAGGCGTTTCGCTGCGCTCGGCAACCGGGGACTCCTTCGCGGTCATCGACGTCAGCTCGGGCGAGGTGCTGGGGACGATCGAGGCGTCGCGGGCGTTCTCGACCGCGCACGAGGGCGCGGTGTACCTGCACATGGCACGTGCGTACGAAGTGCGCGAGCTCGACCTGGAGACGCGCCAAGCCCTGGTCGCGCCCTTCCAAGGTGAGTTCTATACCCAGCCAAAGCGCGAGACATCCACCGAGATCGAGCGGCTCCTCGATCGCCGCGAGACGATGGGCGTGGTGCTGTCCTTCGGTCCGGTGGCGGTGACCGAGCAGGTGCTCGGCTACCAGCGCAAGCGCCTCTCAGACCACGAGCTGATCGACTTCAACGGCCTCGACCTCCCCGAGACCACCTTCACGACCCAGGCGCTGTGGTACGAGGTGCCCGACGGCCTGCTCGAGGCCGACTTTCCGATCGAGCGCCTGCTGGGTTCGCTGCACGCCGCCGAGCACGGCCAGATCGCCGTGCTCCCATTGCTGGCCATGTGCGATCGCTGGGACATCGGCGGTCTGTCCACCAACTTCCACCCCCAGACCGGCCGCCCGACCATCTTCATCTACGACGGCCACCCCGGCGGCGTCGGCATCACCCGCCAGGGGTTCCGCATGTTCGAGACGCTCGTCACCGACGCCCACCGCCTGATCGCCGAATGCCCGTGCCGCGACGGCTGCCCCTCCTGCGTGCAGTCGCCTAAGTG
>JALYZC010000150.1 GCA_030945905.1 Actinomycetota bacterium
GCCATCGTGGTGTTCTCCTTTGATCTCGGACTGCTGGAACAGACCGACGATCATGAGCGCCGCGGTGGCCGCCCGCATCCCAGCGACGGCCCGACGCTCCAGCTACACCACTTCTACAGACTTGACCGGTCAGAGCGGGATCGTGCTCGGGAGTCAGATTAGCGGCGAGGCAGCGCTCCCGGTCACCCGCGATGGATACGTGATCCTCTCCCTGGAGCGCCTCGCACGTCATACAGTCGTGGCGGGCGCGACCGGGTCGGGAAAGACCGAGACGGCGCTTCGGATCATCTACGCCCTAGCGAAGTCCACCCGTTTGCCGCTGTTCTACCTTGACGGCAAAGGCGACCGAGCCAACGCACAACGCTTCTGCGCCCTGATGCAGCTCGCCGGTCGCCAGCCGGTCGTGTTTCCCGATGCCGGCTTTGATGGGTGGCGCGGCTCGCCCGGGGATCTGCAAAACCGGCTGCTCGAAGTCGTCGGGCTACCCAGCGAAGGCGACGCGGTCTGGTATCGCTACGTCGCCAGCCTGACCCTGGAGCTGGCGTGCGCTCACCCCGATGGGCCGCCCACAAACGCCAGGGCGCTGGTCGACCGGCTCGACCTCGACACCCTCAAAGCCGCGCACGTCGGCAACCGCGACACGGCTGCGCTGACGCGCGAGAAGGTCGCAGACGTCCGCCTGCGCTACGCGTCCTTCTTCGGCCAAGTCAACGGCGCACTCGACGGCCACTGGGCGTGGGAAGACACCAACGCCGCCTACCTCCTCCTACCCGGCCTCGCGCGAAAAGACGAACGAAACGCCCTCGCACGGTTCCTCTTTGAAGACTTCGCGCACTACTTCACCACCCGCAAACCGGCCGGGCAGCCGTGCCTTCTTGTCGTCGATGAATTCTCCGCCATCGCCGAAGGCGGCGCCATGGCCGAACGCATCGAACAAGCCCGCGGCTTTCACGCCGCACTCGTGCTCATCCCCCAAGTCATCGCCGGGATGGGCGGACCAGAACAAGCCGCACGCATCCTCGGCAACGTCGACACCATCCTCCTTCACCGCACCAACACCCCCGAAGAGTTCGCCGACCTCGCCGGCACCACGCACGTCATCGAAGAAAGCCACCACACCCAAAACAAATACGCCAGCGGCGAAGGCAGCAGCCGCGAGCAGCATCAACGCAAGATCGACCTCAACCACGCCCGCTCCCTGCTCACAGGCACGGCATACGCCATCAGCCACGGCCGGGCGCTGAAAACACGCGTCACCCGCGCGCCCAACCCGGCTGCCTCGCAATCACGACCAGCGTTGCCGCCGCCCAACGCGAGGCGCACGCCCCCAACCCCCGGTGACCACCACGGGCCAAACCTCCCCTACTGACCGGACAGCGGCGCCCGCCCGAGCGAACCAAAGCACCGGACGCACGCACGCATGAACTTGACCAGACCCGACGTCGATGGGCAGCGGTGGAAACGATTGCGCGGCGGGTCGTTGAGCTGCTTCGTTGGGACCCCGTTGGCTCAGGGGCCAGAGCTGATGGACGCCAAGACCATGAGCCAGAGGTGCGGGAGGCCCCGATGAAACCCCCGCCCCGTCCGGTTCCTCGAATCGCCCTGACGCGCGCTGAGGCCGCCGCGTCACTGGGGCTGTCTCTCGATTCGTTCGAGCGGTGGGTCCAGCCCCATGTCCGTCTGGTGCGCCGGGGCAAGCTGCGCTTGGTGCCCGTGCGCGAGCTCGAGCGCTGGGCCGACGAGAACGCCGAGGCCGTGCTGTGAAGCGCGCTACTCCGATGGTCCCGACCCCAACCGAAGGTCTCCCCATGCCCCTGTCGGGCAGCGATCCTCCCGAGATTGTCTGCGTCCCTACCCGAGCGCCTGGGCCGAGCTCCAAGCCGCTCGGCGGCGGTTCCATAACTGACGTTGCTTCCCGGTTGCGAGAGGGCGTAGGATGCGCGTACCAATCAAGTGCCCCCGGCGACGCTTGCAACGTCCCGGGGGCTGGCACCGAAGCAGGCTGGCTTCGATGCGTCGCGCAGGCTACCCGCCCGCTCCTCGCCCCGGGACCCGTCCCTTCGGCGCCACGACCGAAAGGAACTCGCACACAACATGGGTGACCAAGCCCTCGTGGCCCTGACCGCGACCAACCCCCACGACAACGGATACGACCTCACCCCCGGCGACGACGCGACCAACCCCCGCGTCGGCTGGGTCTACTGGGACGGGCAGGACCCTGACGCGTCGGGTCTGGTCGTCTCCTTCGACGCTAATAGTCCGTATCTGCCCGATGACGTTGACGAGGCGGTCTTGTGGCTCGCCTCTCAGGGGTATCGTCTCGATGCGCGGTCCGTCGAGCAGGTCGCCGGGCTTAACCGTGCGTTCCACGCGCCCACGAGAGGGGGCGCGTGATGGCGGCCCGCCGGCTCGTCAAGACCAGGGACCCGGGCATCTACCAGCGCCACCGTGCTGGGTGCCGTCGCGAGTCTGGCTGTGACTGTTCCTACCAGGCCACCGTCTACAGCGCCCGGGACGGCAAGCTGATCCGCAAACATTTCGACTCGCTCGCAGCGGCACGGAACTGGCGGCACGATGCGAGCACCGCGGTGCGGAAGGGGCGGCTGCGCGCCTCGACGTCGACCACCCTGCAGCATGCTGGCGAGGCGTTGATTGCCGGGATGCGAGACGGGTCGATGTTCGACCGCAGCGGGCGAGCGTACAAGCCGTCCACGATCCGCGGCTACGAGCGCGGGCTGCGGCTGCACGTGCTCCCGCAGCTCGGGAGCGTGAGGCTCTCCGCGTTGGATCGAGGCATGGTCCAGCACCTTGTGGAACGGCTCCACGGCGACGGTTACGCCGCAAGCAGCATCCAGAACATTCTCAACCCGTTGCAGGTGATCTGCCGTCGCGCGATGCACCGCGGCGAGATTGCCATCGACCCCACGGACGGCCTGCAACTGCCCGCCGTGCGGGGGCGGCGCGACACGATCGCTTCGCCTCAGCAGGCTGAGCGGCTGATCGCCGCGTTGCCCGAAGGCGAGCGGGCGCTGTGGGCGACCGCGTTCTATGCGGGCCTGCGTCGTGGGGAGCTGAGGGGACTGCGCTGGACTGACGTGGACTTCGACGCCAAGGTGATACATGTTCGCCGCGCGTGGGACGACAGCGACGGGGAAATCGAGGTCAAGAGCGACGCCGGTCGGCGTGCGGTGCCGATGGCCGGCCCGCTGCGGCAAGGGCTCGCGGCGCATCGCCTACGGACGGGCCGGACCGGCGAGGCGCTCGTGTTCGGACGGACGCCAACGTCGCCGTTTGTGCCCTCGACCACGCGGGCACGGGCGCGCAAGGCGTGGAAAGCGGCGGGACTTGAGCCGCTCACGCCGCACGAGGCGCGCCACTGCGCTGCCAGCTACCTGATCGCCGCCGGCCTCAATGCGAAGGAACTTTCAACCTATCTCGGGCACGCCGACATCCGGGTGACCTACAACGTCTACGGGCATCTACTGCCTGGCGGGGAGCGAGAGGCTGCGGACCGTCTGACGGCATTCCTTGAGCGCTCAGCCGAGCTGACTGGGTGAAAGTCTGGTGAAAGTCAGCACCCCGCGCGAGCGGTTTCTTGCGGTCGTGAGCGGTGCATTATTCCCGCTGTAGAGCCAAATCTGGCTCTACAGCGAGACCGTGTCCGCACTTCGAATCCCCGTAGCGGTACCTCTGAAAGCCTTGCGCGGCAATCCGTGAGCTGCAACGGTACGCCGATCGGGTCGCTACCGCCGACCTATGAGCACGACGCAGACGATGCGAGCCATCACCCAGCGCACCTTCGGCGGCGGGGAGGTCCTCGAGGTCCGGGACGTGGCGCGGCCCGAGCCGCTGCCGACCGAGGTGTTGGTGCGGGTCCATGCGGCGGGGGTCAACCCGGTGGACTGGAAGACCCGGTCGGGAGCGGGAATGGCCGCGGTACTCGGCGAGCCGCCCTTCATCCTCGGCTGGGACGTCTCCGGGGTGGTCGAGGAGATCGGTTTCGGGGTGACGACGCGAAGGCCCGGTGACGCGGTCTTCGGCATGCCGTGGTTTCCGCGCGCGGCCGGGGCCTACGCCGAGTACGTGACCGCGCCGGCTCGCCAGTTCGCTTCCAAGCCCCCGTCCGTGACCCATGAGCAGGCGGCCGGGGTGCCACTGGCCGCCCTCACCGCCTGGCAGTCGTTGGTGGACACCGCCGAGGTTGCACCGGGGCAGCGCGTGATGATCACCGCTGCTGCGGGGGGCGTCGGCCACCTGGCCGTGCAGGTCGCCAAGCACCTGGGTGCCTACGTCATCGGCACGGCCAGCCGGCGAAACCACGAGTGGCTTGCCGCGCTGGGAGCCGACGAGCAGATCGACTACACCGCGGTGCGCTTCGAGGAGGCCGTGGATGACGTCGACGTGGTCATCGACCTGGTCGGCGACGCGCACGACTCCACGAGCACTCGATCGCTGGCCGTGCTGCGAGACGGCGGCCTGCTCGTCGCGGTCCCCGGCGGGGTGTCGCCCGAGCTCCAGGCCGCCGCCCAGGCCCGCGGCCTTCGCGTCAGCCCCTTCCTGGTCGAGCCCGACGGGGCCGCCCTACGTCAGATCTCCGAGCTCATCGTGGCCGGCGAGGTGACGGTCGAGATCGAGAAGACCTTCGAGCTGGAAGCAGCCGCGGAAGCGCACGCCCAGGGCGAAGCCGGTCGCACCCGCGGCAAGCTCGTCCTGCGCATCGCCTGAGATCCACGCTCAGCTACCCTGCCCGTCTCTCGTGTCTCCTTCCCTGCGCGTCATCGGCATCGTGACCGTCGTGTTGACCCTTCCGGCGGCCGGGTGCGGCGGAAGTGACTTCGTCGGTAAGGCGAACGGCATCTGCAAGACCTACAACGCCAAGATCCGGGCGGTTCCCATCCCGGAGAGCCTGTCCGGGGTGGCCGGCTACCTCGAGAAGACAGCCCCCCTGGCGGCCGAGGGGATCGCCAAGCTCAAGGCGGTCAAGCCTCCGAGCGACAAGGCGAGCGCCTATCAGGAGTTCCTGTCGGGACTTGGGCGTGAGGTCGCGGTGACGCAGCAGGCCCACGAAGCGGTCAAAGCCGGCCGTCCGACGGAGGCCGCCTCGCTGCTTCAGCAACAGGCCGGGCTGAGCAAGGAGGACGACGTCAAGGCCAAGGCCGCCGGCTTGAAGGAGTGCGCGGGAGGCTGAAGATCCGGGCAAGCCCTCGTTACACTGGGCGACCTCGATCGTGCTGACCCGCTCCACATCCGCCAGTCGGCCGGCTCGCTGCGCGGCCTCTCATCGCGGAGCTCTGCGGACAGGCCTCCTCGGCGTGACGGCGGCGATCTGCCTGGCCTTCGCGTCACCGGCGACGGCCCAGCCGTGCACGGTCGACGTGGATATCAGCCGCGACGCGGATCGGTTTCCGAGCGCCTGCGCCCACTTCCCCATCCCGGGCGCACGGGCGGTGGGACCCATCACCGCCGGGGGTGACGGGCGCGTGTGGGTTCTGGTGGACGCCGGAGGTCCGGCGCTGATGCGGGTCGACTCAGCCGGCGGGATGCAGCGTGTCGCCATCCCCGCCGGGCCGATGCCTCGCGCGATCACCAAGGGCCCCGACGGCAACATCTGGTACGTCCGCCCTGGGGCCATCGGGGTGGTTGGACCGAACGGACCGGTGGGGGAGATCCCGCTGCCGGGTGTGTCGCCGACCGGCATCGTCACCGGACCCGACGGAGCGCTGTGGTTTCCGGCCGGCTCTATCGTCGGCCGAGCCATGCCGGCCGGGGCGGTGTCCTTCGTCGGGCTGGCCGGTGCCGGCGTCGGCCAGACCCACGGCATCACGGTCGGTGCCGACGGAGCCCTGTGGATCGCGGCCGGGCCGCTGGTGGCTCGGGTGACGGTCGCCGGAGCGGTCAGCGCGGTCGGTGCGGGGAGCGGCCGCCAAGCGGATGGCGGGATCGCGGCGGCATCGGATGGTGCGCTTTGGTACAGCTCGACCTCAGGCGCCCTGGGGCGGGTTGCGCCGTCGGGCGCCGTCAGTACGTTCACCCTGCCGGCCGGAGCGACCGACGTGGTCCGCGGCCCCGGGAGCTCCACGCTGTGGGCGGCGGCGGGCGGCTTCTTCGTTCGTGTGAGCAGCGATCAGATCCCGAGCGGCCGGCCGCCCGGCATCAGCTGCGGCGGGCAGAACCCGGCGGCCTGCCTCTCGCGCCTGCCCGCGGTCCCGCTCGGGAACGCGTTGCTGCTGAACGCTCGCAGCCCCGCCGCGGGCGTCACCGTCGGACCCGACGGCAACGTGTGGTACTCCGAGGATGCCCTGGTGGGGCGCGTGCTCCCCTTCCGCGGCACGCTCCCCTGCTACCAGCGCGTGACCCGCAGCTCGGCCTTCGGATGCGGGCGCACGCAGAGCAAGGTCGGCCCGGTCACGCAGGGCGGACAGGCCTACCTCCGCAGCTCCTGCCCGCGCCTGAGCCTCCGCTACTGCCTGGGCACCCTGACACTGCGCACGTCCAGTGGGCGTCGGATCGCCGGTGCGCGGTTTCTGATCGGCGCCTATGACAACCCCAAGGTACGCGTGCCGCTGCCACGTTCGACCATCAACGCTCTCAAGCGTCACTCGGTCAGGGTCAAGGCGGTCTATGACAGCACCGATGCGGGCGGGATCAGGCGGGTCAACCGGGCGACCTGGACCCTCCGCTTCGGCTGAGCCCTCGGCCCGTTGGCCGCTTCGCATAGACGCTCGATTGACTGGAGCCCGGTCGCGGTTGAGGGGCGCACCTAACGAGCCGAGAGTCCGAGAATGACCACCGCGATCGGGTTTTCGCAAGATGCCATGACCGTGATCGGCTTCGCCGGCACGGCGTTGGCGTTCGCGGGCTCGCGCGAAGAAGCCGTCGAGCGGTGGCTCCGGGCGCTGCGGGTTCATGGCGACGCCGGGTGCACGCTGCGCGCGGCCGGCGTCGACGAGGCTTCGGATGCCCGCGTCGCGCCGTCCTACGAAATCGGATGGACCGACGCCGAATGCGCCGAGGACACGCTCGCCTGCGTGATCGCCTGCGCCGAGGAGTTCGCTGCCCAGCGGGGCGCTCCGGCGATTGGAACCGTGGAGTTGCTGTTCGCCGTCATGCGCGTGTACGGCTCGACGTTCGACGAGGCGCTGGCGCGTCGGGGAACCGATCGCGCCGAGCTCATCGAGCGCACCGAACGCGCGCCTGACCTGCCCCCGGCCTAGGCTGGGGCAAAGACCGGCACGGGCCCCGGCGAGGTCTCGCCCGCACCGGGCCCCGCGGCCTTTCGCGGCGTGACCGTGACCTGGGCCGGACCAGGCTGGACCTGCACGTGCAGGACGACTGTGTCGGATGCAGAGGCGTCGCGGCGCGCCTGCGTTACGGCCGGTGCGATCTCGTCTCTCGACACGCCGCATGCCGTGAGGAAACGTTCCGCGTGGCCCGCCTCGAGCTGGCGGGCGTCGAGCTCCAGTTCCTCGATCCGCAGCGCAGACGCGCTGCGCCCGACAACCGGGCCGATGATGCAGGCGGCCATGTCATCCGACGCGTCGTCGGCACCGGCGCCAACGCGTGCCAGGAGGGTCGCAGCCGAGACCCCGGGACCCAGCCAACGCAGCATCGCCCTGAGGCCCTCGCGCTCCAGCATTTGGCCTCGCGCGCGCGCCTCGGTGAGGCCATCGCTGAAGAAGCAGACCAAGGTACCCATCGGCAGGTTGATGGTCGTCTGGCGCCGGCCGGTGGGCACGCCCCATCCCACCGCGGGCGAAGCACACACAGTCACCGGGTCGTGGGCGGCCGGACCCAGGACGATCGGCGGAGGATGCCCCGCCGAGGCGTAAGTCAGCGTTCCGGTCACGTTGTCATGGACGCCGACCGCGACGGTGGTGAAGTCCTCGCCGCTCCCGTTTGACAGCACCTGCCCGGCCAGTGCCAGCGCCGCCCGCGGTTCCAGCCCGGCCTCCACGTACGCGCGGAGCGTGTAGCGCATGAGTGCCGAGCGTGCGAGCGCGGCGCGACCGTGGCCCGAGGCGTCGCCCAGGACCACGCCCACCCCCGTATCGGCAATCGGGAACGCGTCGTAGAAGTCGCCTCCCGCCGCCGGCCCCTCCGCCGGGCGGTAGGCCACCGAGACGCCGAGCCCGCCGAGCCTGGGCGGCACGGCGGGGACCAGGGCGGATTGCATCGCGTCAAGATCGTCGACCAGCCCCGCGCGCTGCGCTTCGAGGCGTCGTGCCCGCACGGTGGACAGGCGGGATCGAATCGCCAGGGCGATGGCGAGCGCCAGCAGGGCGAGGATCACCGGCTTGCTCCAGTCGGGGACCGGTAGCGGAACCAATCGATCGACCGCGCGCAGCGGGCCAGCCCCGGCCTTGGAGACCGGACCAGCGGCCCTTGACTTCGTGACCCGCACGGAGGCTGGCGCGGTCGATCCGCGTCGAGCCTGTGCTGCGTCCCTCGCCCGCGCGGCGGGCCTTGGGGAGGCAGGCTGCGTCGACGATGGAGTCGAGCGCGTCCGCGGCGTCGAGCCTCGACGGATCGCCGAGCTCTGGCGGTGCACCGGAAGGCCGGTGGTGACTGCGCTCCGCGTGCGCGCGGGGCTCGAGACGGCTGTCGATGCGGCGGGGGCCGGCTGGGCCGCAGGCGCCGAGGACTGCGGGGCGGGCGAGGAAGCGGAAGACGACGGGGGAGGGGAAGCAGGCGGCTTGAGCAGGTTGGTGACCGGGTCGAGCACGGGAAGCCGCAGGTCCGGGATCGACAGCTTGTCGGGGAGAAGCTTGGGGACCGCGATGTCCAGAGCCGCCGCGTTTACCGGAACGCACGCGCCCGCGATGAGGAGTAGGGCGGCCAGGCGCGCGCTCCGACGACTGCGCCTAGCCACGATCGACTCCGACACCGTTGAGCCGGCCTCGCCGGCGCTTGGCGAGACGGACGCTGGTGCCCGTCGGCCCGGCCTGCACCGCGACGTCATCCACGAGCTTGGCCATGAGCGCAAAGCCGCGGCCGTGATCGAGCAGCGACTCATTCTCGACGCGGGCTGTGACAAACGGGCCGCGGTCGCGGACCTCCAGCATCAGGCGATCGTCCTCAACGAGGATGCGCAGGCCGATCGTCCCCGCCTCGTCGGCTGTCCCGTGCCGGATCGCGTTGGTCACGGCCTCGTTGACCGCGTACACGAATTCGAAGCGCTCGCTCTCCTGGAACCCGAAGTTCGCCGCCGCCCGGTCCACGTACTCGCGCGCTCGGTGCAGCTCGGACGCCTGCGCGGGAAGTCGCAGCTCACCGGCGGCGGAGTCCGCGGGAGCCGGATCCGGCGGCGGCGCCTCAGGCAGCGCGGGCAAGCGCGGAGATGGCATCGTCGCGCGAGCGATGCAGAGGGAGGACGTCGCCCAGGCCGACGATCTCGAACACGTTGCGAATGTTCTCGTTCGTACAGACGATCGCCAGCGATCCACCCGCTCCCTGAAGCCGCTTGAGGCCGCCGACCAATACGCCGATCGCCGTCGAGTCGATGAACTCTGCGGCGGAGAGGTCGATCACCAACTGACGATTGCCGGCGTCGATCTGGCGGATGATGTTCTGCTTGAGCGCCGGGGCGGCATCGAAGTCCACGTAGCCGTCGGCGACGACCGCGGCAACGCCGCCGCTGTTGTCCTGCCAGATGATGAACGGGCTCATGGTGATCTCGGAGATCCGGGGTCGAACGTCGTGCATCGCACCGACTCGTCGTGTCATCGGCAGCTGCACCGGAGAACTGAAGCCCATCTCGTGCTGGTTGGACGCCCTCGGGTCGGGCGTGATATGACCACGCTCCCGTGAGCGACGCCGAATCAGACAAGCGGGCGGCCGCCGAAGCCGCCGCCGCCCTCGTGGAGGACGGCATGCGGGTGGGGCTGGGTACCGGCTCCACGGTCGCCTACCTCCTGCCTGCGCTGGCCGAACGCTCGCTGGAGCTGCGGTGCGTGGCCACATCTGTGGCCACCGAGGAGGCTGCCCGCAAGGCCGGACTCACCGTCGAGGCGTTCGATTTCGACGGCGGACTCGACCGCCTGGACATCGCGATCGACGGCGCCGACCAGATCAATCCTGCCGGCTGGCTGGTCAAGGGCGGGGGCGGGGCTCACACGCGGGAGAAGATCGTCGCGGCGGCGGCTGGCCGCTTCGTGGTGATCGCCTCGGGCGAGAAGGTGGTCGACGCCCTGGCGCCGCCGGTGCCCCTCGAGCTGCAGAGCTTCGGCGTGCCGGCGACGTTGCGGGCGCTGGAGCCGGTGGAACTGCGCGAGAGCACCGACCCCAGTCCCGACGGCGGGCTGATCGCCGACTATCGGGGAGCGGTCGACGACCCGCGGGAATTGGCCGCCTGGCTGTCGGCTGTGCCCGGAGTGGTCGACCACGGGCTCTTCGCCCCCGACCTGGTGGCCGATCTGCTGATCGCCCGGGCCGGAGATATCGAGCACCGGCGCCCCGGCGCCTGAGCTCGCGCCTACGCGAGGATCTCCAGCCGGCGTCCGAACGCCTGCTCGAAGAGCTCGACCTGGCGCTCCGTGGCCTGGTGGGCGACGCTCGCGTCGCCGTCATGGATGAGCTCGAGGGAGACCCGGTCGTCGTCGACGCGCACGCGGATCTCGCTGACCAGCTGGTCGCGCGTGCGCTCGAGCTGCTCGGCTAGGCGCAGCAGCGCCGCTCCGCGCGCCAACCGGTCCTCGTCGCCGTCGCCCATCAGGGCTTCCAGGTCGCCGAACGAGGGTGAGCCCTTACGGTGATAGCGGGCCAGCAGCGCGATCAGTGCCAGCTCACGAGGGGCGAAGCCCGGCAGCTCGGCGTTGAGGATCAGGTAGCGCGAGTGCTTGTGGTGGTCGTCGTAGTTGATGGTCATGCCGATGTCGTGGAGCATCGCCGCGGCCCACAGCAGCTCTCGCTCGCCGCCGTCGCTGTCGATCACGCCATCGCGGGCGAGAGCATCGAACATAGCGAGGGACAGTAGGGCGACGTGATCGACATGCGGCTGGTCGGTGTGGTATTGCCCGGCGAGGTTGCGGACGCTGGCGTCACGGACGTCCTCGAACACGGGTGGGTCCTGGTCTGCTAGGTGCGCCTCGAAGAAGATCCCCTCGCGCAGGCCCGCCTCGGTCGTCTCGATCGCCTCGAACTCGCCGAACTCGAGCACCGCCTCGATGACCGCGGCGCCGGCGAGAATCACGTCTCCACGCTCGGGCTTGATCCCCTTGATCTCACCGCGCTCGGACGGCGTCACGTCCGCGAGCTCGGATACCAGCGAGCTCAAGGCCTCGCGCTCGATCATGAAGCCCTGCACCCCCAACGATGGGAGCCCCGCCCGATGCTGGAGGGCAGCTGCGAGGTTGCGCACCGCACCGCCGATCCCGACGAGTCGATCACCGCAGGTCGAGAGCCACGTGGCGTCGGCCAGCGTTTCGCGTACGTGCGTGCGCAGCGCCTTGAGCTGCTTCTTCGACGGCTTCTTGTCGGGCAGGAAACGCTCGGTCATGCGCACCGCGCCAAGCGGCCACGACCCCAGGTCGAGCGCGTGCTGATTCTGCACGGCGATCAGCTGAAGGCTTCCGCCGCCGAGGTCCAAGACGGCGCCGTCCGCGAGCGTGGTCGAGTTCACCGCCGCCAGATAGCCATAGCGGGCCTCCTCCTCGCGCGCGAGCACCCGCACGGGCAGATCGGACAGGGCGGAGGCCCGGGCCAGGAAGTCCTCGCGGTTCGATGCATCTCGGATCGCGCTCGTGGCGACCGCCTGCACGTCCTGCGGTGCCAGCGCGCTGGCGCGACAGAAATGGTCGTAGGCCTCGATCGCGTGCAGCGCCCGCTCCATCGGCGCGGGTTGAAGCTCGTTGGAGTCGCCCATGCCGGCGCTGATGCGCACCGGCTCATAGATCTCATCGGTCCGCCGCCACCAGGAACCGGGCTCGTCGGTGAACAGGACGAGGCGAAACGAGTTCGAGCCCAGGTCGATGACGGCAAGCCGACGCGTCGCGGACCTCTCCGACGCCTCCACTCAGCTGCGCTCGATCAGCTCGATCCGGTAGCCGTCCGGGTCACGCACGAAGCACAGGCGCGACCCGCCTTCGCGCACGCTGTAGGGCGGCTTCTCGGGCTCGATGCCATGCGCGGCCAACTCGGCCAGGCGCGCATCGAGGTCGGGCGTTGTGATCGCGATGTGCCCGTAGCCGGAGCCGAGGTCATAGGAGTCGACGTCGAAGTTGTGCGTGAGCTCGAGGCGGGGCTCGTCCCCGTCACCGGGGATGTTCATGAACACGTTGACCGCCTCGTCGCGGATCGGCAGCCGGCGCACCTCCTCGAAGCCGAGCGCGCGGTAGAAGGCGACGGAGCGGTCGATGTCGGTGATGCGGTAGCAGGTGTGCAGCAGCGCCATGCCGCGCCAGCGTAGCGCGTGGGGGTCCATTAGGATCGGCGCCGGTGATCCTCGAACGCTCCATGCACGAGCAGTTCCTGTCCAACACCTATCTGGTGGGTGACCGAGACGGCGGCGTCGGTGTGATGATCGACGCCGGTGGTCCTGTGGCGCCGCTCCTGGCCGCAATCGACGAGCACGGGCTCACGCTCACGCACGTCCTCCTCACCCACCACCACCACGACCACGTCGCCGAGCTCTCGCAGGTGCTCGAGCGCCACCCGGCGGCCGAGGCGTTGATCCACCCACTTGAGCGTGAGCAGGTGCAGCAGGCGACCGGCGAGCTCCGACCCGGCCAGCGCCTGGTCACCGGGGACCTCGAGATCCAGCCGCTGCACACCCCCGGTCACACTGCGGGGATGCTCTCGTTGGTCGTCAACGGCGACGACGTGTTCACCGGCGACACGCTGTTTCGCAACTCGGTCGGCGGCGTGAGAGCCCCGGGCTCGACGCGCTATCAGGACCTCAAGGACTCCATCATGGGCACGCTGATGGAGCTCCCGGCCGAGACGTCGATCCGTCCCGGCCATACCGACCCCTCGAGCGTGGGAGAGGAGTGGCAGGGCAATGCGTTCATCCGGGTCTGGCGCGGGCTCGACCCCGAGGGCAGGGAGCCCTGCACGGCGCTGGGCAAGCCGGCGACGCTGGTGCTGCTCGGCGACGACTACGACGGCGGTCACAAGGCCTGGGTGCGCTGGCCCGACGGGTCCGACGACATCGTCCCGGGCTCGCAGGTCCAGCGCGGGGGGGCCGCCGCCCGGTCCTGATCGGCTAGCGCAGCGGGTCCTGTGCGCCTGCGTAGGGCAGGGGTAACAGGAGCGCTCTTCCGGCGAGCTCGGTCGCGCGGTCGTTGACCGCGATCCAGGCCGCGCTGATGTCGGGCTCGCCTCGCAGATGCCAGAGGACCTGCGCCCGCACCCAGGCTGCGGCACGCGCGCGCCCGAGGCTCCAGATGGCGGCGAGGTCGTCCGCCGGGGCCACGAGATGGTCGAGCTCCTTGACGGCGCCGGTCAAGAGCCAGCGCTTTACGCGTGCCTCGGTTTCCGTCACCACCGCGTTGACGGCTTGAAAATCGTGTTGCTGCGCAGAGCCGGGAGCCATCCCCAGGGCGCGGCAGGTCACGACCGTTCCGATGGCGAGATCGTGGTTGATGTGAGCGTTCATCCCGGCCAGCGCGAACTGAAGCGGTGCGATGCGGGGGTCATGCCGCGCGTCGAAGAGCGGCGCCCACGCGCGGGGCACGCCGCCGTCCCCCCCTTGGGCGCCCGCCAACGCGTCGAAGTACGCATTCCCGATGAATACATCGAGGCGTTCCAGAAAAGGCGGCGCCGCGAGGTGGGCATGAGCTAACACCTCGCGGACGGGTAGCGTCACCTCGAGCAGCAGGCGGTTGAACCAGCGCACGCCATCGCCGATCTGAAGGCTGTCCTCGAGGCTGTGCAGACGAGCCACCATCTCGTCAACGGTCTTGACGTCACTCACGCGGAACCCATCATCGCTGCGGTTGGGAACGACCGCTCGGCGTGGTCGGCTCAGGCTCCGGCCGGACGGCCGATCGTGCGAAAGTCGCTGGCCAGGTTGGCGTCCAGAAGGTAGGCCCAAGGCATCAGGAAGTAGCCCTTCAGGCCCCACCCCGTGCCCCAGGAGTTCCGGACGAGCCCGTAGTTGGCCTCGTCCTTGAGGTAGCCGACCAGCAGCACCTCATGACCACCGACCGTCTTCTCGCCCCGGCTGGGCATGGGCACGATGCCGGTCTTTGCGACCTCGTCGGCCTCGAAGGACTCGTAGACGGTGAAGCCAAAGGCGATGGTCTGCCGATTGGAGAGCACCGCCTTCATGGCGTCCAGGTTGCGCGGGACCGACCGGTAGTTGGAGATGCGGTGCTGGTGGGCTTCATCGGCGAGGCTTGCCGCCGGCTCCTGTGAGAACTTGGCGATGTCGTAGGGCCAGCCCTGCTCCAGGGGCACGCCGAGCGTCTTGCAGACCTTGAAGCCGTCGCGGCCAAAGGCGCCCGTGTCCTGGTTGGAGGGTGAGCCCTCGAGCTTGCGCTCGTAGTAGTAGATCCACAGCCGCGACAGGACGCCCGGGTCCGAGCCTCCGAGCTTTGCGTCGTACTCCACCGCGCCGGCAACGGCATTGGCGGTGCAGCTGCCCAGCTGGCCCTGGTCGAAGACCTCGGGAAGGTCGGCGCGCGGATCGACCTCCTCGCGGACCGCGAGGTCCGAGGCATCGGCTATGTGGTCACGCAGGTCCGGAAGCGAAGGCTTCCAGCCAAACCGAGAGATCTTCCGCTGCGTCAACCCGGCGGTCTCGAGCACGTCGGTCATGCGATCTCCTCGGTTGGGGCGGCTTCAGCGCTTTAAAGCTGCGTAACCCTAGGCGCTGGCCGCGGAGGATGTCAACGATCAGCCGCACGCCTAGGATGCACCCCAATGGCTAAGGACAGGATTCCCACCGGCCGGGTCACCCGGACCGCCAAGGTTGGCCGGGTCGCCGCCGGCCAGGCCGTCCGGCAGGCGGGCACCAAGGTGACCAACGTCGCCCGCTCCGAGGAGGGGCGCACCAAGGCGCTGGAGAAGCGCCACATCGAGGCCGCCGAGCAGATCGTGACCGCCCTGGGGACGATGAAGGGTGCGGCCATGAAGCTCGGCCAGGTCATGTCGTTCCTCGACGTGGGGCTGGTGCCCGAGGAGTACCGCGAGGAGTTCCAGCGCAAGCTCGGCGAGCTTCGAGACGCCGCCCCGAACGTGCGCTTCGAGGACATGAGAAAGGTGATCGAGGAGGAGCTCGAGGAGCCCATCGAGGACGTCTTCGAGTCCTTCCAGGAGGATCCGATCGCCGCCGCCTCGATCGGCCAGGTCTACCGCGCGCGGCTGCACGACGACCGCGAGGTGGCGGTGAAGGTGCAGTACCCCGGCGTCAACAAGGCGGTCCGCGCCGACATGCAGAACCTCGGGCTCATCCTCCGGCTCACCCACCGCATCGCCCCGGGCCTCGACTCCAAGGCCATCACCGACGAGATCCGCGTGCGCATCAACGAGGAGCTCGACTACGAGCTCGAGACCCAGAACCAGCGGTCGCTGGCCCGGATCTTTCGCGGCCATCCGTTCATCGCCGTTCCCGACGTCGTCACCCGGCTGTGTCGCGAGCGGGTGATGGTCTCCGAGTTCGTCTACGGCACCGGCTTCGACGAGCTCAAGACCTATCCGCAGGCCGATCGCGACCGCCTCGGCGAGATCGTCTTTCGCTTCTTCATGGGCTGCCTGTACCGCCACCACCAGTTCTCGGGCGATCCCCACCCCGGCAACTTCATGCTGATGGAGGACGGGAAGGTCGCCTTCCTGGACTTCGGGCTGTTCAAGCGCATGGCGCCTGAGCCGGTGGAGCTCGAGCTGGCCTGCCAGCGCGCGCTGGTTGAGAATGACAAGGACGAGCTGCACCGGCTGCTGGGGGAGTCCGGCTTCCTGCCCGAGCCCGAGCGCGTCGACCACCAGCGCCTGTTCAACTACGTGCGCGACTCCATCTGGTGGTACACCACCGACGAGGAGATCACGCTCACCTCGGAGATCGCCACGAAGGTGGTGATCGAGTCCTCGGACCCTCGCTCCAGCCACTTCCGCGAGATGCGCCACCAGGACATACGCCCCGAGCACCTCTTCGCGCGGCGGATGGAGATGCTCACCCTCGCGGTGATCGGCCAGCTGCGCAGCACACGGAACTGGCATCGGATCGCGCGCGAATGGATGTACGGGGACGATCCCGTCACCGAGCTGGGCCGCGCCGAAGCGGCCTTCTACTCGCGCGCCGCGTGAACACGCTCGGGATCCGCCGGCGCTAGACCTCCTGGATCTGGAACAGGCTGGTGGTCCCCGGCCCTCCGCTCGGCAGTCCGGCGGTGATGCCGATCCGCTCCCCCCGCTTGACCCAGCCCTCCTCGAGCGCCCGGACGGCGGCGTCGGCGATGAGCTCCTCGGTCACTTCGTGGCGGCGCATGCGGGCCGCCTGCACGCCCCACATCAGGCCGCAGCGCCGCACCGTCTCCTTGCCCGGCGACAGCGCGTAGATCGGCACCTGCGGGCGGTGGGCGGAGATCAGCCGCGCCGAGCGACCCGACAGCGTGGGGATCACCAGCGCGGCGAGATTGAGCTCGCGGGCGGCGGAGCAGGCGCCGTAGGCGACGGTGTAGGCGGGGTCGCGCTCGTCACGACGCACCCGCTCCTGGTTCCAGCGCTCGTACGGGGCCTCGGGCTCGGTGCGCTCGGCGATGGCGGCCATCATCTCCACGGCCTCGACCGGATAGCTGCCAATCGCCGTCTCCTGGGAGAGCATGAGGGCGTCGGTGCCATCGAGGATGGCATTGGCCACGTCGGCCACCTCCGCGCGGGTCGGCCGGCTGGAGGCGACCATCGAGTCGAGCATCTGGGTCGCGGTGATCGACGGCCGGGCGAGCGCGCCGGCCAGCGCGATCACCCGCTTCTGGACGATCGGCACGTCCTCGATGGGCAGCTCGATGCCCAGATCGCCGCGGGCCACCATCACGCAGTCCGAGGCCCGCAGGATCTCCTCGACCGATCGCACCGCCTGGGGCTTCTCGATCTTCGCGATCAGCGGCAGTCGGGTGTGGCGGCGAACCTCGTCGATGTCCTCGGCGCGTCGCACGAAGGAGAGGGCGACCAGGTCCACGCCGATGGACTCCCCGAAGCGCAGGAGGTCGAGGTCCTCCTCGGGAACGGAGGGCAGCTCCGCCAGCTCCCCCGGCATGTTGAGACCCTGATGTGACGAGACCGTGCCGCCGAGCTCGACCAGCGTGTCGACCTCCCGTTCTGCGTGGCGCAGCGCCTTGACGCGGAGGCGAACCGATCCATCGGTGAGATAGATGACCTCGCCGACGCCGGTTGCGTCGCAGAGCCCGGCCCAGGGCAGCGAGATGGTGCCGGCGTCGCCGAGGGCGTCGGATCCGCTGGCCAGCGTGACCTGTTCGCCGGGCTTGAGCTCCACCACCCCGTCGCGCAGGTCGCCGATGCGCAGCTTGGGACCCGGCAGGTCCTGGAGGATGGCCACCGAGCGTCCAGCCCGTTCGGCCGCGGTGCGCACCCGCTGCGCGGTGCCGGCGTGCTGCTGGGGGGTGCCGTGAGAGAAGTTCAATCGGGCCACGTCCATCCCCGCTCGCACGAGGCGCTCGAGCACCGCCGGGTCATCGGAGGCGGGGCCGATGGTCGCGACGATCTTCGTGCGGCGCATGGCGCGCACGCTATCGGCCGGGAGGGCTCCTAGGGAGGCGTGAGCTCGGGAAAGTGCTCGGCCAGGTGCTCGCGCAATACGTTGCGGATCCAGCCGCGCTCGTCGGGCGAGGCCATGCGGTAACGCCCCAGGAGGTCGCGCTGGCGTTCCAACGGCAGGTCGGCCACGGTCCACCGCACGGCCAGGCGCTCGAACAGGAACTCCGCGGAACGCTGCCACGCATCCTCACGCGAGAGCGGCGATCCGGCCGCGACGCTCGCGTACTCACGGCGCGTCGCCGCGGACAGCGATCCGCGCAGCGTCAGCACGTTGCCCTCGGGGTCGGCGTAGTCAGTGGTCGGAGCGTCCAGCTTCTCGCGCCGGCGGTTTCGCTTCCCCATGGCGGGCGAGGATAGGGTGCCGCTGATGGTGCAGGCTGCCCGCAAGCGCGAGCTCGGACGAGGCGAACGAGTCCTGCCGGGCGTCTGGAGGCTGCGCCTCCCGCTGCCGTGGCCCGGCGTCCCGCACTGCAACGCCTGGGCCCTCGCGGCCGGAGACGGAATCGTGCTCGTCGACACGGGGATGCACGAGCCGGGCTCGCTCGCCGATCTCGAACGGGCGCTCTACCAGGTCAACCTGCGGCTCGAGCAGGTGCGCCTGCTCGTGTGCACGCACGCGCACGCCGATCACTACGGGCAGGCGGCCCCGATCCTCGAACGAGCGGGATGTGAGCTGTGGATGCACCCCGACCACGGCCATATGACCGCGACCCTCGAAGATCCTGAAGCCGCGCTGGCTCGGCGCATCGAGGTGGCCCGGCAGAGCGGCGTGCCCGCGGAGCCCCTGCGGCGCTTTGCCCAGGCCCGGCGGGACCGGGGGATCGGGATCGCGGAGGTCGTCGAGCCTGCCCGGGAGCTTGTCGAGGGAGTGCGTTTCATCACCGACCTGGGCGAGTGGACGGTGCATGAGACCCCCGGCCACGCGCCGTCACACGTGTGCCTGTTCGCGCCCGAGCGCCGCGTACTCATCTCGGGCGATCACCTGCTGGGTCGGGTGTCGTTGTATTTCGACTATGGCTACACCCCCGATCCGGCGGGCGAGTTCCTCCGGTCCCTCGAGGTCGTGGACCGGCTGGATGCCCGCCTCTGCCTCGCGGGCCACGCGCGGCCGTTCGCCGACGTGCGCGCGCATGTACGCGCCAACCAGGCCCTCGTCCACAAGCGCCTGCACGCCGTGGTCGCGGCGATCGCCGACAGTCCGCTCACGGCGTATGAGATCGTGCCGCGCGTCTACGGGGAGGGGCTCAGCACCGACACCGCCGCCTGGTGGCTGCCGGAGACGCTCTGCTACCTGCGCCACCTCGAGTTGGCGGGCAGGACGCGGCGGCTGGAGGGCGACCCGGAGCGCTGGGAGGCGGCGACCGCCTGAGGGTGCGCCGGAAAGCCTAGAATCGCCGGTCATGCGAATCGACGAGATCATCGCCGGCAGCGAGGAGCCGGTGTTCTCGTTCGAGTTCTTCCCACCCAAGACCGAGGAGGGCGAGCGGAGCCTGCAGCAGGCGCTCGAGGATCTGCGCCCGCTCGAGCCCTCCTTCGTGTCGGTCACCTACGGTGCGGGCGGCTCCACCCGCACCCGCACCATCGAGATCGTCAAGCGCATCAAGGAGGACTTCGGCCTCGAGGCCATGGCCCACCTCTCCTGCGTGGGAAGCACGCAGGGCGAGTTGCGGGAGATCCTCGACGAGGTCGAGGCGTCGGGCATCGACAACGTGCTCGCCCTGCGCGGCGATCCGCCACAGGGCCAAACCGAGTGGAAGCCCCATCCCGGCGGACTGCTGTATTCGACCGAGCTCGCGGCCCTGATCCGCGAGCACTACGACTTCTCGATCGGCGCCGCGTGCTTTCCCGAGGTGCATCCCGAAGCCCCCGATCTGACCAGCGATCTGAAGTTCCTCAAGGAGAAGGTCGCCGCGGGCGCGTCCTTTCTGATCACGCAGCTGTTCTTCGACAACCGCCTGTACTACGACTTCGTCGCCGAGGCCCGCGCCATCGGGATCGAGCTGCCCATCGTCCCCGGGATCATCCCGGTCACCAACGTCGATCAGATCAAGCGTTTCACATCGATGTGCGGCGCCTCGATCCCTTCGGCTCTGCTCGAGGCGCTCGAGCTGCGTCGCGACGACCCGGATGCGGTGATCCAGTTCGGTGTCGCCTACGCCACGCTGCAGTGCGCCGACCTTCTGGCTCGCGGCGCTCCCGGCATCCATTTCTACACGCTGAACAAGTCACCCGCGACACGCGCGATCCTCTCCGCCCTGCGCACGCTGCGCCCGTGGGACGCTACGGACGGCGGCGTCGCGGGCGCGCTGAGCTGACCGCTCAACCCGGCCAGTCACCGCGCGACGCGGCGCCCGAGTCGGCGGGCGGCTCGACGCTCAGAGCGTGGGCGACGAGCTCACGTCCCTCGAGCCGGTAGCGCACGTCTACCGTGTCGTTGGGGCGGTAGGTGCCCACGCCGAACGCGCCCACCAGCCAGCGCCACATGGCCACGCGACCCTCCTGGGCGAGGGGACGGTCGAACAGCAGGACGCCGCTCTCATATGCGTAGTCGCTGCCCTCGCGCTGCGCGACTCCGTTGACGTAGACCTCGAACGGGGGACGGACGCCGGGAGGGAGCTTCACGTGGCATCGCGCTTTCACGCGCCGATTATCCGCTCGCAGGGGCCGGGGTGTCGCCCGGCCGCCGCTTCCGGGCGTACCCTGCGCGCCGTGAGCGAGATCGCCTACTCCATCCGGCGCTCGGACCGCGCCCGCCGCGTCCGGGTCCTGGTGGATCCCGCCGCGGGGGTGGAGGTCGTCCTGCCCCGGCGCGCCCGCGCGGGCGACGCCGCCGCGGCCGTGCGTGAGCTCGCGCCCTGGATCGAGCGTCGTCTGCACGCCTTCGCGCAAGCTCGGGCGGAGCTGGGCGCGACGGAGGGGGAGGTGCCCTACCTCGGCGAGGCGCTCACGCTGGTGCCTGAGCCGGGGCGCACGCGGGTCAGCCGCCGGGGAACCGAGCTGCTCGTCCCCTCGGGCGAACACCGCCCGGCGCTCGAGCGCTGGTATCGGCGGCGCGCTCGCGTGGAGATCGCACCGCGCCTGGACCGCGCCTGCTCGGTCGCGGGAACGAGCTATGCGGGCTTGACCATCCGCGCTCAGCGCACGCGCTGGGCCAGCTGCTCGGCAACCGGGGCGATGAGCTTCAACTGGCGCCTCCTGCTGGCTCCGGCCGGCGTGCTCGACTCGGTGGTCTGGCACGAGGTGTGCCATCTCGAGATCGCCGATCACTCCCCGCGATTCTGGGCGCTGCTCGAGCAGCGCTTCCCGGAGTATCGGTGCCACCAGCGCTGGCTGCGTCGCTATGGCGCGCTGCTGAGCTTGTAGTTCCTCGACGCGCCCGGGGCGGCGGTCCTCACCGCGCGAGCGCGCGCCCCAGGGCCTCGTAGACGGTCTCATCCGACTGCGGCTCCACCAGGCGGCGGCGCACCCTGCCCGTGTAGGCCTCGGTCGAGCCATCGCCCCGCACGTCGATCCCGCCGCGCGTAGCCAGCAGGCCGCCCGGGCCCGACACCTCCGCCCGAATGGCCACCTGAGCCAGCGGGGCGAACTCGCGGTAGCGCAAATCAACCGTGTCGCGCAGCTTGCGGCCCACCTGTCCGCTCGTCGCATGCTCGAGCGCCTGGATGGCTTCGGTGAGCGTGGGGAAACGCTCCCGGCTCACCTTCGGTCCGTCGCGCACCGTAAGCGTGTAGGCCTTACCCGCCACATGCCGATCATGCCAGTACCCACCGCCTGAGCGGAAGAGCTGCGCCGGCGGCGGCCAGCGCCGGCACGGTGGGACTGCGGACCCGGGGAAGCATCTCCACGTCGACCTGCCCGAGACCGGCGATCGTGTCGCGGTTGGAGGATTCGAGTCGGCTCGGCTTCCGCGACCAGGGGGTGAGAACGACACCGGCCACATCGAGGTCTGCCGCGCGGAGCGCTTCGAGGGTCAGCAGGGTGTGGTTGATCGTGCCCAGTCCGGGGCGTGCGGCGACGATCACCGCAAGGCCGAGATCGCACGCGAAGTCGCGCACGGTGTAGTCGAGAGCCAGCGGCACGAGAATCCCGCCCACGCCCTCCACCACCAAGACGTCGGTGTGGGCCCCCGCCCGCCGGGCGTCCGCCAGGAGGTCGACGGGGTTCAGGCGGCTCCCCGCAAGCTCCGCAGCGAGATGGGGTGAGACCGCCGGGCCGAAGCGCCGCGGGGCCACGTCGTGCGGGCGCTGACCGGTGACGCACGCCAGGAGCTCGTCGTCGGGCGGCCAACCGGAGTCCGGCGGCTCGTCGGCGCCGGTCAGCGCCGGCTTGAAGGCAGCGACGCTGGTTCCCGCCGCGGCGAGCCCGGCGGCGACCGCCGCGGCCACGACCGTCTTGCCGACTCCGGTGTCCGTGCCGGTGACGAAGCAGCCGCGCAGGACGAGTGGACGGCTACGCCGCGCGCGCCACCGTCGCCTCGCGGGCCTCGGCGTCGAAGACACGGGAGGAGGCGATCGGCGCCGTTTCAGGGACAGGGACCTTGCGCTGCTCTCGCGGATGCGCGCCGCCCGCGGCCGCTGCCCGGGTCAGCTCCCCCACCGCGGCGCGAAGCTCGCTCTTGGTATGCGAGGCCATGACGGCGAGCCGCAGTCGCGAGGAGCCCTCGGGCACCGTCGGAGGGCGGATGGCCTGGGCGAACACTCCCCGTTCCAGTGCGGCTTCGCACACCCGCATCGCCGTCTCGGCGTCACCGATGACCATCGGCACGATCTGCGTGCTCGAGCCCCCGACGTCGTAGCCGGCGGCTTCGAGCTCGCCCCGCACGATGTCGGCGTTCACCTGCAGCTTGCGCACGCGGCGCGGCTGCTCCTCGAGCAGGTCCAGGGCGGCCAGGGCCCCGGCCACCGCGGGGGGAGGGAGCGCGGTGGAGAAGATCAGCGGTCGCGCGGTGTTCACCAGATAGCGCGCCATGACCGAGTCACAGGCGGCGTACGCGCCGTAGGAGCCCAGCGCCTTGCCCAACGTGCCGACGATCACGTCGATTTCCTCTTCGAGGCCCGCCTCCGCGGCCACGCCACGCCCGCCCGGGCCGATCGCGCCCGTCCCGTGCGCCTCGTCGACGACGATGCGGGCGTCGTACTCTCGGGCCAGCTCCACGATCTCCACCAGCGGCGCGACGTCCCCGTCCATCGAGAACACCCCGTCGGTCACGATCAGCGCCCCGCGGCCGCGAGCCTGCTCGAGGCCCCAGGCCAGGTGCTCGGTGTCCAGGTGGTCATAGACGAAGGTCTCGGCGCGCGCCAGGCGGCACCCGTCGATCAACGACGCATGGTTGAGGGCATCCGAGAAGACGACCTCGCCCTCGCGAGCCAGGGCCGCCACCACCCCGGTGTTGGCGAGGTAGCCCGATCCGAAGAGCACGCACGCCTCCCGACCCTCGAACTCGGCCATGCGCTCCTCGAGACGCCGGTGAATGGTCATGTTGCCCGAGACCAGCCGCGAAGCTCCGGCGCCGACGCCCCATCGCAGCGCTGCTTCGGCAGCCGCTTCGCGCACGCGCGGGTGGTCGGCCAATCCCAGGTAGTTGTTCGAGCACAACAGGAGTACCGGCTTTCCGTCGAGCACCACCCGCGGGCCCTGTGGTCCGCTGACCATTCGCAAGCGGCGATAGAGCCCCAGCTCCTTGAGCTCGGCCAACCGGTCGTGAATGTCGGTCATGGCCCTCCCTCGTCGGTGATCGCGGCGACGGGCTCACGGTTGGGAGCGCCGTCCGGCCGAGGCGGAACATGGCCCTTGGGCTTGAACCGCAGCTGCGAGGAGGGGTCCCACAGCCGCACGTCGAGGCCTGGCTCGGGCGACGGACTCCCAGGGTCGCGATACTCCTCGACCAGGTCGGGGGTCTCGCCGTTGAGCCAGCCCTCGCGATTGTCGGGCCTGGGCCGAGCCCCGTTGTCGGGCTGACGGGCGACGTTGAGTCCCAGCTCTTCGAACATCTCCCGGTCCTGCTCCGGAGTGTTGCCGAGCGTGGTGAGGAAGTTGCCCATCATCACGCCGTTGATCCCTGCGCGGACGGCCAGCTGCTGCAGCTCGCCGATGTTCTCCACCCGACCGCCGCACAGACGGAAGAGGGCGTCGGGGAGGATCAGGCGGAAGATGGCGATCCACTTGACCGCCTCCCACGGATCCATGAACTCGCGGTCGCCGAACTTCGTCCCCGGCCGCGGGTTGAGCAGGTTGATCGGCACGCTCGTCGGGTCGATGTCGGCCAGCTCGAAGGCCATCTCCACCCGCTGCTCGCGAGACTCGCCCAGGTTGAGGATCCCTCCGACGCAGGTTTCGAGGCCCGCCTCCTTGACCGCCTCGATGGTGCGGATGCGCCCGGCGTAGCGAACCGTGGTCGAGACCTCGTCGTAGTAGCTCTCGGCCGTCTCGACATTGTGGTGGACGCGCTGGATACCGGCCTCACGCAGCGCCTTCGCCCGTTCGGGCGACATGTGCCCGACCGATGCGCAGCGCTTGAGGTTGGTGTGCTCGGCGACCAGCCTCGCGCCAGCCAGCACCCGCTCGAAGTCGCGCTTGGAGAGCCCCTGCCCCTGAGTGACCATGCAGAAACGATGGGCCCCGGCCGCCTCGGCTGCGTGTGCGTGCTCGAGGATCTGCTCGGGCTCCATCATCGCGTGCATCGGCGTCTCGGCCTCGGCGAAGCGGGACTGCGCGCAGAAGCCGCAGTCCTGGGCGCACCCGCCGGACTTGGCGTTGACCAGGGAGCACATGTCGGTCGAATCCGAGAAGCGCTCCACCCGGGCCTGCCAGGCACGTTCGATCAACGCCTCGATCTCGGCGTGATCCTCGATCTCGCCAAGGCGCTGGGCTTCCTCGCGGGTGATCAGCGGTGGCATGGTTTCGCGCGGGCCAAAGGCCGGACGCGACGGACACTAGGGCGACGGTCGGACGCGACGGCCCGAGGCGGCCCCAGAGCTCAGCGAGCAGCTAGCGACCCTGCCAACGCGGAGCGCGCTTCTCCGCGAATGCGCGCTGGCCTTCGCGAAAGTCCTCCGAGGCAAAGCAGGCCAGGCGAAGCTGGGTCAGCGCGTCCTCGGTCTCGGCGGACAGGGTCCTGCGGGCGCTCATCAGCTCGCCGATGACGCGTTTGTTCCCTTGCAACGACAGCGGAGCGGTCGCCGCGACCTCCCGCGCCACCTCCAGCGATCGAGACTCCAACTGCTCGGGCGCCACGACCCAGTTCACGAGTCCCCAGTCCAGTGCCTGCTCGACGGGGATGTTGCGCCCGAGCAGGAACAGCTCGCGGGTGCGCGCGGCGCCGATCACGTCCAGGAACCTCTGCACGCCGACGTGCGAGTAGACCAGCCCCAGCTTGGCCGGGGGCATGCCGACCGTGACCTCCGTCGCCGC
>JALYZC010000157.1 GCA_030945905.1 Actinomycetota bacterium
CCGCCGCCACCGCCCGCCGGCGACCCGCCCCCGCCGGGAGGCTCGCCTCCGGCCCCTCCACCCGGTAGCGGCCCGCCCCCGCCGCGCTGAGCCCTCGCGGCCGGGCCCGGGATCGGGCCTAGAATCCTCGACGATGATCGAACGCTCGGAGGTCCTGCACGTCGCCCGACTGGCCAGGCTCGCCCTGTCTGAGGAGGAGGTCGAGCAGATGACGCGGGAGCTCTCCGCGGTGCTCGACCATGTGGAGAAGATCTCCGAACTCGACCTCGAGGGCGTGGCGCCGACCTCCCACGTGGTCGAGGTGCCCAACCCGCTTCGTGAGGACGAGCCCGTTCCGTCGCTATCGCGCGAGGAGGCGCTGGCCTCTGCGCCGGCGGTCGAGGACGACGGGTTCCTCGTTCCCAGCCCGCGCACATGAGCCCGGGACTGGAGCTCACCGCCGCCGCCGCCGGTGAAGCGATTCGAAACGGCGCGCTCGCCCCCGAGGAGTTGTTCGACGCATACCTCGAGCGGGCGCAGGCCGACGAGCTCAACGCGTTCACGTGGGTGGCGCCGGAGCGCCCGCAGGCTTCCAGACGCGACACGCCCCTCTCGGGCGTGCCCTTGGCCGTCAAGGACCTGTTCGCCACTCAGGCGATCCCCTCCCAGGCGGGATCCCGCGTCCTCGAGGACTACCGCCCCCCCTACACCGCGACGGTGGTGGACAGGCTCGCCCGAGCCGGTGCGCCGCTCCTCGGGAAGACCAACCAGGACGAGTTTGCGATGGGCTCCTCCAACGAGAACTCGGCGTTTGGGCCCGTGCTGAACCCGTGGGATCGCGCGCGGGTGCCGGGGGGATCCTCGGGTGGCAGCGCCGCCGCCGTGGCGGCCGGTCTGGCCCCGTGGGCCCTCGGGACGGATACCGGGGGGTCGATCCGACAGCCGGCCGCCCTCTGCGGGATCGTCGGGCTCAAGCCCACCTACGGGGCATGCTCGCGCTACGGCATGATCGCCTTCGCCTCCTCGCTCGACCAGGCCGGTCCGCTCACCCGCGACGTCCGTGACGCGGCGCTGCTGTTCGCACACATGATCGGCCGCGACCCGCGCGACTCCACCTCGGTGGCGTTCCCCGAGCCGATCCGGACTCCGCAGGCCACCGATCTGCGGGGCATCCGTCTCGGCGTGCCCAAGGAGCTCTCGGGCTCCGAGAGCGGCATCGAGCCGGGCGTGCGGGCGGCCTTCGAGGAGACACTGAGGATCGCGGAGAGCCTGGGCGCGAGCGTGGACCGGTGCACGCTGCCCCACGCGCCGCACGCGCTGGCGGCCTATTACCTGATCGCTCCGGCCGAGGCGTCCTCCAATCTGGCGCGCTACGACGGCGTGCGCTACGGGCTGCGGGTCGACGGCGATGCTTCCCTGCTCGAGATGTACACACGTACGCGCGCCGCCGGCTTCGGTCCGGAGGTCAAGCGGCGGATCATGCTGGGGACCTATGCGCTCTCCAGCGGGTACTACGACGCCCACTACGGCCGGGCGCAGCAGGTCCGCACGAAGGTCGCAGAGGACTTCCGGGCCGCATTCGAGCGCTTTGACTTCGTCATCACCCCGACGAGCCCGAGCGTGGCATTCGAGCTCGGCGCCAAGCTCGAAGACCCACTGGCCATGTACCTCAGCGATTACTGCACGGTTCCGATGTCGCTGGCCGGGATCCCGGCGCTCTCGATCCCCAACGGCCGCTGCGATGGGCTGCCCACCGGGCTGCAGATCGCGGGGCCGGCGTTCTCCGAGAACCGCCTCCTCGACGCCGCGCACGCGTTCGAGCAGGCGATTGGCTTTGACGGCAGCGGAGCCTGGGCATGAGCTGGGAATCCGTGATCGGGCTGGAGATCCACGTTCAGCTCTCCACCGCAACGAAGATGTTCTGCGGCTGCGAACTGTCTTTCGGGGATCCGGCCAACACCCACACCTGTCCGGTCTGCCTCGCGCTGCCCGGGGCATTGCCGGTGACCAACGCGCGGGCGATCCATTTCGGGCTGCTGATCGGCCTGGCCCTTGGCTGTGAACCGGCACCGCGGTCGATCTTCCACCGCAAGAGCTACTTCTATCCCGACAATCCCAAGGCCTACCAGATCAGCCAGTACGACCAGCCGCTGTGTCGCGGGGGGCGGCTGGCCGAGGTGGGCATTCACCGCGTGCATCTCGAGGAGGACGCGGCCAAGCTCGTCCACGTCGGCAGCTCGGGCCGCATCCACGAGTCCGACGCGAGCGTCGTGGACTTCAATCGCGGCGGGACCCCGCTGGTCGAGATCGTCACCGAGCCCGAGCTGCACTCGCCCGCGCAGGTGCGAGAGTGGCTGGCGCTGCTGCGGGTGACCCTGCGCCGGCTCGGCGTCTCCGACGTGAACATGGAGGAGGGGTCCCTGCGCTGCGACGCCAACGTGTCGGTCAGGCCGCAGGGAAGCCAAGCGCTCGGAACCAAGTCCGAGCTCAAGAACATGAACTCATTCCGCTTCCTCGAGCGCGGCATCGCGGCGGAGATCGAGCGCCAGGTCGGTGTGCTCGAGGCGGGGGGGAGGATCGAACAGGAGACGCTGCACTTCGATCCGCGCACCGGCAGCCTCACCTCCTTGCGTTCCAAGGAGGAGGCACACGACTACCGCTACTTCCCCGAGCCCGACCTGGTGCCCGTGGCGGTGACCGAGGAGATGCTGGCCGCCGCCCGCGCCGAGCTGCCCGAGCTGCCGGCCGCCCGGGCCGAGCGCTTCCAGGACGCGCTGGGGCTCAGCGCCGACACCGCGCGGATCCTCGCCCATCGCACCGACCTCGGCGACTACTTCGAACGGGCGCTGGCCTATGACGGCGAGCCCAAGGACGCCCAGTCCCTGGCCAACTGGGTGACGGGCGAGCTCGTGGCGCGAGTACGAGACGAAGATCCCGGCGAGTCCAAGGTCGAGCCCCGTGCACTCGCAGTCCTCGTGGGCATGGTGCGCGCCCGGGCGGTGACCCAGGGAGCAGCCAAGCAGGTGCTCGATCGGCTGGTCGCCGAAGGCGGGGACCCCACGGCGATCGTCGAGTCCCATGGGCTGGGGGCGATGGGGGACGGCGACGAGCTGGGGGCCGTCGTGGCCGCCGCGATCGCCGCCAATGCCGGCGCCGCGGAGAAGGTCAGGGCGGGAAACCCCAAGGCGATCGGCGCCATCGTGGGGCACGTCATGCGCGAGACCAAGGGCCGCGCGGACGGGGGAGAGGTCAACCGCCTCATCCATGAGCAGCTGGGGGGCGGAGCGTAGAGCCGAACGCAGGATGGCGGCGGCCTGTTTGGCGCGAGCGCCCGCTCAGGCAGCGATAAACTCAACGGGGATGTTGGCGAGCTCGCCGAAGCCCTCGGGTGGCGTTTTCCCGAGTCGCCAGCTGCCGTCGGGACGGATCTCAACGAGCCCCGTGCGCTGCAGGTCCTTCAGCGCACGGCTCACGGCCGGCCGGCTGGCGGTCACGAGCCACGACATCAACGTATGGCACAAGGGGACGGGAACCACCACCCGGTCAGCGTCCACGGATCCGAAGCGGTCGGCCAAAGTGCCAGAGCATGAAGTGCACG
Source organism: Actinomycetota bacterium (assembly GCA_030945905.1). GTDB lineage: Bacteria > Actinomycetota > Thermoleophilia > Solirubrobacterales > Solirubrobacteraceae > JALYZC01. Next base: position 3,578 of record JALYZC010000157.1, read on the forward strand.
CGCACGGAGAGAGATGGCTCCTGCACGATGGCCAGTCCCAGCGTGCTCGCGGCTGAACGCCGCCAGAGCCGCCCCGCCAGTTCGCCGATCAGTTCCGGATAGTCCGACATCCTGCGCGTGAAGTGCTCGTCCAGCACGGCGAGCCTCGCCGGTTTCAGCGCCCACCAGCCCGTCAGCGTGGCCACGGTCGCGTAGGAATCGCCGACCGGGTCGAGCTGGAAAACATCGCCCGGCCCGAGCACCTCGAGGCTGGGCTGTGCCGTCACGGACACTGCCCGCAGCAGGAGCCCTTCCAAGACCAGGGTCCCGAAGGTCCCACGCGCACGCGGGATCGCCTGGTGGGCCGAGAAGAAGCCCTTCGGCAGCGAGACGACGCCAGCGACGGCACGTTGCATCGCCAAGTGCGCCCGCGCGTGATCGAGGTGACGGGCGAGCCCGGGATCCTCCTGCAGAACGTTGATCGTACCCGTGTGGAAGTGGGTCATAGGCGCACCGAAACCGCCACGGGAACACAAGAGTCCAACCTCGCGATCACCCCGCCCGAGGCGAAGCCCACAACGTAGCGTTATGAGGGCGCCCTGGTAAGTGCTCTCAGCATCTACTGGCGCTCGCGCCAAGACGAGCGCCAGACAGCTGTGGCGGCCGGCGCCCCCTCCGTCACCTGCAAGCCTTTCTCGTGCATGAGCGCTCCGAGCAGAGTCACCAATGTCCTTGACGAGGATCGCGATCTGGCAGAGCACCTGTCAGGCACGCGACTCGAGGAGGCTCGCCGGGATGCGGTTGCTCACCTGATGTTGGTCCACGTCGGGGAGTGGTCTCCCACGGAGGGCAGGCGGTCGGCCGTGGGCGCACTCGGGCTGCTCATCCTGGAGGGCATGCTGGCGCGCAAGACGTCGATCGGAGGCCGTCCCAGCCTCGAGCTCTTCGGTGCCGGGGACCTGCTGCGCCCGTCCGACGAGGCAGGCTCGCTCCTGATACGGCCTCAGCAGGTGCACTGGTGGGCGCTCACGCCGATCCGGCTGGCTGTACTGGACGCCCGCTTCACCAGCCGGATGTGCAGCTATCCGGAGGTGATCGAAGCGCTCAACGGACGACTCGAGCGGCGCTCCTCCACTCACGCGCTCCGCCTCGCGATCATGCAGCAGCCGCACCTCTCGGAGCGCCTGCACCTCCTGCTCTGGCACTTGGCCGACCAGTTCGGGCAGGTCCATCCCGAAGGGGTCGTGCTTGCGATCCCCCTGACCCACGGGCTGCTGGCCCAGCTCGTGGGGGCTCGGCGGCCGTCCGTAAGCGGAGCACTCAAAGAGCTCGAGCGCGCCACGCTCGTCGTGCGCCGGCCCGACGGATCGTGGCTGCTGGGGGGGGCGCCGCCAAAAGGGGCAGACCCTTCGTTGTAATCGGGCTGACACCCGGGTGCGACAGTCAGATTTTCCGCTGCTAGCTTGCACCGCCCCTCAAGTCCCGGCAGGGAATGACGCTGGGGGCCAATCCAGGGAGACGGTTCATGCGAGCAACTAGGACTCTTCTCGCCGTTACGGCCGCGACGTTCGCGTCGCTGACCTTCGGCGTTTCCAGCGGCATGGCCGCGTCCTCGTTCACCGACTACAGCACGAACTTCACGCGGGTCGAGTCGCTGGATTCGCAGGCGACCGGCCGTTGGTCGGAGCGTCTCGCCACCGTGCCAGATCTCAACGGCGACGGAAAGAACGAGTTGCTGATGGCCGACCTCAGCGAGGACTTCGGCGGCTTCACGAATGCTGGACGCGTGTACATGCAGGACGGCGCCACCCGCAATTTCATGTACTTCATCGACGCGCCGCAGATCCAGGCCCTCGCGCAGTTCGGCTTCTTCATCTCGGTGATCGGCGACGTCAACGGTGACGGCAAGGCCGACTTCGCCGCCGGCACCGATGCGCAGGACACGTTGGCGGATGGAACGCCCTGCATCGCGCCCGCTTCTCCTGCTCCGCTGGGCACGTGTAACCAGGATCAGGGCAAGGCGTGGGTGTTCAGCGGCACCAACGGACAGGTGCTCTATGCGCTCAACAATCCGCATCCCCAGGGCTTCGCGCGCTTTGGCTCACGGATCGGACGGGCGGGCGACGCCAACAACGACGGTGTCCCGGACGTCATTGTCGGGGCATCGAACAACGACGTGACGACGGGCGGGCAGCCGGAGGGGACGCCGGGGGGTTGCGGCAACGATCCGACGACCGGGCGCCCGCTGCTTACACCCGCACCGCTTCCGGCGGGCTGCCATGCCAACGAGGGTGAGGCATTCATCTTCTCGGGCAAGGCGAGCGACCATGCTGCCGGCGCGTCCGGGTACATCCGGACGCTGAACATCCCGGCGTCAGACCAGACGCCGGCGCCGTGCGGTGAGCCCGCTCAGCCCGGATCTCCGCCGCCGGCGCCAGCACTTGCCCCCTGCGGCAACCTCGGCCTCGCCGTGCAGGGGTTTGGAGACGTCACGGGCGACGGCGTCGTCGACGACCTCGTCGATGCGTCGGTCTTCAACTTCGACACGGCCACGAACGGTCCGTGCGCGAACCCTGCGGCCGCGACCTGCAACAAGGGTCAGGGTGCTGAGTATCTGTTCAACGGCGCGACGGGTGCGCTCATCCGCCGCGCCGACGATCCCGTCCCGCAGGCCGGCGCCACCTGGGGCTTCCAGGACGCCGAGCCACTTGCGCCCGGGGATCTGAACGGAGACGGCAAGGCGGAGTACTGGGCTCATGGCTTCGCGCAGAACGGCCCGAACGGGGAGCAGACGGGGGGCCGTTCATGGGTTTTCAACGGCGCGACCGGCGCGGTGCTCTTTGAGGTCAAGGACCCGACCCCGGTGGCGGGTGGGGAGTTCGGATGGTCGTTGGCCAAGACCGACTACAACAAGGACGGCACGCCCGACCTCTACGTCGGACAGGCGCCCCACGGCGTGTTGGTGGACCAGAGTGGCGGGACGTATGTGTTCAACGGCAAGGACGGGTCGCTGCTGAAGTCCTTGGAGCTGCCCGCGAGCGACGCGCAGATCGGCGCCAACAACAACGTCGGCTCCGCCCTGGGATGGACGGTGGCCGCTCCTGGGGATCTCAACGGTGACGGTGAGCCCGACTACGTCGCCGGCTCCCCGTTCACCGATGCGGGTCCCTCGGCGTTCAACTGCCAGGCGCCCACCGCTGGATGCGTGCAGGACGTGGGCCGCGAGTACTTCTTCTACTCCAGCGTCCCGGTGACGCCACCCGGCGGCGGCGGGGGCGGGACCGGGACTGGCACGGGGTCGACGTCGAACGGTACGGGGATGACTTCGACCGGCAATACCAGTGGGTCGGACACGACCGCTCCGGGCGTGTCGAGCTACGGGCTGAGTAACAATCCGTTCGTGGTGAGCGGTAGCTCGACGCCGACATTCGGAAGCGCGGCGGCGAAGCGGAAGCACAAGAAGGGCACGACGTTTCGTTACACGCTGTCTGAGGCGGCGACGGTGAAGATCGTCATCTCCCAGCGGCGCTCGGGTCGACGGAAGGCCAAGCGGTGTGTGGCGCCGACCTTCAAGCTGCGCAACGCGAAGAAGTGCACGCGCGTGAGTGGGAAGGGGACGTTGACGCGCATCAGCAAGCAGGGCGTCAACAGTGTTGCCTTTACGGGCAGGATCGCCACCAAGGCGCTGAGCCCCGGCAACTATCAGGCGACGCTGAGCGCTACCGACGCCGCGAACAACAGCTCCAAGGGGAGGACGATCTTCTTCACGATCGTCAACCGCTAGACGGCGCCTCGTGATGGGGCGGCGGTGCGGTGATGGCAAGCAGTTGCGAACGCTCGCTCGGTCCCGCTGTCTCAGCCGCCCTGCGATGCCGCGCCGGCAAACGCCAAGGCTGATGCCAAGGGCATCCCGGCCGGCGCGCGCCAGGCCGCGTCGTCCTCCCGGGGCTCCCGCAACGGTGAGTGGGCTGCTGCTGGTGGCGTGCGTGGTGGTGAGTGTTCTTCCCGGCTCGGCAGTGGCCGAGCAGGCCTCTCAGCCCGGATCGACGGAGGCGGCGGCACTCGACGCCGGCGCCTATCACACGTGCGCGTTCGCGTTGGGCCCCAGCATTCGCTGCTGGGGTTTCAACGGCGATGGCCAACTGGGTTATGGCAACACGAAGACGATCGGCGACGATGAGACCCCGGCCTCGGTCGGAGGCCTGAACGTTGGGTCGGGCCGCACCGCGACGGCGATCAGCGCCGGGGACTATCACACGTGCGCGCTACTCGATGACGGGAGCGTGCGCTGCTGGGGCTTTGGCGCCGACGGCCGGCTCGGCTACGGCAACATCGCCAACGTGGAGTCCCCAGCTTCGGTCGGGGCGGTCGATCTCGGGGCGGGGCGCACGGCCAAGGCGATCACGGCCGGCGGGGCTCACACGTGCGCCGTGCTCGACAACGGTGATGTTCGCTGTTGGGGCTATGGCGCCTCAGGCCAGCTGGGCTATGCCAACACCGCCAGCATCGGCGATACCGAAGCGCCCAGCGCCGCCGGGCCGGTGAATCTCGGCTTGGGGCGCACCGCCGTTGCGATCAGCGCGGGCGCTCGCCATACCTGCGCCCTGCTGGATGAGGGCAGCGTGCGCTGCTGGGGGGATAACAGCGTCGGCGAGCTCGGGTATGGCAACACGGACAACGTAGGCGACACCCAGACGCCGGACATGGCGGGGCCGGTGAGGCTCGGCCTTCGACGGACCGCCACGGCGATCAGCGCGGGCGGCAACCACACCTGCGCGGTGCTCGACGATCGCAGCGTGCGCTGCTGGGGCTACGGTGGAAACGGCCAGTTGGGATACGCCAGCCCCAACAACGTCGGCAACGACAGGACTCCGGACCTGGTCGGGGCGGTGGACCTGGGGCCGGGTCGGACCGCGTTGACGATCAGCGCCGGCGGCGCGGATACCTGCGCGGTGCTCGACGATCGCAGCGTGCGCTGCTGGGGCTACGGACGCGACGGTCAGCTGGGCTATGCCAATACCGACAACATCGGCGACGACGAGACCCCGGGCTCGGTAGGGACGGTGAACCTCGGCCTCGGACGAACGGCCTTGGCGGTTGGTGCCGGTCAGAGCCATACGTGTGCGCGGCTCGACGATCACAGCGTCCGCTGCTGGGGCTACGGCGGACAAGGACGGCTTGGCTATTGCAGCCAGGAGAGCATCGGCGACGACGAGCCGGTGGGTTCCGCGGGTCCGGTCCACCTTGAGGACGCCGACCAGGGCATCGGCTGCAAGAGCCCGCCGAGGACCGGCTCACCGACGGTGGTGGTGTCCGGCGTCAAGACGCCGACCGCGAGCTCCGACGAGGTGCGGGCGCACGGCCTGCGCACGTGCTTGGCGCGGGTGGCCGCCCATGCCAGACGCGAAAAGGCCCTGACCCGCCGCGGATCGGCCCGGCGGCGCGCCCGAGCCAAGCACCACCGCAGCACGCATGCGACCGCTGGACATCGCCGGTGCCTACGCCTCTACGGACGCACGCCTGGGCGCATCACGGGCCTCCGTGCCCGCGCGGTCTCGAAGCACGAAATCGAACTGAGCTTCAACGCGCCGGGCACCAACGGGAACCACCCGCCCGCGGCCCGCAACTACCTCGTGAAGCAGTCCCTTCACTCCATCCGCACTGCGCGGGGGTTCTCCCGGGCTCGGGCTCTATGCAGCGGAAGTTGCCGGTACACCGGCACGCAGCTCGGCGGGACGATCTCGCTCACCGTCACCGATCTACGACCCCACACGAGCTATTACTACGCAGTCGCCGCCCGCGACAACGTCTCCGCCCGACACGGCCCCCGGTCGCGGCAAATCAAGCAGCGCACGCGATGAGGGCATATGGCGGTTCTCCGAGAACGAGGACTACGGGAGCGCCGTCGCGCGTGCGGCGGTAAACAGCGTGGCCACCTCTGGCTCCATGTAGTAGTCGGTGCCGCCGTCGGCTCGGCCCTCCGTGGCGATCGGGAGCGCGCGGTCCAGGCGTCGGCAGTAGCGCCCGGGCCAGGCAAGAATGCCGGCCACGCCGTGAGCGCCCTTCTCAAGTCCGAGGCGCTTGGCGATCTCGTCGCCGGCAAAGCGCGCGCCCTCCGCCTCGGCGAGCAGATCGAACAGCTCGCGCGCCGGTGGGGCGAGCTTGCGGTACAGCCAGGCGGCCTGGTCGCCGTCCTGCGCCGACCAGGCCTGCGCCTCACCGGGGTGGCGTCGATGGCGCGGCCCCCCGCGCCGTCGGCCGGCGAACGGGGGCGGCGCTCCGGGCTGGGCCGCCAGGAAGGCCGCGAACCAGGAGTAGAACTCCGGCACGCGGTCCTCCGGCACGGCCACGGTGACCTGCTTGTCGTTCATCCGCCCTCGGTGCTCGCGGCCGGCTGCGCGCCGGTCTCACTCGTCGGCTCCGAGCTCTCGCGGTGCGGGCCGCAGCGATGTCCGCGGGGGCCGCGATGGGGCCTGCCGTGTCGACCGCCTCGCCCGCGGCCTGTCGGGGCGGCGAGGAAACGTCCGAAGAACATGTAGAAGTCGGCGAGGCGATCCTCGGGGACGTCCACCGTGACTTGCTTGTACTGAGTATTGGAAGTGTCCGTATCCACTCTGGTGCTCCTTGTTGTTGCTTACACAAGGTAGCTTAGCATAAGTAAATACATAAGTAAACTGTGGCGGCTAGCGGGCGTTCGTCGCCAACCACCGATCCACGACGTAGCCCCCGAACGGGACGACGGCGCCCACCAGCACGCCAAGCGTGGCCTGATTGCTCCACTGAGCGCGCCGGCGGACGGTGAGCGCGATGAGGACGTAGGCGATGAACAGCACGCCATGGATGGGGCCGAGGATCTGCACTCCCGTGGGGGCGTCGTCCTGATATTTGATGTAGGTCGCGACGAGCAGCGCCAAGAACGTCGTCGCTTCGGCCAGCGCGACGTAGCGCATCGTTCTCAGGGAATTCAACCGGTGCTCCTTCTCGCGCCGAGATCACGCGGCCGCGCCAGCGAGGCGACCGCGACGAGCACCCACTGTAGTTCCCGTCGGGGCGGGAGCCACTCGCTCCCGCCCGATCACGATCGCTACGCCGTCTGCGCGGCGGCGGTCGGCCCCTGCTCCACTGCCTCCGGGCTCATCCACATGGCCTCCCAGAGGTGGCCGTCGAGGTCGCAGAAGCTGCGGCCGTACATGAACCCGTGATCCATCGGCTCGTTGGCGCTCGAGGCCCCGGCGTCCAGGGCGGCATCGGCGAAGGCGTCGACGGCGTCGCGGCTCTCGGCGGAGACGCAGAGGATCGCCTCGGTGCCCTGCCTGGCGTCGACGATGGGCTTGGTCGTGAAGTCCGCGAAGCGCGACTCGCCGAGCAGCATCACGTAGGCCTGCTCACTCACCACCATGCAGGAGCAGGACTCGTTGGTGAACTTCTCGTCGAAGTCGAAGCCGAGCGTGCGAAAGAACGCGGTCGACGCCGAGACGTCCTGGACGGGGAGATTGACGAAGATGGAGCGGGACTGCGAAGCCATGATTTCCTCCTTGGTTGCTGTGGTGCAGGCTAAGACCGGGCGCCCCCACAAAACTCATCGGTGGACGATGCAACGGTCCCGCCAGCCCCCGGGCGTACCATGAGCGGACAACCCCCGGCAAGGAGACGGACCATGGCACGACTGATCCGCATGGACCACACCGGCCACACCACCCTGGCGGAGTGGGAGGCGACCGACCCTGAGGCGATCGAGGCCGCCGTGACCGCGTTTCGGCAAGAGCTCGAGCGCGGCTCCTTCGCCACCGTGTCGCTGGGCGAGGGCCACGCCGAGCAGGTCACCGACCTGCCGGTGAATGCCGAGCTCGTGGTGATGCGCCGACCGATCGCCGGCGGGTAGCCGATGGAGGCCGGGACGGCGAGCGCCCAGGCGCTCCCCGAGCTCGCGAGCGTCTACTGGCGCCCGCGCGTCGACGAGCGCGCCCTGCGCCGGCGAGGCGCCCTGTGGACGACCGTCACCGTGGCGCACGTGGTCCCGTTCCTCGCCGTGGCCATTCTGATCTTCCTGCTCCAGCCGCTGGCCGTCGCCGTCTCGCTGATCGCACTGGTCAAGGCATGGATCATCCCCGAGCTCTACGCGCAGCGGGGGGCCAATGTCCTCCGCGCCCGCAAGCGGGGGGAGACAGGGCCCGAGCGGCGCGCGCTCGGTCTCCTCGGCGACCTGGTCGGCTCGGATGCCCGCGAGCTCTACGGCCACAGCGGGCTTGTGCTCGAGCGCGGGCGCCTGGGTGTGTGGCTGGTGGGGGAGGCGGGCGCGCTGCTCGTGCGCCCCGGCGGCCGCCGCGTGCTCTGCTACTGCGTGCGCGTGCCTGATCCAGATCTCCCATCGGCTGATCGCGTATCGCACCTGCTGCTGGCGCTGCGAGAGGACGAGGCAGGGTTTGCCACCGTGGCCAATCTGGCGTTTGCGGGAGCCGTCTGGCGGGTGCGCCGGCGGATCGACCGGCGCATGCGCCCCGCCCTCGCGCGAGCGCGTGCGGCCGCGCGCGGCGGCTGACCCCCGGACATCCGGTCGAATACCGAGCTCGAGGTTTAACCCGCGGACGGTGTCCGTCCCCCGGCCGTCGTACCCCGGCCGGGAGGAGCGCGCCGACCAGCCGAGCTATCTCGCCGCCGGACCGGCGCCCTGCCGGCCCGGCCCCGTCGCTCGGTACCCTATGAGCATGGAGAACACACGCTCGTCTTCGATCCTCAAGCGGGTACTGGCCGTCGTGGTGCTCGTCCTCGCCGCCTTTGTGCTGTTCAAGCTGATCATCGGCATCGTGACCGCGCTGCTGGTGCCCATGCTCATCGTGCTGGCGATCGTCGCCATCGTCTGGGCCATCCGGGTCCTCTGACCGATCGCAGCGGCCCGCCGTGGAGTACGTCGTCATCGCGACCTGCTTCGGCTTGGCCGGCGGGATCGTCGGGCGCATCAAGGGGAGCTCCTTCTGGCTGTGGTTCCTGATCTCGGGAGCCCTGCCGTTCATCGGGCTGCTGGGGGCCATCGCCTACCGCTGGGACCGCGAGGAGCTGCGCCGCCAATGCCCGACCTGCGGACGCGTGGTCAAGCTCCACGACGCCCTGTGCACACGGTGCGGCGCCGACCTGGAATTCCCCGACCGGGCCATCGCACCGGAGGGTGCGTCGCGGCCCGTGCGGGCGCGCTGAACTGGGCCGAAGACGGCGAAAACCGCTGGTAGACTCGGGCGTCCGCTTCGTGCCGCGGCGGCGGTGCGATGCCCCGCGAACGATCGGAAAGGAGGCCAGCGAATGCGAGCTGCCGATGCCCTGATGGAATGCCTCAAGGCGGAGGGCGTCGATGTCGTGTTCGGCCTGCCCGGCGGCGCGAACCTTCCCACCTATGACGCGTTCTACGACGCGAACATCCACCACATCCTCGTCCGCCACGAAGCGGGCGGCGGTCACGCCGCCGAGGGCTACGCCAAGGCCACGGGCCGCGTCGGGGTCGCGTTCGGTACCTCGGGTCCCGGCGCCACCAACCTGGTGACGCCGATCACCGACGCCATGCTCGACTCCGTCCCCACGGTGTTCATCACCGGCCAGGTGCGTACCGACCTGATCGGGACCGACGGCTTTCAGGAGGCCGACACCGGCGGCATCACGATGCCGATCGTCAAGCACTCGTTCATGGTCCAGCACCCGCTGGAGATCCCCGAGGCCGTGCACCAGGCCTTCTACCTCGCCCGTTCGGGGCGCCCGGGACCGGTGCTGGTGGACATCCCGCAGGATCTCTCGCGCGCCGACATCGACTACGAGCCGGTCTCCGGCCCGGTGCGGCTGCCCGGCTATCAGCCCACCGTGGAGGGAAACCAGAAGCAGATCCGCATCGCCGCGAAGGCCCTGGCCAACGCACGGCGTCCGGTCATCTACGCCGGCGGCGGGGTCGTCAACGCCAACGCGGCCGAGGAGCTCACCGAGCTGAGTACCGCCGACCGCTTCCCGGTGACCTGCACCGTGATGGGACTGGGCGCCTTTCCCGCCCCGCACGAGCAGTGGCTGGGCATGCTCGGTATGCACGGGACCCGCTCGGCCAACTATGCGATGGACGAGGCCGATCTGATCTGCGCCATCGGCGCCCGTTTCGACGACCGGATCACCGGCAAGCTCTCGGAGTTCGCGCCCAGGGCGAAGTTCATCCACATCGACGTCGATCCGGCGGAGATCTCCAAGAACGTACCCGCCCACATCCCGATCGTGGGTGACGCGAAGAACATCCTGCCTCGGCTGACCGCCGAGTACCGCGCGCTCGACGCCGACCCCGCCCGGTTGGCGGATTGGTGGAGCCGGATCGAGGCGTGGGGCACGCAGTACCCGCTGGGCTACGCGGACTCTGACGACAACGAGATCAAGCCCCAGTTCATGTGCCAGGCGCTCTATGAGGCCACCGAGGGCGACGCCATCGTGACCTCTGACGTCGGCCAGCATCAGATGTGGGCGGCGCAGTACTACCACTTCGCCAAGCCGCGGCGCTGGATCAATTCGGGCGGCCTGGGGACGATGGGATTTGGCCTGCCGGCCGCGCTGGGCGCCCAGGTGGGCTGCCCGGATCAGCTCGTGTGCTGCATCGCCGGCGACGGGTCGGTGCAGATGAACATGCAGGAGCTCGCGACGTGCGCCCAGTACGGCATCCCCATCAAGGTGTTCATCATGAACAACGGCTATCTGGGCATGGTCCGTCAATGGCAGGAGCTGTTCTGGGACCGGCGCTACAGCCACGTCGACATGGGCGAGTTCCCGGACTTCGTGAAGTTGGCCGAGGCCTACGGGGCAACCGGGATGCGCTTCGAGGACAAGCGCACGCTCGTGCAAGACATGCGGCGGGCGATCGACACCGAGGGCCCTGTCGTGGTCGACGTGCGCGTTACGCGCGAGGAGAACACCTATCCGATGATCCCCGCGGGCCAGGCCGCTCGCGACATGGTGGGCTGAGCGGTGGGGGAGCCGGGAACCAAGGAGCTGCTCTCGCTCGAGGACCTCGAGGCCGCCGGCGGTCTGCGCACCGGGCGAAAGCACGTGCTCTCGATCCTGGTGGAGAACAAGCCCGGGGTGCTCACGCGAGTCGCCGGACTGTTCGCGCGCCGCGGGTTCAACATCACCACCCTTGCGGTGGGACCGACCGATAACGAGACGGTCTCGCGCATCACGCTCACGGTCGACGGGGCCAAGCACCCGATCGACCAGGTGACCAAGCAGCTGCACAAGCTCATCAACGTGCTCAAGATCCGCGACCTCGAGCCCGACGAGGCGGTGGCGCGCGAGCTCGCGCTGTTCAAGGTCACCGCCGACGGCGCCCAGCGCGGGGAGATCATGCAGATCACCGACATCTTCCGCGGCAAGGTGGTGGACGTCGGGCGGAGGTCGATCGTCATCGAGGTGACCGGCACCGACGAGAAGATCGAGGCCTTCGAGCGCCTCGTGCGGCCCTTCGGCCTGATCGAGATGGTCCGCACCGGGGAGATCGCCATCTCCCGAGGCCGCAGCGAGACCTAGCGCCGTGGCCGGTCCCGTGGCGATCGCGCGAGCGGGCGCCTCCCTCCTGCGCGACGATGCGCGAGACCGGTTGGCAGCGCACCTGGACAACGCCGTCGCCCGGGCGCGCGCCACCGGGCGCGAGGTGCTCGCCGCGGTGACGGTGGACGCCGAGCCGGACGTCGACCCGACGGCCGTCGTCGTGGCCTCGCGACGCCGCGGCGAGCACTGGTTCTGCCTCGAGCAGCCCGATCGGGCGGGCAGCGCCCTCGCCGCGCTCGGCGCGGTGCGGGTGATCGAGAGCCGGGGGCCGGACCGTTTCACGCGGGTGGCGGCGCAATGGCGCGCGCTGTGCGCCGACGCGCTCACCGATCCCCCCAGCGCACCCGTAGCCGGGCCGTTCGCCGTCGGGGGCTTCGCCTTCGCCGGTGACGGTGGGGGCTCACCGGCGTGGGCCGGCTTCCCTCCGGCGGCGCTGACCGTCCCCGAGGTCGCGCTGTGGCGTCGCGCCGGTCAGGCGCAGCTCACGCTCAGCGCTCTCGCCGCCGCAGACGACACCCCAGCGGAGCTCCTCGGCCGGGTGCAGCGCCGCTTGAGCGAGCTTCGCTCAGATCCGCTGCCGCTGCTGGACCCTGCGCCTGCGGAGCGCGCCCGGATCGCCGGTGCCATGCCGCCCGAGCACTACCTCTCCGCGGTGGCGCGCGCCGTCGAGCGCATCCGCGCGGGAGAGCTCGAGAAGGTGGTCCTGGCTCGAGCGGTCGACGTTCACGCCCCTGCGCCGCACGACCCGGGTGCCATCCTCGGGGTGCTGCGGGAAGCGTTCCCGCAGTGCTACGTACTGGCGGTCGGATCCGGGGACGCCACGTTCGTCGGCGCCACACCAGAGCTGCTCGTCCGCCGAGAGGGGCAGCGGGCCGGCACGATCGCCCTGGCCGGCTCGACCCGTCGCAGCGCGGATCCCGCCGTCGACGCCCATCTCGGCGAGCAGCTGCTCCACAGCGCCAAGGACCGCGAGGAGCAGGCGATCGTGGCGCGCCGCATCCAGCGCACCCTGCGCAAGCACTCGTTGTGGGTGACCGCGGCGCCCGACCCCGTACTCGTGCGGATGGCCAACATCCAGCACCTCGCCACCCCCATCCGCGCCCAGCTCGCCGAGCCGGTGGGCGCGGTCGACCTCGCCGGCATGCTGCACCCCACACCCGCCGTCGGGGGCGAGCCCTTCGCCCGGGCCGAGCCTCTCATCCCCGCCCTCGAGGGCCTGGACCGAGGCTGGTACGCCGGGCCGGTGGGGTGGACCGACGCGACGGAGGACGGCGAATTCTGCGTCGGGCTGCGCTGCGCGCTGTTGCGGGGTCCGCTGGCGCGCTGCTATGCCGGCGTCGGCGTGGTACGC
>JALYZC010000178.1 GCA_030945905.1 Actinomycetota bacterium
CCCCCGGCGGCTCCGGCGGCCATTGGATTCCGAACGCCGGGTCGTCCCAGCGCACGCCGCGCGCGGCCTCGGCCACGTAGCCATGACCCATCTGGTAGAGCACTTGGCAGCCGTCGCGCAGCGTCTGAAAGCCGTGGGCAAGGCCCGCGGGAACGAACAGCATGCGCCCGTTCTCCTCGCTGAGCTCTGCGCCGTACCAACCGCAGTACGTCGCTGACTCCGAGCGCAGATCCACGGCGACGTCGAAGATCGCCCCCGCTACGCAGCGGATCAGCTTCGGCTCCCCGTGGGGATCTGCCTGGTAGTGCAGGCCGCGCAGCGTCCCGGACTGCTGGTTGTAGGACGCGTTGCACTGCACCACGGGGGCCTGGATGCCGTGGCCGGCGAAATCCACGGCATCAAACGTGCGGGCGAACCAGCCCCGCTCGTCCTCGATCGGCTCGAGCTCGATCACCCAGACCCCGGCCAGCGGCGTCTCGGTGAACTTCACGCCCGCGCCTCCCTCCTACCGTGGCCCGTCGCCGTCATGCCTGCAGCGTGAGGTCGTTGCGCGCGGCGAACCGTCCGCCCCAGTCCGCGACGAAGCTCAGCTGCTCGACGATCTCGTCCTTGAGATTCCACGGCAGGATGAAGACGATGTCCGGCCTGGTCTCGCGCAGCAGCTCCGGCGAGCGGATCGGAATGTGGGTTCCCGGCAGGTAGTGGCCCTGCTTGCCAGGATTGAGATCGACGGTGTAGTCGATGAAGTCCCGTCCGATTCCGCAGTAGTTGAGCAACGTGTTGCCCTTGGCGGGCGCGCCGTATCCGACGATCGTGCGCCCTGCGCGCTTGCACTCGATGAAGAACTCGAGGATGTCGCGCTTGAACTCCTGCACGTGGCGGGCGTAGTCGTCATAGACCGCGAGCTGATCGAACCCGCCGCCGAGCTCGCGCTGCAGGAGATCGGTTGCCCGCTCGCCGTCGGGCTTGGCTTCGTCGTCGTCGTGGCAGCCGAAGATCCGTAGGGAACCGCCGTGGGTGGTGAGCTCCTCGACGTCGAACAACCGCAGACCGTGGGCGGCGAACACCCGGCGGACGGTCTGAAACGAGAAGTAGGAGAAGTGCTCGTGGTAGATGGTGTCGAACTGGTTGTCTGCCACCAGCCGCATCAGGTGCGGGAACTCCATGGTGATCACGCCCCCGGGCTTGAGCAAAATCTTCATGCCGGCGACGAAGTCGTTGAGGTCGGGCACGTGGGCCAGCACGTTGTTGCCGATCAGCAGGTCGGCTTGGGACTGCTCCACGAGCGTGCCCGCAGCCTCGACCCCGAAGAATTCGACGAGCGTCGGGATCCCCTTCTGGAGCGCTACCTTGGCGACGTTCGCGGCGGGCTCGATGCCGAGCACGGGGATCTGGCGCTCGTGGAAGTACTGCAGCAGGTAGCCGTCGTTGCTGGCGAGCTCCACCACATGGCTGGACGCGCTCAGTCCGAAACGCTCGACGACCTGATCGACGTAACGCTGGCAGTGCTCGAGCCACGTCGTCGAGTACGAGGAGAAGTACGCGTAGTCGGAGAAGATCGCGCTGGGCGTCTCGAATTCCTCGAGTTGCACGAGGAAGCACTTCGAGCACACCAGCGCCCGCAACGGATAGAAGGGCTCCATGGCATTGACCTGCTCGGGGCGCAGATAGGAATTCGCGAGCGGGGACATGCCGAGGTCCGCGAAGATGTGCTCCAGCGGCACCGCGCAAAACCGACACGGCGAGATCGTCGTCACGGCGCTGTCAACGGGCGTCTCGGCCACGGGCATCGCGGTACCGTAGCCGAAGCACGGCAGGGCTCATGACGCGTCGGCACGCACCAGGCCGGCGCCTCTCCGCCATAATCGCCGCCGCATGACCCCCGGCATCGACACCGTCGCCATCCTCTGCGGCGGCCGCGGCACCCGTCTGCAGGAGCACACACAGGCGATACCCAAGCCCTTGGTGGAGATCGGCGGCCAACCGATCCTCTGGCACGTGATCCAGATCTACGCCCACCAGGGCTTTCGGCGCTTCGTCTTGTGCCTGGGGTACAAGGCGGAGATGATCGAGCGCTTCGTGGGAGAGTCCGACTGGCCGGCCGAGATCGACATCGTCTGCGTCGACACCGGCCTGGACACGCCCACCGGCGGGCGCATACAGCGCGTGGAGCCACACGTCGGCGAGCACGCGTTCTGCGCGACCTACAGCGACGGAGTCGCAGACATCGATCTGCGCGCACTCATCAACTACCACGCAACGCACGGCGCGCTGGCGACGATGACCGTCGTGCGACCCGAGCTTCAGTTCGGGGTCACCGAGCTCGAAGGCGACGGCCGGGTGGTCGGCTTTACCGAGAAGCCGCGAGCAGAGCACTGGATCAACGGCGGCTTCTTCTGCTTTGAGCCGGGGGTGTTTCACTACCTGACCGACTCGAGCATCCTCGAGCGCGAACCGCTCGAGGGCCTCGCCGCCGACGACCAGCTGCGCGCGTTCCGCCACACCGGCTTCTGGGACTGCATGGACACCTACAAGGACGCCGTCACGCTCAACGACCTGTGGGCGCGCGGGAACCCCCCGTGGAGGTTGTGGGAGTGAGGGGCGAGACCCTGCGCGGCCAGTCGGTCTTCGTGACCGGCGCCTACGGGCTGCTCGGCTCCTGGCTGGTCAAGGGCCTGATCGAGCGCAAGGCGCGCGTCACCGTGCTGCGGCGCGACTCGGTGTTCAACTCGGCGCTGATCCTCGAGGGAACCGAGGCAAGGGTCAACGTCATCCACGGTGACATCTGCGACGCCCACCTCATGAATCGCATCGTCAACGAGTACGAGGTGAGCGTGGTCTTTCATCTCGCCGCCCAGACGATCGTGGGCACGGCCAACGCTTCGCCGGTGTCCACCTTCGACACCAACATCCGCGGGACCTGGACCCTGCTCGAGGCCTGCCGTGCGCGCCGTGACGTGCGCGTCGTGGTGGCCGCGTCGGACAAGGCATACGGCGTCCACGACGAGCTTCCCTATCGCGAGACATTCGCGCTCGAGCCGCTCTACCCCTACGACGTCAGCAAGGCGGCAACCGACCTCATCGCACGCAGCTACTGGCACACCTGGGGGCTGCCGGTGGCCGTGACCCGCTTCGCCAACCTCTACGGCGGCGGTGACCTCAACTTCTCGCGGCTCGTGCCCGAGGCGGCGCGCGCCGCGATCGCGGGGCGCGCGCCCGTCATCCGGTCGGATGGCACCCTCGAGCGCGACTTCATCTACGTCGAAGACGCGGTGGACGCCTACCTGGCGATCCTCGATCACCTAGAGGAAGGCGGGGCCGCTGGTGAGGCCTACAACGCCGGAAGCGGGGTGCCCCATTCGGTGCTCGACGTGGTGTCGCTGGTCTGCCGGGCCGCGGGAACCGAGGTCGAGCCGGACATCCGGGGCCAGGGCATCCCGCCCGGGGAGATCCAGCGCCAGTACGTGGACTCCTCCAAGCTGCGCGAGTGCAGCGGATGGACTCCGGAGGTCGATCTCGAAGAGGGCGCTCGCCGAACCGTCGCCTGGTACCGCGCCATGGGCGTGTGAGCCGGGCCCGCAATTCTGGGGACATAGACCGCAGCTTTGCGGGTAGCCATCCGTTAGGGGTGAAACACGGCTTTCACGCCGTCGACTCCGACGCCCATGCCTCGCAAGCTCTCCATCGTCGTCCCCACCTCGCCTGAGCAGCCGCAGGCGTCCGCGGCTGCTCCCGCCACCGTGCCGGTGGTCGACGTGCCGCTCGCGGTCACGAACTACGAGCAGACCATGGATTGGATCGACGGCATGGTCGCGCGTGGCGAGAGCGGCTACGTCTCGCCCGCCACGGTCCACCTCGTGATGCGCTGCCAAGAGGACGGCGATGTGCGCGATGCCGTGCTCGGATGTTCGCTGATCGTCCCCGACGGCCAGCCGCTGGTGTGGGCGATGCACTGGCTCGGGCACGAGGCCGAGCGGGTCTACGGACCCGATCTGATGGCCCGCTACTGCCGGCGCTCGGCTGACACCGGGACTCGGATGTACCTCTACGGCGGTCGCAATCAGGGCGCGCTGGTCCAGCTCGCCCTCAACCTTCGCCGTCGCTACCCGGGCATCAAGATCGTCGGCGGCTATTCCCCGCCGTTCCGCGAGCTCAGCGACGAGGAGGAAGGTCGCTTGATCGAGGAGATCAATCGCTCGGGAGCCGACGTCGTGTGGGTGGGCATCGGGCAGCCCAAGCAGGAGCAGTGGATGGCGCGGATGCGCGACCGGCTTGATGCGCCCGTGCTCATCGGGGTCGGCGCCGCGTTCGACTTCCACGCCGGGCTCATCCCCCAGGCGCCCGACTGGATGCAGCAGGTGGGCCTCGAGTGGGCGTTCCGCCTCGCGCTGGAGCCGCGGCGGCTGTGGCGGCGCTACGGTCGCTACAACCCCCGCTTCGTCGCCGCGTTCGCGCGCCAGTACGCACGCCAGCGGTTGCGCCTCACGCGCGCCCGGTAGGGCCGCGGGCGAAACGCGGGGCGGGTCGATAGCCTCATTGCGCTGCATGGCTCCGGATGTCTCGATCATCGGACTGGGTCGCGTGGGCCTGCCGCTGGCCCTTTGCTTCGCGGACCGCGGGTTGTCGGTGCTCGGAGTGGACAACGATCCCGCCGTGCTGGCCGCGGTGCGCAGCGGACGGATGCCCTTCGCGGAGACCGGGGCCCAGGAGTGCCTCGATCGCGTCGGCGCGTCCGGGCGCCTGGAGCTTTCCGATCGCGTGGTCGACGCGGCGCGCGCGCAGGACATCGTGATCACGCTGGGGACGCCCTCGTTCTCGCACATCGAGATCGACATGCGCCAGATCCGTTCCGCGCTGGACGACCTGCTGCCGGTGCTGCGCGCGGGCCAGAGCCTGATCCTTCGTTCGACCGTTGCGCCGGGAACCACGGAGTTCGTGGCCGGCTACCTGGCCAAGCAGCGCGAGTTCGCGATCGGGAGCGAGCTGTTCGTGGCCCACGCCCCCGAGCGCATCGCGGCCGGCCGGTTCCTGGAGGAGATCGTGAGTCTGCCCTGCATCATCGGCGGAGTCGGCGAGCGCTCGGGTGAGCGGGTGGGACGTCTGTTCGACGTGTTCGGTGCCCCGATCGTGCAGACCACCCCGGCGCAGGCGGAGCTGGCCAAGATCTGGACGAACATCCTGCGCTATACGGAGTTCGCCCTGCCCAACCTGCTGATGATGGACTGCGAGCGCTACGGGGCGAACGTGTTCGAGGTCATCGAGCTCATCAACCGCGACTATCCGCGCGGGGGCATCGCGGCCCCTGGGTTGACGGCCGGGGCCTGCCTGCGCAAGGATTTCGCGTTCTCGGAGGAACGCTCGAACGCGCCCGGGATGCTGCTGGCGGTCTCACGGGTCAACGAGTCGGTCCCGCTGTTCCTGGTCGAGGGCATCAAGCGGCGGATCGGCCCCCTCTCCGAGCGCAAGGTGGCCGTGCTCGGGCTGGCCTTCAAGCGCGACACCGACGACGTGCGCGACTCGCTGGCGCCCAAGCTCATGCGGTTGCTCGAGCGCGAGCTGGCCGACGTCGCCGTCCACGACCCCCACGTGCCCACGCCGACGCAGCCGCTGGAGGACGCGCTGCGCGACGCTGATGTGGTGGTGATCGCCACCAACCACTCCGAGTTCCAGGGCCGCGGTACGCTGGGCGCGATCGCCGACCACGCCCGACAGGGCTGTTTGATCGTCGATCCCTGGAACTGCCTGGAGACCGGGCAGGTCTTCGCCTACACCGCCGAGGTCGCCGCGCTGAGTGCTCCCCGATGAGCCGGGTCCTCGTCACGGGCGGCGCGGGGACGATCGGCGCCGCGGTGGTTCGCCGCCTGCTCGCCGACCCGGGCTATGAGGTGCGCGTCTCCGACCAGCGCGAGGCCCCGAGCTGGATGCGCGAGGGCTGCGAGGTCCACACCGGCGATCTGCGCGAAATCGGGCAGGCCCGCACCGCGGCTGCCGGCTGCGCGGAGGTGATCCATCTCGCGGCCATCGTCGGCGGCATCGCGAACTTCCACAAGCTTCCCTACACCCTCACCGAGGTCAACAGCGGGCTCTACAACGCCGTCTTCCGCGCGGCGCTCGACCACGAGGTGGGGCGCTTCGTGTACGTGTCATCCTCGATGGTGTTCGAGCGCGCGACCGAGTTCCCCACCACGGAGGCGCACCTCGACGAATGTCCGCCCCCGCGCTCGGCCTACGGCTTCTCGAAGCTCATCGGCGAGGTCTACTGCCGCGCCGCCCACGCCGAGCACGGGCTGCCGTTCACGATCTGCCGACCGTTCAACGCCTACGGTCCCGGTGAGCTCCCCGACGCCGAGCCGGGGATCGCCCATGCCGTGCCCGACCTGATCGCCAAGGCGCTGAGCGGCCAGCGGCCGCTGCAGATCTTCGGCTCCGGCGAGCAGACGCGCACGCTGACCCATGTCGAGGACATCGCCGATGGAATCGTCACGGCGATGTCATCGCCCGCAGGGCTGCACGAGGACTTCAACATCTCGGCGGCGCAGGAGCTCACCGTGAGGGAGATCGCACGGATCGTGTGGGAGGCCTGCGACCGTGACCCCGCAGAGTTCGAGCTCGAGCACCTCCCGAGCTTCGAGGTGGACGTGCAGCGGCGTTGGCCCAGCGTGGAGAAGGCGCGCGAGCTGCTGGGCTGGCGGGCGCGCATCGACCCGCGCGCGGGAATCGAGCGCACCGCAGCGTGGCTGCGCGAGCAAACCGCCGCGCTGCCCCGCGGTCGCTGAGCCCGACCGGTACCCTGCGCCGCCGCATGCCCCGCGCCTTGATCACCGGAGTCACGGGCCAGGACGGCTCCTATCTGGCTGAGCTCCTGGTGGAGAAGGGCTACGAGGTGCACGGCATGGTCCGGCGTGCGTCGACCGAGAAATTCGACCGCATCGAGCACCTGCGCGACCGCATCACCCTGCACCAGGGCGACCTCCTCGACCACCGCTCGCTGGTCGATGCGCTGCGTGCGTCAGCCCCCGACGAGATCTACAACCTGGCGGCGATGTCCTTCGTCGCCGTCTCCTGGATCCAGCCCACGCTCACGGCCGAGTTCACCGGTGTGGGGGTCACGCGCATGCTCGAAGCCATGCGCGAGGTGTGCCCCGAGGCTCGCTTCTACCAGGCCTCCTCCTCGGAGATGTTCGGCAAGGTCCGCGAGGTTCCCCAGACCGAAACGACCCCGTTCTATCCCCGCTCGCCGTACGGAGTGGCCAAGGCCTACGGCCACCACATCACCGTGAACTACCGCGAGTCCTACGGGCT
>JALYZC010000185.1 GCA_030945905.1 Actinomycetota bacterium
CAACACTACAACTCCATCCTCAAACCCAACCAATGGGTCAAACTCATCGAACGCCTCAACCAAATCGACGAACCCATCGTCCCCACCAAACCCAGCAAATACGCCATCAACACCGGCAAATAGACGCGGCCCGAGAACACGCCACGATCAACGCGACAGACGACTCTTCACCATGACTCTAGGATCGGCCTAGGTCAATCAGCCCCAGGCTCCGCGGCCGCAGCGGCCCGCCCGTTTCGGTGAAACCCGCCACGGCCAGGAGGTTCCGGCCGGAGGCGAGCCGACGAGCCGATGATCGCGGCACGGCGAAGACGACGCGGCCGCTGCGTAACTCGCCGGCGGCGATCGGGCGATGCTGTCGGCTGAAGCCGTCGCGGACCCCGAGCTCGGCGACGGGATACTCCGGGTACCAGCGTCCTCCCACCCGCAACATCACCTGCGGCTGACGGCCCGGGCGAACGGGGCGGCCGAACCGGGCGGGCCGGGCAAGCTTGTTCACGACATCCAGGCGCAGCACCACGAACGCGTAGCGCGGATCGGCTAGGCGCGCCCGCGTGGTGGGCAGCGTCCGGCGCATGGTCTGCTCCATCACCCGGACGGTCAACTCACTCAGCTCCAACGTGCCCCGGCGGCCCGTAGGGGCAACCCGCGGCGAGGCACGCTGGCAGGGATGTGCCGGCGGTCTCGGTGGCCGGGCACGGCATGCGGCACCCCTGCCCGCCGCGACAGGGGCGGGCAGCGGCATCGGCGACGTGCGAGGACGATGACGATGGTGCTCAGCCGGGATCACCTCGATCCCGCATCCGCCGAGTGCCAGCGCGGTGGCGAGGGCAGTCAACACGCGGCCCCGCGCAGACGACACGGTCAGGACGCGAGCTTGGTGAAGACGTCGGCGCCGAAAGCGGGCAGGCCTTTCTGGCCCGAGTAGCCCAGGCTTCCGAGGCCGAGCAGCGACTGCGCGCTGTGCAGCAGCGAGTAGTGATTGAAAGCGCGCTGGTTGACATCTCCGCCCGTCACGAACGGGGAGAGCACGAGCGCGCCCACCTTCCCGCCGCCCGGTCCGGGGGTGAGCAGGCCGCCCGGGTTGGGACCCGCCGGTCCGGGCTTCTCAACGCAGCAGGCGCTCGAGTCGGCGGCCGGCCCGGCCGGTGGCGCCTCGTCGAAGGTGATGACCAGCAGCCCACTCTTGCGGTAGGCCGGCGAGCGCAGGATCTCCGGGACCCAGCGCTTGAGGAAGGCGTCGACGGCCGCGTACCCGCCCGGCCGTCCGTCGGCGCACGGGGTGATGTCCCCGCCATTGCACAGCGAGGGCGCGATGTAGGCGAAGTCGGGGGTCGTCTTCGCGGTGCGCAGATCAGCGCTGAGGCGGCTCAGCGGGACGTCGTTGCCGGCGCAGTCCGGGCTGTCGATCACCGAGTGGAAATACACGAACGGGTTGTGTCGAGTGGCATATCCGTCGCCGGGCCGATCGACCGCCGTGGGGTCCGGCGTTCCCGCAGCCGGGTGTCGGCAGGCGGCCGGCTGCCCGGGCGCGCGCTCCATGTCCTCTTCGTAGGCCCGCCAGTGTCGACCGGCCGCCGTGAGCTGGTCGGCGATCGTCCGCACACCGCCCGGGTAGACGCAGCCATGCCCGAGGGCCTGGCCGTCGGCCGTCATCCCGGCCGGCGTCAGGTCGGAGAACACCGGGCATTCGGCCTGGGTGTCCGGGTTGGGCGCCTGCCCGCTGATGAGGGCGATGGCGCCGGCGAGGCCCCCGTGCCCAATCGCGTAGTAGTTGCGCAGGAGCTGGCCCTGCCCGCGAAGCCGGCCGGCAAGGTAGGGCGCGCGCGGCGCTCTGGTGGGGCCGGCACCGGTTGCGGGCGCCGAGGCCTGGTCGAACGATCCGGCGCCGAGTGCGAGCACGAACACGTGGTCGATCTGCGGGGAGCCCGACTTCGGCGCGGGCGGCGCCGGGGTGTCGCCGTTCGATGACGTCCCGTCGGCGGCCACGGGTTCCCCCGCCGCCGCATCGCTTGCGATCTCGGTGCTCGCCACGTCCTGCGTGCTCGCGGTCGAGCGCTCAGTGGCCTTCGGAGCCGGCGCGTCGCCCGCTCCCTCGGCGGCGTCGTTCGCCGAGCTCGCCGTCTGCGTCGGTTGCGGACTCACCGCCGGCGCGGCGCCCCAGGCGAGCACCAACGGCCCGTTGGCCAGTGAGTCGGTGGGCCCGGGCCCGACAGCGCCGCCGAGGAGCACACCGGTGGCGAACATCACGGCCAGCAGGGCGACAGCCGTGCGCGGGCGGGGCCGGGAAAACGCGTGACGCTCGACCTCAGCGGCGGGCGCCGCACGCGATCTGAGCAGCGGCGACGCAACGTCCGCGTGGTCGTCGCGCAGGATCTCGACGAACGGCAGGCGGGCCCCATGCCGTCGCGTGCCACATTGCAGGCAGTAGCGCTGGTCGTCGGCCAGCAACGCCGAGCAGTTGGCGCACGCCGGATCGAGTATCAGGGCAGGCTCGGTCACGCGACTCGACGATCTTCGCGAACGTTAGGCGCCGGCTCCGGACCACCTGTGAACGACCCGTCACGGAATGGAGAACGCCTGGATAACCCGTCCGCCACCGAATGGTCACTTGGTCTTCACAGCGAGTCAACAACCGCCGAGACGGCCCGCGTGAGAGTCCCCGCCATGCGAAACCATCTCCTCCCCATCCTCGCCGCGCTCGCCGCGGCCGCCTTCACCGCAGGTATCGCCGGCGCCCACTACGACGGATCCCGCGACGGCGAGCACGGCAACTCCAACGATGCCTACGCCATAGGTCTGTGGGGCGATCTCCCCTACAGCGACACGCAGAAGACGACCGGCGTGCCCAACCTGATCGCCGACATGAACAGACAGGGCCTCGAATTCACGGCGCACGACGGCGACCTCAAGAGCGGCAGCAGTCCCTGCACCGACGACGTCTACACGACCGGGCTCGGCTACCTCAACTCGCTTAACGCTCCCGCGGCATTCACCCCTGGGGACAACGACTGGACCGACTGCGATCTGCCCAGCGCCGGGGCCTACTCCTCGCGCGAGCGCCTCGAGCACGAGCGCCGGCTCTTCTTCAGCCAGCCCTATTCGCTCGGGCGCCACCCGATGCGCCAGGAGGTGCAGCGCGCACCCCTCTGCCTCGGCGTGGCCGCCAGCGTCCCGTGCGTCGAGAATCGCCGCTGGAGCGTCGGTCGCGTCACCTACGCGACACTCGACGTCCAGGGGTCATGCAACAACCTGTGTGACGTCGCACCCGACCCTGCCGAGTACGAGGCGCGAAACCGGGCGAACATCGCGTGGGTGCAGGACACCTTCGACCGGGCCAGGCGCAGGGGGTCGGTGGCGGTGATGCTGATCTCCCAGGCCGATCCCGGTTGGGACGGCTCGGACGCCACGCGCGCACCCACCCGCGATCCCAAGACGCTGGTGGAGGATGACGCTGCCGCCAAGACCGACGGCTACCACGACTTCCTCAGCGCGCTGCGCGATCAGGTGATCGCCTTCCGCGGGCCGGTGGCCTACGTGCACGGTGACTCCCACTATTCGCGGATCGACAAGCCCTTCCAGGATTCTCAGGGCCGGCGTCTGGAGAACTTCACACGGGTCGAGACGTTCGGCGACCACCAGGAGAACGGCAACAACGACGCTCACTGGCTCAAGGTCCTGGTCAATCCGCATAGCCGCGAAGTCTTCTCCTATCAACCGCAGATCGTGCCGGCCAACCGGACCGCGGTGCCGGCTCCCTGAGAGGCGTCACTCGGCGCTGGGTTCGTTTCCGACCCGCGGCGTCGGCTGGCTATCGGCCTCGAAGGGCTCGATGACCCCGTCGGGGGCGACCAGGTACACGGTGTGCTCGTGGAGGAACGCCTGGTCTCCCTTGAACCCGAGCGCAGCGGCGGCCAATAAGGTCCCGCCGACCCGGTAGACGTCGCGCACCACGCCGATGGTGAACAACGAACCCGTCTCGTTGATCACCTCGCCGGCGCCCGCCCGCAGGAGGGTGCGCAGGTC
>JALYZC010000219.1 GCA_030945905.1 Actinomycetota bacterium
ACCTGACCTCGATCGCCGACTACGGCTCGATCTTCGGCAGCCTCGCCACCGTGATCGTGCTGATGGAGTACCTCTATCTCTCCTCGATCGTGTTCCTCAGTGGCATCCAGCTCGACGCGCTCGCCCGCGACCAGGTCAACGGGCGCCTTAGCGCGCTCTGACCCACGGACCCCTCGGATGGTTTCCTCACGGCCGTCGGAGGGTAGCCCAGCGGCATGGATCCAATCTTCCTTCCCTTGCTGCTGCTCCTCGCATTGGTGGTCGGCGGCATCTTCCTGTCGGGCACCGGGGGCGCGCTGTCCAGCCGACGCCGCAAGCGCTCAGGCGACGCCGACCTGGGAGTGGATTCCGAAGCTGAGGGCGGTCCTCGCCCAGCGCACAAGGTTCCCCACCCGAAGCAGACCGCCCGCGAGAAGGGCACGCTGTTCCCTCCCCGCCCCAGCTGAGCGCGGCCGCGTCATGAGCTCGCCGGAGGACGGCGGCAAGTCGGTTCGTCTCGGGCGGGTGGATCCTCAGGTCCGCGACCTGCTCAAGCTGCTGGCCGGTTCGGGCCTGCAGCAGCTCGCCGAGCTCACCCCGCGGGAGGCGCGGGAGCAGATCGACCGCTTCGCACAGGACCTGCCGCCCTGCGACGAGCTCGCGCGCCGGGAGGACCTGACCATTGCCGGGCCGGAGAGTCAGCTCGCGCTTCGCGTGCTGACCCCCAAGGGCCCGGGCCCGTTTCCCATCCTCCTGTTCCTGCACGGCGGCGGCTGGGTGACCGGCGGACTCGACGCCGCCGAGGGCGCCGCCCGATCGCTGGCCGTCGGCGCCGGCTGCGTCGCGGTCTGCGCGGACTACCGGCTGGCCCCCGAACACCCGTTTCCCGCCGCGTTGGACGACGTCAGAGCGGTACTGCGCTGGATCGAGGGCCGGCGCGAGAAGCTGCACGGCGACGACCGGGCACCGGCCATCGCGGGCGTGAGCGCCGGCGCCAACCTGGCCGCCGGCGCCGTCCTGCGCGCGCGCGATCGCGGCGAGCCGCTTCCCGCCTGCCAGGTCCTGATGTGCCCGGTCACCGATCGCGAATTCGAAAGCCCGTCGATGCGGGACAACGGCGAAGGGCTGCTGCTCGAGCGGGGAGACCTGGGCTGGTGCTGGGGGCACTATCTGAGCGCCGAGGAAGACGCCGAGTCACCCTACGCCTGCCCCCTGCGCGCGGCGGATCTCTCTCGGCTGCCGCCGACCCTGGTCATCACCGGCGAGCTGGATCCCCTGCGCGACCAGGGCGAAGCCTTCGCCCGGCGACTGCGCGACGCCGGTGTCGCCGCCCGCGCACACCGCTATCCGGGCATGATCCACGGCTTCGTCGAGTTTCCCCAAGCCCTCGACGCCGCCGGCGCCGCACTCGACGAGGCGGTCGCGGAGCTGCGCAGCGCCTGGGCCCCGACGCTCGCACCCGGGTAGGTTTGGAGCATGGACTCCCCCGTCGAGGACTATTCGGAGGAGCCACGCCCCCTTGGCTCCTACGCCCTGCTCGCCGCGCTGTTCAACCTGCTGCTGGTCGGCTTCTTGATCGCGCTGCGGCGCTCGGGCCGCGAGCTGCCCGAACGCATCGCCGCCCCCGACGTGCTCCTGCTCGGAGCCGCCACCCACAAGCTCAGCCGCCTGGTCACCAAGAACAAGCCGACCAGCGCGCTGCGCGCCCCCTTTACCGAGTACGAGGGGCCGGCCGGTCGCGGCGAGGTCGAGGAGAAGCCGCGGGGGCAGGGTCTGCGCAGGGCGATCGGCGAGCTCCTGGTATGCCCCTACTGCATGGGGCTCTGGGTCGCCGCCGCCCTGACCTGCTGCCTGGTGCTCGTCCCGCGGACCACGCGCTTCCTCGCCTCCATCCTGGCCATGCTGGGACTCTCCGACCTCTTCCAGATCGCCCACCGGCTGGCGGACCAGTCAAGCGCTCCAGACGCCGAGCACTCACGGCGCGGCGGGGGTGTAGAGCGCTGACGCGCGGGTAAGGCGGATCGCATGCCCATCGCCGATCGTGGCGCTGGGCATCGCCGCGACGGGGCTTGCGCCGGCCGGCGCAAGCCCGTTCGCCTAGCAGCCGATCCCCTCGCACCCGGCCGACCAGCGGCCCAGCGACTCCACGATCTCGCCCAGACGGACTCCGTCCTGCGTCAGGCGGTACTCCACCTGGGGCGGGCGGGTATCGCGCACCACACGTAACAACAGCCCGGCATCCTCGAGGTCGACCAGCCGCTGCGCGAGCGTCCGCGGGGGGATGGTGCCCAGCGACTGCCCGATCTCGTTGAATCGGACCGCGCCGGACCGGCACGCGTAGACCACCGCCAGGGCCCAGCGCCGCTCGAGGAGGTCCGCCGCACGGCGAACTTCCCCAGGCAGCGGCGGGCAGCTACGACAGCGCCGCATCCCGGGCCGGCTCCAGCGCCACGTCGAGCACCTCGTCGATACTCATGACCGGGTGGAAGGTCATCTCCTCCCGGACGTCGGCGGGCACGTCGTCGAGGTCCGCCCGATTGCGCTCGGGCAGGATCACGTCGGTGAGCCCGGCCGCGTGGGCGGCCAGCACCTTCTGCTTGAGACCGCCGATGGGCAGCACTCGGCCTTGCAGCGTGACCTCGCCGGTCATACCGACCGTGTGCTTGACGGGCCGTCCCGAGAGCAGCGACGAGAGCGCGGTGGTCATGGTCACCCCGGCGCTCGGGCCGTCCTTGGGGATCGCGCCGGCGGGGACGTGGACGTGGAACTCCCGGTCCTCGAAGACGTCCTCGTCGATATTCAGGCCCGCGGCATGGCCCCGCACGTAGGAGAGGGCGATCCGCGCCGACTCCTTCATGACGTCGCCAAGCTGGCCGGTGAGCACGAGATCCTGCTTGCCCTTCATGCCCGTGGCCTCGACGAACAGCACGTCGCCGCCGGTCCCCGTGACCGCCAGGCCGGTGGCCACGCCCGGGATCGCCGTGCGCTCGGCCGCCTCCTGGAAGAACTTCTGGCGGCCCAGCGCGTCGCGCAGCGCCGCCGCTTCCACGGCCACGGGCGCGCGCGCTTGCTCCGACGCGATGCGCGTGGCGGTCTTGCGCAGCACGGTGCCCAGCTCGCGCTCGAGCTGGCGCACGCCCGCCTCCCGCGTGTACTCGGTCACCACCGTCTGGAGGATGTCGTCGGCGATCGTCACCTCGTCCTCGCGCAAACCGTTTCGCTCGCGCTGGCGCGGCCACAGGTAGTCGCGCGCGATCGCCACCTTCTCGTCGACCGTGTAGCCGTCGAAGCGAATGACCTCCATGCGGTCGAGCAGCGGCCCCGGGATCGTCTCGGCCACGTTGGCCGTGGCGATGAACACGACCTGGGAGAGGTCGAGCTCCACGTCGAGGTAGTGGTCGCGGAACGAATGGTTCTGTGCGGGGTCGAGCACCTCGAGCAGCGCCGCGCTGGGGTCGCCACGCCAGTCGGCGCCGACCTTGTCGACCTCGTCGAGCATGATCACCGGGTTCATCGTCCCCGCGTCGCGCAGGGCGCGGACGAGCCGGCCGGGCATCGCGCCGATGTAGGTCCGCCGATGCCCGCGGATCTCCGCCTCGTCGCGTACGCCGCCCAGCGACATACGCACGAACTCGCGGCCGGTCGCGCGGGCGATCGACTCGCCGATCGAGGTCTTGCCGGTGCCCGGGGGGCCGATCAGGGTGAGAATCGCGCCCGAGCGCTTGTCCTCGGCGATGCCGCGCTCCTGGCGGAGCTTGCGCACGGCCAGGTACTCGGTGATGCGCTCCTTGACGTCCTTGAGACCAGCATGGTCGGCGTCAAGCACCTCGCGCGCATGCACCGGATCCAGACGCTCCTGCGAGCGCTTGCTCCACGGCACGGCGATCAGCCAGTCCAGGTAGGTGCGGATCATCGAGGACTCGCCCGACTGCTCGCCCATGCGCTCCAGCCGCCCGAGCTCGCGCTCGGCGTGCTCGCGCACGTCCTCGGGCATGCCGGCCTCCTCGATCTTCGTGCG
>JALYZC010000235.1 GCA_030945905.1 Actinomycetota bacterium
TCTAGCCGGCGCCGGGACAGCTAGGCGGGCAGCACGCCGGGGCTCAGCTCGGCGCGCGCGGTCGATGTGAGGATCACCTCGGCCACGCGGGCGGGATCGTCCCAGGTGGGCACGTGGCCGCAACCGGCAAGGCGTTCGGTCTGGATGCCCTCCGGGACGCGTGCAGGAGGGCTGACGAGGCGGTCGTGCTCCGCCCACGCCAGCGTGACCGGCACGTGGATGTCCTCGAGCCCCTCGAACACCGTCCTGCGCATCTCCGCGTTGGCGCGCGGAAAGCCCGGCGAGCTCGCGTAGGAACGTACGAGACGGTACGCGGCCGCCGGGGGCACGCGCTCGGGGTGGGCGATCGAGCCGCGCAGGATCAGCCGGCGCGCACGGTCGCTCTGAAGCAGCGGGCGCAGCAGCGGCACCAGAGCCCGTGCCGCCCGTCTCGAGGTCTCGGGGCGCGGACCCAGCGGACGCGCCCAGAAGCCGGCGGGGCAGATACCGGTGACGGTCAGGCAGCGGCTGGTCTTCGCGAATTCGAGGGCCACCCAGCCGCCAAGGGAGATGCCCGCGACGTGCGCGCGGCCGATCCCCAGCGAGTCGAGCGTGGCGGCCACGACGGCGCCAATCGCCCGCGCCGTGGGCGCCAGGTCCCCGGGCAGCTCCGGGGACTCGCCGAAGCCCGGCATGTCCATCGCGATCGCGTCGTGGTGCGGTGCGAGCAGCCCGAGCACGGGCTCCCAGACGCCGCGGTCGGCGCCCAGCGGATGGAGCAGCACGAGGGGCTCGCCGCTGCCGGTGCGCTCGTAGGCCAGGGTGTCGAGGGGGATCGCGGACATCGTCACGGTGTACGGAGCGTAGGGCCCGGCCGATCAGGCCCAGAGCCTATGCTTGCCGGGTGGATCTCTCGGGCCGCACCGCGCTCGTCACCGGCTCCAACCGCGGCATCGGCCGTGCGCTGGTCGAGGCCCTGGCCCGGGAGCCGCTCGCCCGCCTCCTGTGCGGCATGCGCTCACCGGAGCACTTCGCGCCCGTCCCGACCGGTGGGGGCGGCGCCGCGGAGATCAGGGCGGTGCGCGTCGACCTCGGATCGCGGGAGGCGATCGAGGAGAGCTGTGCGGCCCTCGGCGCCGATCTGTCCCATATCGACCTGCTCGTCAACAACGCCGGGCTCGTGACCGGCGGCCTGCTGGAGGAGCAGGACATCGGCGAAATCTACGCGATGCTGCAGGCCAACCTCACGGGCGTCATCCACCTCACCCAGGCCGTTCTCCCCGCGATGCTCGAGCGCAGAAGCGGGAAGGTCGTCAACAACGCCAGCATCTCGGGCTATGCCTACTTCCCGGCGGCGACCACCTACGCAGCCTCGAAGGCGGGGGTCGTCGCGTTCACCGAGTCGCTGCGACGCGAGCTAAAGGGCACCGGGGTGAGCACCCTGCACCTCGTGACCCCGGGCGTCGACACGGGCATGCTCGACGCCACCGAGGACGCCTACGAGCGCCACCTCGACACGTCGGGCTGGGAGAAGCAGCCGCCGGAGGAGTGGGCGGCCAAGGTCGTGGCGGCGATCCGTGAGGACCGCACGATCCTCGGCCCCGGCGGCAAGACCGCGATCGCGAAGCTCGCATCGCGCGGACCCGGCTTCCTAATGGACCAGATCTCCGAGCGCATGTTCAGCCGCGAGCCGCGGAGCTAGCCCGCCCGCCGGAAGCGTCGCTCGCCACTCGGGCTTTGCCAGCACCATCTGGACGTCGCGGACGCGGCACTCCCGGAAGCCCGCCTCGACATAGGCCAGGTAGAGCTCCCACATGCGCCGGAAGCTGGCGTCGTAGCCGAGGCTGTCAGCCTCCGCGGCGCTCGCCAGGAAGGCCTCGCGCCAGCGCCGGAGCGTCTCCCCATAGTGCTCGGTGATGTCGTCGAGCCAGATCGTGCGCATGTCCGTCTGGCGCCCCACGCAGCGGTGGATGACTTCCAGCGAGGGCAGGCACCCGCCGGGAAAGACGTGCGTGTTGATGAAGCTCTTGGACGCCTTCTCCACCTCGTAGGCGCGATCGTCGATCGTGATCGCCTGCAGCAGCATCAGCCCGTCGGGCTCGAGCAGCTCCGAGCAGTGGTGGAAGTAGGTGTCGAAGTACTGCCAGCCGACCGCCTCGATCATCTCGATCGAGACGAGCTTCGAATACGTGCCGGTGAGCTCGCGATAGTCCTCGTGCAGGACCGTCACCAGATGCTCGAGTCCCGCCTCGCGCACCCGACGCTCGGCCACCTCGTGCTGCTCCTTGGAGATCGTGGTCGTCGTCACTCGGCAGCCGTAGCGCGAAGCGGCATGGACGGCCATCGCGCCCCAGCCGGTGCCGATCTCCAGCAGGTGATCGTCCGGCCCGAGTTGCAGCTGCTTGCAGATGCGCTCGAGCTTCGCGAGCTGGGCCTGCTCGAGGCCCGACTCCGGCGACTCGAAGTAGGCGCAGGAGTACATCATCGTGGGGTCGAGGAAGAGGGAGAAGAGCTGGTTGCCGAGGTCGTAGTGGGCGGCGATGTTCTTCCGGCTTCCGGCCTGGTCGTTGACGGGCACCATCCGCCGCAGGCGCTGGACGCCATGGAGCAACGGATGCCACCGCTTGCGGGCGCGGTCGAGGGCGCCCATGTTGCGAGCGGCGATGCGAATCAGCGAGACCATGTCGTCCGCATCCCAGGAGCCCTCCCGGTAGGTCTCGGCCAGGCCGGTGCTCCCGCGCAGAAGCTGGCGCCACACGTGCGGAGAACGCACGAACACCACCGCGCTCAGAGGTGCTTCGGCCGGCCCGAAGGCGTACCGGTGGCCGCGATCCACCACCTCGAGCCGCTCGTTGCGGATGCCCGCAAAGAGACGGAAGAAGAAGCGCCGCGCCAGCTCGTCGGTCACCGTGCACGCTCCGGATGTCGGTGGTAGGGAGCGCCCTTGAGCTTGAGCTTGATCGCGTTCCAGTAGATCAGGGCGAGGACGCGAAGCGAGGCCGCCGGGAAGCGCAGGAGCATTCGCGTGAGGCGAGCGCGTGTGAGCTCGTGCCGGTCGAGGGACAGCGTGGCGTCGAACACCGCCGATCCGTGGTCGTCGCGCTCGTCGATGTGTACGAGCACGGTGCCGTTGGGCTCGGTCACGCGCCAGTCGTAGTGGTTATCCATCCCGATGAAGGGTGAGACGTGGAAGGCCTTGTCCATCGTGTCGCGCATGAGCCGGCCTCCACCCTCCGCGCGGCCGAGCACGTAGGCGTGGCGCTCGCCCCACGGCGTGTTCGTCACCTCGGCGACGACCGCCTCGACCCGCTCGCCGTCCGCCGCGAAGCAGTAGTAGAAGCAGACCGGGTTGAAGTTGTGTCCAAGCGTTCGCAGCGTGGTGAGCAGGCGCACCGGGCCCGCCGGACGCCGACCGGTTTGCTGCCCGACCAGCTCGCGTACGCACTCGGCTAGCGGCCGCGCCGGGTCGCCCATGTAGTCCGCCCGCCGGAAGCGCGCGGGCGCCGGCCGGCGCGCCGAGTACAGCGGGTGCGCATCGAGCGACTCGGGCAGCTCGTCGAGGTCGAGCAGGACCATCGACTGGCGATAGGTGAACTCGTGCTCGACCGGGGCGTAGCGCCGATGGCGCACCCAGCCCTCGTACACGGCGGAGGCGCTCATCTGATCCGCGCCGGCGTCGCCGCCGAGCTCCCGATCCCGCGGAGCGCAGCGAGGGCGCTCACCACGCCGTCCTCGTGAAAGCCCCAACCCCAGTAGGCGCCGCAGAAGTGCGTGCGCCTCACGCCCGATATCTCGCCGTGCCGCTGCTGGGCGGCCACCGCCGCGGGGGAGAACACCGGATGCGAGTACCGGATCGTCCGGATCACCTTGTCCGCAGCGATCGCCTCGGTACGGTTGAGGGTGACGCAGAGGTTTGTCTCCGAGCGGATCGCCTGTAGCGCGTTCATCCAGTAGGTCAGCGTGGTGCGGGGCCCCGCCGGGTCGCTGTAGTGGTAGTTCCAGCTCGCCCAAGCGGAGCGACGGCGCGGCAAAAGCGACTCGTCCGTGTGCAGCACCGCCTCGTTGGTTTGGTAGGCGACCGCACCCAGCACGGCGCGCTCGCGGTCGCTCGGATCGGTGAGCATGGCCAGCGCCTGGTCGGAGTGCGCAGCGATCACGACCTCGTCGAAGCGCTCGGGCTCACAACCGTCCGCGGCCACCTCCACGGAGTCGTCGTGGCGGGTCACGGCGCGTACCGGAGTGCGGATGCGGATGCGATCGGCGAACGGGCGCACGATCTTCTCCACGTAGCGGTGCGATCCGCCGGTCACCGTGCGCCAGCGCGGCCGGCCGCGAAATCCGAGCATCCCGTGGTTGTGGAAGAAGCGGGCCAGGAAGGCAACCGGAAACGACCACAACTGCTCGGGCTGCGCCGACCATACGGCGGCGGCCTGGGGCACGATCAACCGGTTGATAAACCAGTCGCCGTAGCCGCCGTCGCGCAGGAACCGGCGCAACGACGGACCCTCACCCTCCCGGCGGTCGAGCAGCGCGCGGGCCTCGCGGTTGAACCGCACGAGGTCGCGGATCATCCCCAGGAAGCGGGGGTCGACCGCGTGGGAGGGCTTGGCGAAGAGCCCGCGCGGAGTCCCCGCGTACTCGAAGTCGCCCTGCCCGTCGCTCACCGAGAAGCTCATGCGCGATGGCTGCGTGGAGACTCCCAGCTCGGCCAGCAGAGGCTGGAAGTTCGGGTAGTTGCGATCGTTGAGCACGATGAATCCGGTGTCGACCCAGTGGGTCTCGTGCGCCAGGTCGACCCGCACCGTGTTGGTGTGCCCGCCGAGGTAGTCGTTGGCCTCATACAGCGTGATGTCGTGCTCCGGGTGCAGGCGATGTGCCGCCACGAGCCCGGAGATCCCAGCGCCCACGATGGCGATCCTCACCGCTTCACCGCCGCGAGCAGCCCCACGCCGGCCAGCGCGGCTCCGCCCGCCATCGCCGCTGTGCCCCACCGCGCGCGGGGCGGAAGGCAATCTGCCGGTGCGGCCAGGGTGGCGCCGAGGTCGCAGAGGTCGCACACGACCGTCAAGGCGAGCCATGGGGTGCTGTCGTGGCGCTCGCCGAGCGAGTTCAAGAGGCCGACCGAGAGCGCGATGTCGCGAGCACCCACCGCCCGGACCACGATCTTGACCGGTTCCCGTTCTGCGTCCGCGCCGATCCAGCCCGCGGCCACGCGGCCGGGTGCCCCCATCAGGCCCGCTCCGAAGCCCACGCGGGCGACGGCGAACAGGGCTGTGGCGGCGCTAGTCCTCGTCATCCTGAGTCCTACGCCGCAGCCGCTCTGGCCGATCAGTGTCCCGAGGCGACCGGGGTCGCGTTAACGCGCAAGAGCGCCCCCGAAGGAGCGCTCTCGCGGCGTCCTTGCCCTCCGAGGCAAGTCTTGTGGGGGCGATGACTGCCCACCCCGGAGCTCAGGACATGTGGCTATCGGCAAGGAGGGTGTCGACGCCCACCGCGATCCGCTTCAGCGGCGTCCGCACACCCTGGACGTCTGTTGACGGGCTAACCGTCGAAGTCGAAGTCGCGAGGCGGCTTCTGCTCGAACCAGAGCCGATCGTGCTCTGGAGTCTCCTGCAGGAACTCGGGGGTCTCCTCGAGAACGTCCTCGACCTCCTCGGCCGGTGGGACGGCCGGCTGCTCGGGGAACGGCTCGTCTTCGTCCTCGGCAAAGATCTCTCCCGCGTCGAAGACCTCCGTCGGCTGGTCCCGGTGCGGATCCGCGTCCGGCTCTTCCGCGGGCGGCGGCGTAGCCTGGGGCTCGGGAGGCGGAGGTGGCGCCTCGGGCGGCGATACGACCGGCTCATCGGGCAGGGCGGGCGGCGGATCCTCGCTAGGCGCAGGGGCGGGCGGCGGATCCTCGAGCGGCACGGGGGCGGGCGGCGGATCCTCGCTCGGCACGGGCGCGGGGTCCTCCGGGGCTATCTCGTCGATTGGCTCGATCGCCGGGATCGGGTCGGACTCGGCGACCGCGGGTTCGGGCTCAGGCTCGGCGACCGGCGCCTCAAAGGCTGGAGGTTCGGGTGGCTCTGCGATGTCAGCCAGCCCCGGATCGGGAGCGTCCGTCGCGACATCGGCGCCCGCCGCAGCGGCCCCGCGGTCGCGCACCGCCGGGCCCAGCGCTTCGCGCTCGGCTCGGGCCACGTCCTCCGGGTTGGCGCCGTGGCGCCGCTTGAGCTCCAGGTGCTCGCGGATAGCTTCGTCCAGGAGACCCATCCGCGAAGATCCTACTCAGCCGAGCCCGTCTTGGTGGGGCCGCCCGCTCGCCCGCTCCGTGCGATTCTTTCCGGCGCGCTTGGCTCGGTAGAGGGCGCCGTCCGCAGCCGCGATGAGGTCGTCCTGGTCATCCGCGCAGTCGGGCATGGCCGCCACCCCGAAGCTCGCCGTCACGCGGAG
This sequence comes from Actinomycetota bacterium, assembly GCA_030945905.1. GTDB lineage: Bacteria > Actinomycetota > Thermoleophilia > Solirubrobacterales > Solirubrobacteraceae > JALYZC01. The sequence continues at coordinate 6,412 of JALYZC010000235.1, forward strand.
CGTGCCGGGCCCGTCGGCCCGCGGGATGGCCAGGGCCTCGATGCGCTTGCGCACGCGCTCGGCCAGGCGGTAGGAACCGTCGAGGTCGGTTCCGAGCAGGACCACCGCCAGCTCATCGCCGCCGTAGCGCGCCGGCTCATCGATCTCGCGTGAACTGTCACGCAGCACCCGCCCGACCTCCCGCAGGACGAGATCGCCCTGCTGGTGGCCGAAGGTGTCGTTGACCTGCTTGAAGTCGTCGATGTCTAGCATCAGCAGGCCGAGCTCCTGGTTGAGGCGCTTCGAGCGCAACACCTCCTCGTCGATGACCTCCTCAAAGCGCCGTCGATTGAACAGCTGGGTGCGCTCGTCGGTGACCGCCTGCTGGCGAGCGAGCTCATGGCGACCCACGTTCTCCAGCGAGACGGTCGCCTGTCGGGCGAGATAGTCAAAGAGCTCGCGCTCGCTCTCGGAGAACGGTTGGCCCCGGCGCGCCACGGTCACCATGCCCAGCACCGTGCCGGGCGTATGAGTCCGGGTCAGCGGGACGGTCAACACGTTGGGCTCGCCCACCAGGCTTTCCGGCCGGCGTGATTGAAGGGCCACGGTCTCGGCCTCTCGGATTGCCTCCTGGAAGCGCGTGAGATCCCCGGCGGCCGCCCGCTGATACCACTGCCCGTCCTGTTCGCAGACGCTGGCGCGGCCGCAATCTGCGGGGAGATCATCGACAGCGGTACGCACGACGATCTCCAGCAGCGCCTCGGCGTCGAGATTCGAGGCAAACGTCTCGCCGATGCGTCGGATGGACCCCTCGACCCGCGAACGCTCGTGTCGCAGCTCCTCCAGACGTGCCTTGAGCTGGTGCGACATCTTGTTGAACTCCTCTCCCAGCTGAGCGAACTCGTCGTGGCCCTCGACGGGAATCGCGGTGGAGAAGTCGCCGGCAGCCAGCCGACGAGCGGCGTCCAGCAGCCTGGCCACCTGGGCCTGCAGCGCACGCGAGACCGCGACGGCAAACGCGGACGCGATGAGCAGGAACGCGATCAGGCCGACCGCGCCGAGCACGCGGCCCCGCGAGATCGACGAGCTCGTCCGATCAACGTCGGCGAGGACGGCCACGCGCACGCGCCGATCGCCGAACCCGGGCCCGTCGAACGACGCCACCCGGTAGCGGGTGGCCCCCACCTCCACCTTGCCCACCTTCGGCAGCCGCTTGCCCGTGAGCCCCGGAAGGCTCGCAGCCAGCGAGCGCTCACCCTCGCGGACGACTGCGTTGAGCCGGCTGATCTGCTTGAGGAGCCGCAGATACTCGATGGCCGTGAGCGAGGAGACCTCGAGCCTTCCCAGCGATGCGTTCTGCCCCCCGACGAGGCTGATGCGAGCGGGCGCGATCGCGGTTGGATCCCCGACGTCGACCAGCGTTTGGCCGCCGGTCTGGACCGCAAGGCGCGTCAGACCCAAGTCGCGGCGGAGCACGAGAACGCGCCGCCTCGCCGCCCCCGCGTCGCGGTTGCGCAGAGCGCTGGTGAGGGCCGGGTCGCGGGCTGCCCGGCGGAGCCCCGCGGCGGCCCGTCCCGTGTACTCCCGGTACAGCCCGATCGCCGTGTCCTGGCCGGCCCCCACGCGGGCGTCTGCCTTGCCGTTCTCGTTGTCGGCGATGAGGGCGAAGACCACACCGGCCACCAACACCATCGGGACAACGACGATGACGACGAAGAACAGCGTCAGTTGCGCGCGAAAGGTCATGAACCCCCCTGGATGGAGCGTACTGGCCGGCAGCCACCAGGGCGCGATCGCGCCCGGCTACACTACGCGCGACCGCACGCGGCCTCCAGTTCATCGGCCGCGTCCGCCTCGGGGCTATAGCTCAGTTGGGAGAGCGCCTGGATCGCACCCAGGAGGTCGGGGGTTCGAGTCCCCCTAGCTCCACTTCACCAAGGCCGGTGAGCTTGCCTGCGCCTCAGTGCGTAGCGCGACGGAGTTAGGAGTTGGTCTCGGGTGGGACCAGAGCGACGGTGGCCTGAGACAGGCCCCAGCTGGTGCTCGACTGCGCGGAGTCGAGCTGGACTTGAGCGCGTATCGCCTGTTCGAGGTCGAGGACGTCGGTGGTGCGCCGGTTGCGGCGCTTGTGCCCGGTCGACGGTCGGCCACCGGCCGCGTCCGCGCGTGGGCTGATCGATCGATAGCCGACGATCTCGGCAAGCTCATGGACCGGCTCGAGCGGCGACCCGCATCCGGGGCATAGCTCCTCCGCCGGGCCGGGCAAGCTCGCCGCACCATTGAGGCGGGTTCGGCACCCTACGCACTTGAAATGGGGCATGAGGCCCCTTTCGTTCGAATATCGGCTGCCAACTATAGAAGATGCACGAATCGCTCACCGTGAGGCCCCACGGCGCCGGCAGCGTGAACCCGCGGTGCCATGACGGGAGCGCGATGCAGGTGCCCGTTGTTGGTCAACAGCTCGGGGCGGATGCCGCGTCCTCCCCGGTCAAGCGGGCGAGCAACTCGTGGAGCGTCTGGAGCTCCGCATCGGTGAACCGATCGACGAAGCGTTGCTTCACTCCGGCGAGATGGGTGTCCTGGAGCCGGCGCAGGAGGCGGCTGCCGTCAGCTGTGAGGCCGGTTTCGATGATGCGGGCGTCGCTCGCGGCCCGCTCGCGCTGAACCAGACCGGCGGCCTCCAAGCGATCGACACGCCGCGAGAGCCCGCTGGGGCTCAGGAGCACCGCACTGGCGAGATCGCACATGCGCCGCCGCTGGCCCGGCACGTTGGCCAGGTTGATCAGGACGTCGAAATCTCCCAGCGAGAAGCTGTGTCGCTCGCGTAGCTCCTCGTCCAATCCCCGCGTCAGGTGGGCGTGCGCTGTCAGCAGGTCCTTCCATGCCTCCAAGCCGATACGTCCCTCGCCTGGTAGGACCGTCTCCTCTGAACTCGCCATGAGTGCCATGCATTCGATTCTAGCGCCACTGATTGCGCTCGCAAGCGTATCTGATACATTGCTTGCGCAAGCAACACTTCGATACAGAGGAGCACTCGATGACGACAACAGCCACGCTCATTCCTACGGGGACCTGGACGGTCGACCCGGTTCACTCAAAGGTCGGGTTTTCAGTCAGGCACATGGGCGTCGCCACCGTGCGCGGCGAGTTCAACGAGTTCGAGGGAACCCTGGAGATCGGCGACGACCCCGCCTCGGCCCGCGCCTACGGAACCGTGAAGACCGCCTCGGTCAACACCAGTCAGGCCCAGCGCGACGATCATCTGCGCTCGGCGGACTTCTTCGACGCCGAGGTGCATTCGGAGCTCACCTTCCAGTCCACCAGCATCGAGGCGATCGACGACGAGCACTTTCACATCGTCGGGGACCTGACATTGCACGGCGTCACCCGCGAGGTGGAGCTCGAGGCCGAGCTCGGGGGCACCGACATCGGGCCCAACGGCGAAGAGCGCACCGGCCTCGAAGTCACCGGGGAGCTCTCACGGCGCGACTTCGAGATGGCCTTCAACGCGGCGCTGGGCAGCGGCAACGCCGTCGTCTCCGACAAGGTCAAGCTCGCGCTCGACATCGCTGCGGTCAAGCAGAGCTAGTCCGAGCGGTCGGGCTGCCGGGGTCACGCCGCGGCAGCCCGGACGAGCACCGAGATCCACGTCCTGTACGGCCGCCAGTTCTCGGCGATCCGCTCGAGTTCTTGCGCTGAGACCGGACCGGGCCGATCGTAGGCGCGCCCGACAGCGCGCAGCAGCCGCGACTCGGCCGCGGAGGGCAGTTCGTCCGTGACGCCAACCGCCCGCAGCAGGATGAGGCTGGCGTAGAACGGTCCGATGCCGCGTATCTCTTGGAGTTCCGCGAGGGCCGGCTTCGCGTCGAGCTCTCGCAGGCGATCCGGATCGAGCCGGCCGGCGAGCGCGGCCTCGCCAACCGCGTGCAGGCGCGTCACCTTCTCGCGGGACAGGCCCGGGAAGGCGTCGAGCTCGAGCAGGCGACTGGGCAGGGGGAATGCGTGCATCGCGGCTCCTTGCACATCGAGCGCGGCGCCGATTTCCCGCGCCAGCTCGGCCCGGATGCCCTGGGCCCGGCGATGTCCGAGGCGAGCGCTGATCACCGACCAGGCAGCGGCCTCGTAGGGCGAATGGAACAGCACGGGCCGCAGTCGTTGCGCCTCACGGTGGAGGCGGCCAATGACCTCATCGCGGCGGAGAACCTGGTCCAGATCGCCGGCGTCGTGATCGAGCGAGAGGATCCGCTCCGTCTGCCGCCTGACCTCCTCGACATTCCCGCCGCCGGTCATGTCGACGAGCAGCCGTTCGCCGGCCTCCCGGATGATCACGCCAGCATGCCCCTGGAAGGAGTCCAGGGCGAAGCACAACCGCACCGCGTCGCGCTCGGCATCGGCGAAGTCCTTGGCGGGTGGCCAGCCGGCGATGAAACGGGCGCTGCCGGCGAGCGAGAACGGACCGCGCGGTCGGATCTCAAAGGAAGACGTCCGGCCGCTGGTCACGATGGATCAGAATGCGTACAGGTCGATGCGACAGCCGTCGGGGTCCGCGACCTGAACGCGCACGAAGCTGCCGTCGTCCTGCCGATGCCCGTCGTCGTGGACCCGCGCGGTCAGCCCGAAGCGCTTTCCGTAGAAGGCCGCGGAGCGCTCCCGACCGTTGACCGTCAACGCAACGTGGTTCAGCGGCACCTGCGGATTATCCCAACCTGGGACGTGGGAGCGCTGAGTCGAGCGGGTCGGCGCTTGACCTTCTCCGGGGCGTCCGGCTAGGCTCGCGGCGCGTTCGGCGCCGGGGAGCCGCGCGCGCTCGAGCGAGTCGGCCCTGGGAGTCCGAACGTAACCGGGTGTTCCACCGGGGGAAGGAGGGGTGACGGTGAAGCTCGTGATCGGCATCGTCCGGCCGGAGAAGGCGAACGACGTACTCGAGGCCCTCTACCGCGCCGAGGTGCGCGGCGTCTCGATCAGCCGGGTCCAGGGCCACGGAGGGGAGCTCGACCGCGTGGAGACCTACCGCGGCACCACGGTGAAGATGGGGCTCGCCGAGAAGGCCCGCTTCGAGATCGCCGTCTCGGACGACTTCGTACAGCCGACGATCGACGCCCTGTGCGAGGGCGCACGCACCGGCGAGGTCGGCGACGGCAAGATCTTCGTCGTGCCCCTGGAACGTGCGGTCCGGATACGCACGGGCGAGACCGACCACGGCGCCGTCACGCCCGTCGGCACGTGACCGAGGTGGCGATCCTGGCCGCCGCCGGACGGGTGGACACCGGCGACACCGCCTGGATGTTGGTCGCGACCGCGCTCGTCCTGATGATGACGCCGGCGCTGGGGCTGTTCTACGCGGGCCTCGTTCGGGCCAAGAACACGCTCAATACCTTCATGATGACCGTCGGGGCACTTGGCGTCGCCACCGTCGCGTGGGCGGTCGTCGGCTACTCCCTGGCCTTCGACAAGGGCAACGGGTTCATCGGCGGCTTGAATTACGTGTTCCTGCACGACGTCACCTTCGCGCCGCGGGCCGGGACCACGATCCCGCACCTGTTGTTCATGGCCTTCGAGGCGAGCTTCTGCATTCTCACGGTCGCGCTCGTGTCGGGCGCCGTCGTGGAGCGGATGCGGTTCGGGCCGTTCCTCATCTTCGCGGGACTGTGGTCGGTGCTGGTCTTCGCGGTGCTCGCCCACTGGGTCTGGGGAGGCGGGTGGCTCCAACAGCACGGCACCCTGGACTTCGCCGGCGGCGTGCCGGTCGAGATGGGCTCCGGGTTCTCGGCGTTGGCAGCCGCCCTGGTGGTGCGAGAACGGAGCAACTACGGGCGGGCGGCGCTCCTGCCCCACAACGCGGTCTACGTGCTCCTGGGCGCCGGTCTCCTGTGGTTCGGCTGGTTCGGGTTCAACGGGGGCAGCGGCTACTCCACCGGCAACCCGGGCGTGCTCGCCTTCACGAATACGCTGCTCTGCCCGGCGTGCACCCTGGTGGTCTGGTTCGTGCTCGACCTGGTGCGCGGGGGCAAGGTCACTGCAGTCGGTGCGGCAACGGCGATCATCGTCGGCTGCGTCGGGATCACGCCGGCTGCGGGGTTCATCAGTCCGACATGGGCGATGCTCCTCGGCGCGGTCGCCGCGCTCCCGAGCTACGCGTTCATCGTCTGGCGCCCCCGCACCCGGCTGGACGAGACGCTCGACGTCCTCGCCGCCCACGGCATAGCCGGCTTCACCGGGATCCTCTTCATCGGCTTCTTCGCCTCCAAGAACTGGAACGCGATCTCGG
>JALYZC010000246.1 GCA_030945905.1 Actinomycetota bacterium
CTGCCCAGCCACGTCTCGCACTGGCTGCACATCGACCTCCCAGCCCGCATCGCCGAGCTCGGCTACCCACTCACGACGATCACCCCCAGCCACGCGCCACCCCAGCGGGAGACCACCCTGGCCTGACGGTATACCGGCGCCGTCAGCGCGCTGCCGTTGAGTGTCCGTTCCCCGCCGACGCGTTCAGGAGGCAGTCAGGTGCGCTCGGGCATGATCGCCGGTGCAGAGAGCGCGCGCGGGCCATGGCGTCTCTTCCTTCGCCCAATGAATGATCCGGGGAGGACGCTCATGGCCGGCAGGCATCACTCGTGGCTGGACAGCGATCGGACTCGACTGGTCGTCACGGGGTGATTCCGAGCACCTGGCGTCCTCGGGCGAAGTGGGCGATACCCCTGGGGTTGGTGATGGTCACCGGCCTTGGAGCGCTACTGCGCTTCTACGCCTTCGGCCGGGTTCAGCCCAATCCGTACTACGACGCAGCGGTCCGCAGCATGGCGCAGAGCTGGCACAATTTGTTCTTCGGCGCGGCGGAGCCTGCGGCCGGTGTGTCCGTCGACAAGGCGCCGCTCGACCTCTGGCTTCAGGTCGCTTCTACCAAGCTCCTCGGATTCGGATCGACGTCGCTTCGGCTTCCGGAAACGCTGGCCGGTACGGCTGCGATCCCTCTGCTCTACGACCTCGTGCGCCGCTTGTCCGGCTCTCTTGCCGGACTGGTGTCGGCGCTGGGCTTGGCAGTCATGCCGATCGCCGTGCTGACGGCGCGCTCGGACACGATGGACTCCCTGATGATGCTGTTCATGCTGCTCGCGGCTTGGTGCCTGCTGCGCGCGGTCAGTGGAGAGAGCCACGACGTGCGCTGGGTGTGCCTGGCTGGGGTCAGCCTTGGTTTGGCGTTTGAGATCAAGCTGTTTGAGTCGTTGATCGTCGTCCCGGCGCTCGTCGGGTTCTATCTGCTCGCGAGCCCCCTCGCTGTGGGTCGACGCCTCCGTACCCTGGCGTTAGGAGGCGTGGTTCTCGTGGTCGTCGCGCTGTCGTGGGCGACGGTCGTCTCGCTCACCCCGGCACAGCAGAGGCCCTATCCCCTCGGGTCGAGCGACGGCAGCGTCTGGAATGCCATCTTCGTGTTCAACGGCGTGGGTCGACTGGGTCAGACTCCCGGTGTCAACGGGGTCGGCGCGAATCCGAAGATCGTCCGGCAGGGAGATCGCGGCGTCCGGCGGCTGTTCAGCGACCGGCCGGTGGACTATCGCAGCAAGATAGGAGGGGAGCTGTTCGCCGCGCTGGTGCTCGGCGCCTTCGCGGCGGCGTGTCACCCGGGTACGGTCTTCCTGCGACCTCGGACGCCCGAGGCTCGACTGCGCCGGGCGGGCGCGGCGTTGCTTGGCGTCTGGCTACTCACCGGCGCGCTTCTCTTCAGCTTCGTGAACGTCTTGCCGCTGCGGTACCTGGAGGCGTTCACACCGGCCGTGGCGGGGACACTCGGAGTTTCGCTGGTTGCGCTGAGCCGACCATCGGGGCGGCGATGGCTGATGCCCGTGGCGCTGGCGTTGCTCGCCGCCACGTGCCTGAACTTTCTGCTGCGAGGCCATGCTGGCGCCTTCACTCCCAGCGCTTCGACCCGGGGCGTAGTTGGGGCTTCGCTGCTCGCGTTCGCGGCCATCGCCGCGCTGTCCGTGCGTACCGAGGCGTGGCGTCGGGCATCGCGCTGGGCGGCTCCCATGGCGGTCGGCCTGGCGAGCGCAACGGTCCTGCTTCCTCCGCTGGAGGCGGCGCGGGCGCTGACGCTGGCGGGCGCCCAGGACTCGGGCACCCCCGGACGTCGTCCGGCAGCGCAGACCGCTCGCCTCAGTCGCTTCCTGCGCGCTGGGCGCCAAGGAGCCCGCTATGAGGTCGCCACGCTTGGAGTCGGAGGGGTCTCCGCGCTGATCGTCCGCGACGGCCTGCCGGTGCTGTTCTTGTCCAATCTCGGCCGACAGCCGCTCTTGCCCCTGGAGAGGTTCGTGCGCCTGGTTCACACGGGCCAGGTGCGCTTCGTCCTCGTGGGAGCGTGTCCGCCGCGGAGCCGTTCCTCCGCCTGCGACGCCACCGGCAGGTGGACTCGCCGCCACGGCCGTGACGTAAGCGCCCAAGTGAGGCTTGCGCCCGCGTCGCTCTACCAGGTCGGCCCACCACCGATCCGAGCCGGTGGCGGATCGTCGATCCCAAGCGTCGGACGCTGATGCCGCCGGCCTCTATGCTGCCCGCCGATGCTGAGACGCTGGGTTCATCCGGGCGTGCTGTTGGCGCTTGCCCTTCTCGTCGCCGCCGCGGCGACACCGCCACCCGCACTGGCGTCCGGGCCTTGCGAGGCCGCGCCGCAGGCCGGCAGCATCAGGCTGATGCTGCCCAGCGGGGGACGTGCGCGCTCGGCCATCGTGCACGTGCCGCCCGGCGTGGCGCCGGCTCGGCGGCTCCCGATCGTGCTCGCCCTCCACGGGTCAGCCGCCAACGGTGCGTTCATGGAGCGTTACACCAGCCTGTCCTCGATCGCCGACAGCCAGGGGTTCATCCCCGTCTACCCCGATGCCTCGGGCGCGTGGAACGCCGATGACCGGCGCACCGGGGCGCCCGATGACGTCGTGTTCATCTCCGATCTGCTCGATCGACTGCGAGCGAGCTGGTGCGTCGACGCGCGGCGGGTGTACGCGCTCGGCGTCTCCAGCGGAGGTGGCATGGTGGCCCGCCTGGCCTGCGATCTCAGCGACCGCATCACCGCAATCGCCTCCGTCGCCGGGTCCTACGCCGACCTGCCGGCCTGTCGACCCCGCCGGCCGGTTTCCGTCCTCGAGGTTCACGGCACATCTGATCGGATCGTCCCCTACAACGGTCGCGCCCCCGACGGTGTGGGTAGCGTCGCCATGTTCCTGCGCGGATGGCGCACGCGTGACCGGTGTCACAAGCCCCCCGCGCGACGACGGCTCGCCACGCGGGTATTCCAAAACGACTTCCCCGGCTGCGCCCGAGGCAGCGCGGTGCAACACATCGAGATCATCGGTGGCGGTCATCAATACCCCGGCGCCGTGCCGCCCGACGCGGGACCGCGCTCGACCATCTCTGCCTCATGGCGGGCCTGGCAGTTCTTCACCGGCCTGCACGCCTGAGCGGACGCCGAGCTTCGAGCGCACGAAGTCGGCCGGGCGACGATGAGCTCGAGGCGCCGCCGACGTTCGAGCCTAGGGTTTCGGCGGCTGCGCAGGCGCAGGCGCAGGCTTTGGTTGCTGGTCGCCTGTCTTGTCCTCGCCGCCGTCGGGGTCGCGCTCGCGCTCACTGATGGCGGGACGGAGCGTCCACAGCACCGGACACTTGGAGCCCCGCCTTCCCGGATTCCAGCTTCCCCTCCGAGGCTGGCGGCACGGCGTGTTGGGACGTTGCGCACGGGCGTCGAGGCAGCATCTGCGGTTGCCCTCGACGGCGGACGCCTGTTGCTCCTTGGAGGCCTGAGCGGCGCATCGTCGTCACGGCCCGACGTCAGCGTGGTGGCGGGTGGGCGAGAGCTGCGCCGTGGCGGGCTGCCCACGCCGGTCCATGATGCTGCCGCGTTGCGCCTTGGAGGGTCGGTCTATATGTTCGGAGGAGGTCAATCGAACTCCTCAAACGCGATCGTTCGGATCGATCCGCGGACTGGCGTCTCCCGACGAACCGGACGACTTCCGCAGCCTCAATCAGACCTGGTCGCTGCCAGGATCGGTGATACGGCGTATCTGGTGGGCGGGTTTACCGGGACGCCATCGCTTGACACCGTCCTGGCGTTCCGCCCTGGCGAGGCCCCGCGGCTGGTGGCTCGCCTTCCGGTTGGCCTCCGCTACGCCTCTGCGATGTCGGTCGGGGGGCGCTTGATCATCGCGGGAGGCTCGACCCCTCGTGGTTCCAGCCGCGCCGTGTATCGGTTTAATCCGGCTCACAGTCGCCTGATACGGCTTTCGACCCTGCCGGCGCCGGTGACACACGCTGCCGGTGTCGAATTTGCCGGTTATGCGTACCTCGTGGGTGGTCGTCGCACCGAGACCGGGGGCCCCATCCGACAGATCTTCGCCATCGACCCCAACAACGGCCGCGTGACCGAAGCAGGCCGCCTTCCCGTGGGCCTCTCAGACATCGCCGCTGCGAGCGCCCCAGACCACGTCCTGCTCGCAGGCGGGCACGCGCGCCGCGGGGCGCAGGCCGCCGTCACCCAACTCACAGCTGAGCCCGCACCACGTGCGACTCTAAAACTCCCCCGAGGGGGTGGGTTGGCGCCCGGGTCCGATCCGAGCGTCCTTCCGGGGGACGTGCTCATCGCTGATCGAGCCAACAACCGGCTGCTGGAGATCACCCCCCGCGGGCGCATCCGCTGGCAGTTTCCGCGGCCGGGCGACCTCCGGCCCGGCGAGAGCTTCCGCGTCCCCGATGACGCGTTCTTCACCGCGAACGGCCAGCGGATCGTCGTCACCCAGGAAGACGACTTCGCAATCAGCGTCGTTGATGTCCGCCGCCATCGAATCGTCTACCGGTACGGCAAGCCCGGCGTTCCGGGGTCGGCGCCGGACCGCCTGTACAACCCCGATGATGCGATCCCGATCAGAAACGGCCTGATCCTCAGCTCGGACATCAAGAACTGTCGACTCCTGACCCTTCGCCCGCCGAGTCACCGCGTTCACCGTCAGCTGGGAACCGTGGGAGCTTGTGGGCATGCGCCACCCAACCACTTCGGAAGCCCAAACGGAGCGTTCCCCACCTCCGACGGCGGGATCGTGGTCACTGAGATCACGGGCGATTGGGTGGACTTCCTCGACCGCCGGGGAAGGCTCACGGGCGCGACGCATCCTCCCGGCTTCAGCTACCCATCCGACACCAACCAGGTTTCCGCAAACCGCTTTCTCAGCGTCGACTACACGCGCCCGGGCACTATCCAGATCTTCGACCGGCGCGGACACGTGAGATGGCGCTTTCACCCGGCCGGCAAAGAGGCGCTCAACCAGCCCTCGATCGCCGTCCCGCTGCCCAACGGGGACATCCTCGCGGCAGACGATCTCAACCACCGGGTGATCGTCGTCGACCCACACCGCAAGCGCATCGTCTGGCAATACGGCCACCTCGGACGATCGGGCCGTGCCCCCGGCTATCTCAACATCCCCGACGGCGTGGACCTCCCGCCACCATACGCACAGGCAAACCGAGTGCGATAGTCAGAGATAGTCAGAGTCTTCCGCTGTCCGCGACCGCGATTCCCGAGCCGGCTCGGTGCGTGTTGCTGTGTCGACGTCGTCGGGGCCGGCTCTCCGC
>JALYZC010000214.1 GCA_030945905.1 Actinomycetota bacterium
CGCGGCGGGACCGCGCCCGCGGCAGGACGCGGGCCGGGCCCGCTGGCAGGGGGGTCGGGCACCACGCCCGCGCTATAGTACGGGCCGCCGCCGCGGCTCTCGTCCGCGGCGAATCTGTGTCATGGCCAACATCCACTCCCAGCAGAAGCGGATCCTGCGCTCAGAGCGTGAGCGCATCGAGAACCGCCGGTACACCTCCCGCGTCAAGACCTACTTTCGACGTCTGGAGGGGGCCGTGGCCGGTGGGGACGGTGAGCGAGCGGACGCCGATCACCGGGCGCTGATCCAGGCGATCGACAAGGCGGTCAAACGCCGGGCCCTGCATCGCAACAACGGCGCACGCAAGAAGGCGCGCGCCGCGCGCCTTCGCGCCGGCTCCTAGCGCCGCGGCGGGGCCGCGCGCCTGGCTGCACTTGCCCGCTCTGCGCATGCCGCAGGAGCCGGCGTGAGCGGCGACCTCGGAACCATCTCCGTGGTGATTCCGGCCTTCGACGAGTCCGAGCGAATCGCTCGAACGCTGCGCGAGACCGACGCGGCCATGGCAGCCTTCGGATCGCCATACGAGATCGTCCTCGTCGACGACGGGTCCAGCGACGACACGCTCGCGTGCGCGCAGGAGGCGGCCGGCGAGCTCCCCCACGTGCGCCTCGTGCACATGGAGCGCAACGCCGGCAAGGGATGGGCGCTGGTTCGCGGGGCCCAGCTCGCGCACGGCGATCTCGTGATGTTCATGGACGCCGATCTCGACGTGCATCCCCGCCAGCTGGCGATCCTGCATCGCGCCCTTGTCGAGGACGGCGCCGACGTGGTCATCGGCTCGAAGCTCCATCCGGATTCGCGGATCGCCTACCCCCCGCGCCGCCGCGTGCTGTCGCTGGGCTACTACGTGCTCGTGCGCACGCTGTTTCGCCTCCCGGTGCACGACACGCAAACCGGGCTGAAGCTCTACCGCCGCAGCGTGCTCGAGCAGATCGTCCCGCGCCTGCTGGTCAAGCGCTTCGCCCACGACCTCGAGGCGCTCGTCAACGCCCACCGGCTGGGCTTCCGTATCGTCGAGGTGCCGGTGGTGGTCACCCAGGAGCGCCCGTTTCCCCGCATCGGGCTCACCGACGCCCTCCTGGTGGTCAAGGACACCGCCGCGATCTTCTATCGCACGTACCTGCTGCGCTACTACGACCGCGTCGACGCCAGCCTCGGCCGCGTCGTCGGGGCCGGCCCGGGGCGTCATCCGCTGGGGGCCACGGCAGCCGAGCGCGAGCGGGCGGCCAAGGAGCCGCCGCCGACCCGCGAGCTCGATCGCTGACCAGACCGCGGCGCCGCTCAGGCCGCGAGGCGCATGATCGTGCGTACCGCGGCCGTCTCGCGGGGCACCGGGCGGCCGCCGCGGGCGTCGAGCTCGAGATCGGCGAGCTGCTCGAGCGCGCGACGGAGCACGTCACGGTCGCTGCGGGCCACGTCGCCCATCAACGCCTCGGCGGCCTTGGGAGGCATCCGCAGGCTCCGCTTGACCTGGGCCGCGGGCTCGCCGACGTCGAGACGCTCCGCGACCTCAAGAGCCTGGCGCACTCGACGCGTCATCTGAAACAGCAGACTCTCCAGCCGCTCGCCCTGGGCCGTCAGGGCGCCGTAGGTCCGTAATGCTGCCGCGGCGTCACGGGCCACCAGGGCGTCCGCCAGCGTCCAGGCCCGTCGCTCGGCCGAGGGGGCCGCGAGCTCGTCCACCGCCTCGGCGGTGAGGCTCGCATCGCCACCACGCTGCAGCGCGAGCTTCTCGAGCTCGCGCAGCAGTCGCTGCTGACGATCTCCGACCGCCGCCACCAGGGCGCGCGCGGCGCCCGCTTCGAGCGTGAGCCCGAGCTCCCGAGCCCGTTCGGCCGTCCACTTGGGCAGCTCCCACGGCTTGACCGTGCGCTCGACGCTGACCTCGCCCCCCGCCGCCAGGACGGCCTGATGGAGGCGTTCGGGCGCCCGCGCGCGCCCCTCCTCGCGGGCGAAGAACGCCACGGTGGTGTCGGGAGGCGGCGGGCTCAAGCTCTCGATGACCGGCTCGAGGTCGCCGTCGCGCCAGCGCTCCACACCGTCGACGATGACGAAGCGACGCCCGGTGGTGAGCGTCATGGCGCACAACGCCGCGGCAGCGGCCGCTGGGGTACCTGCATCGCCCTCGAGCACCTCCATCCCACCCGCGCCGCTCTGACCCTCGGCCAGCACCCGCAGCCGCCCGCGCCGTTCGGCGATGCGCCCATGGTCGTCGCCATGGATCAGGTAGGCGGGCTTGAAGGTCGCCATGGAGCCGACTCTAGTGAGGGTCCCGGAAACGACCCCCCGGCCGGCGGACGGGTCGTGCGCCAAGCGGTTCATCGGGAACCTTCGCACCGGAGGCCACCGAGCGCGTCGCGGACTCGCCGGATCGCGGCCGAAGCGGTCCGACAAGGCAAGGGTTCCAGCCGGCGCCGAGCACTGAGTGGGGCGGATCCGCCGGCAGCCTGATGCGATGATGCGGTAGCATCAAACCGGTGCGCACGACGCTGGACCTCGACGATGAGCTCATGGCCGTCGCTCGCGACCTGGCTACCGCCAACCGCCAATCGCTTGGTTCGGTGATCTCCGATCTGGCGCGGCGCGGGCTCACCCGGGCGCGCGTCGAGGCCGACGGTGACCTGCCGGTGATCCGCGTGCCGGCCGGCACGCCGGCGATCACCCCGCAGATGGTCCGGCGCGCCGTCGAGGAGGACTGACACGCTGCTGGACGTCAACACGCTGGTCAGGCTGGCCTGGGACTCGCACGTCCACCACGAAGCGGCGCGCACGTGGTTCACGGCCAAGAGCGCGGACGGATGGGCGACCTGCCCCTTGACCGAGAGCGGTTTCGTCCGCGTGTCCTCCAACCCGAAGGTGCTTCCGAGCTTCATCGCCGTCGGAGCCGCCCGTGGGGTCCTCTCGGCACTCCGCGACGTCGGCGCTCACCGCTTTCTGGGCAACGACGTGTCGCTCACCGACCCCGATATCCCGACGATCGTCGGGCACCGGCAGGTGACCGATGCCCAGCTTCTGACGCTCGCGCGGCGTCACGGCACCCGTTTGGTGACGTTCGACGCCGGCATCGCCACGCTGGCCGAAGGTCGTGACGTGGAGTTGCTGGCTGCCTGAGCCTGCCTCGTAGCGCAGGACGCCGATCACGTCGCCTGCCGACGAAGGTCCGCGAGCAGGTCGTCGATCAGGAGCTCCTCGGCCAGCCACCGCGAGGCGAAGAACCGAAACTCGCTCGTTGGTTGATCCGGCAGCTCGGGCATTCTCGCCAGGATTGCGCCCGTGCCGGACGGATCCGGCGATGGCCGCTACCGACCGGAGTCGGCGAGGGGGTTGCGCCAGTCCACCTCGACGAAACGGGCGAAGTCCGTATCGGCTGAATAGACGGCGAGCCCGTGCTCGATGGCCAGCGCAGCGAGCTGGCCGTCGGGCACGAGATTTCCGCGGAGCTCGTAGGTGTCGATCAGTCCTCCAAGCAGCTCCGCGTAGCGGGGCCCGGGCTCCGGGACCCAGGCCACGTCGCAGGCCAGCCAGTCGGTCACCCGAGCCCAGGCGTGGCGTGGGTCCAGCGGCCGCTCGAATGCCCGCGGATGAGTGGCGATCCTCATGAACGCTCCGAGGCTCTGCCAGGGAAACCCGACGCGGCGGGAGCCGTTGAGCTGGTCGGTCAGCCAGTCTCGGGTGCGCGCGTGAAAGCGGCTGTTGCGGTGGACTGCGTAGAGCAGGAGGTTGGCGTCGAGGAGCATCAGCGGGCCGCGGGCCCGTCGAGCGTCTCGATCGCCTCGGCGACGTTCGTGACGTCGATGCCGTCGCCGAGGTCGTGCGTGACCTGGTCGAAACGCTCTCCGCGGCTTGCTGCCACGAGGCCCTTGCGGATGAGGTCGTTGACGGCTTGGCTCAGGCCGATCGAGCTGTTGAGGCGGTGGTGCTGGACCGCGGCGGCCACGTCGTCGGCCAGGGTGATCGTGGTGCGCACGGCACACAGGTTAGCATCGTGATGCAGGTCGACGAGCATCAAGATGTGTCTACGTCGGGCGACGATCGGTCGTGACGCGCAGGCGCGAACCCTCGACCGTCACGCGCACCGTCCCATCGCGATCGGTGCGGTACAGCCGCGGCACGACCTTCAGTGCCGCCAGGGCCTGGGCGGTGGGATGCCCGTAGGAGTTGTGGCGGCCCACTTCGATCACCGCCACGCGCGGCCGCAGCCGCGTCAGCTCCTCGGGGAGGCCGGGATCGGCGCTGGCGTGATGGGCCACCTTGAGCGCGGTGACGGGTGCAAGGTCCAGCGGCGACGTGACATCGCTCTCGGCGTCGGCCGTGAGCATGGCGCTGAACAGCCCGTCGCGCACGCGGGCGACGATCGCCCGCTGGTTCGGATCCTGGCCGGCATGCAGCGCCGCGGGCTCCGCGTGAGGCCAGAGCACGTCGAGCTCGAGCGGACCGGCACGGATGCGCTGGCCGGCGTCGGGCACGACGTGGCGAACTCCATGCTGGCTCGCTGCCGCGGCCAGTCGCTGGTGCTCGGTGCTCGCCGCGCCGGCACCCCCGTCGAGGAGCAGGCCGACGGGATGGTGAGTCATCACCGCCGCCGCTCCGCCCTCATGGTCGGCCTGGGCGTGTGTGACCACCAGCACGTCGATGCGGCCGACGCCCGCACGCCGCAGCCGGGTGAGGATGGGCCCGTCCGGCGGGCCGGTGTCCACGAGAACGGTTGCGCCCCGATGCTGCAGCAGCGTGGCGTCACCCTGGCCGACGTCGAGGAACGACATGACCAGCTGCTCGGGAGGTGGGCTCCGGGAGCCGGTCGCCCCGCCGCCGACGACCAGCAGGATGACACCGACCATCGCGCTGGCCGCCGCGAGCGCCAGGCGGGAGCGCCGACGCCGTGCGGCGAAAGGCGCGGCGATGGCCGCATAGGCCGCGCCGACGGAAAGCGGCGAGCCCAGGTGAAAGTCGACGCTCGCGCCCGGCGCTCCCCCCGCCACATGCGCCAGCCACTCCAAGAACGCGAGCGGATAGGCGTTGAGCGCGTTGACCGGCACGGCCAGCGACGGCGTCAGCTCGCCCAGGGCCGCGGAGATCATTCCGAGCCACATCACCGGGCCGACCGCCGGCGCGGCCAGCAGGTTGGCCGGGACCGAGGCGAGGGAGAGCCTCCCGAAGTGAAAGCCGATCAGCGGGGCGGTGCCGAGGGTGGCCGACAGGGTCAGTGCCAGCGCCTCAGCCAGGCCGCCCGGCACCCGGCGGGCGGTCAGGCGCTCGCGCAGCCGGCCGCTCGCAGCCAGGATCGTGACGACCGCGGCGAAGGACAGCTGCCAGCCGGGATCGCCGGCCGCCCGCGGATTCAACGCGAGCGTGATCAGCGCCGCCAGGAGCAAGGCGTACCAGCGCGAAGCGGGCCGCCCCGCCAGTCCTGCCGCCAGCCCCGCCGCCCCCATCGCGCCGGCCCGTTGGATCGAGGGCCCGGCTCCGGCCAGCGGAACGTATGCGCCCACCAGCGCGAGCACGATCCCCAGCCGTTGGCGCAGCCCCAGGCCCAGCGCGGTGAGGACCGGCAGGGCGAGCGCCGCCAGCAGCATGACGTTCTGGCCGCTCGCCGCGAGCAGATGGCTGAGGCCCGAGCGGCGGAAGTCCTCGCGCACCGGATCCGAGAGGCGCTCGTCCTCCCCGAGCACCATTCCGCGGGCCAGGGCGGCCTCCGGTGCCGCCAGGCCCACGGCGATCCCCGCCTCAGCGTGCGAGCGCGCCCGGTCGAGGGCGCCCACGGCGCCGCCGCGGTGGGCTCCGGTGCGCGAGATGGCGTGCAGCACCAGCACGGCGTGCGCCCCCCGTCGCCGCTGGTAATCGTCGTGAGGAGCGAGGGGCTCGAGCCGTCCGCGGACCGAGAGCACGTCGCCCACCTCGGCCGGCGGCCACCTCGTGCGGCGCCCGGCCCGCAGAAGCACCTGCTCGCCGCGCCCCCGGCCGTCCTCGAGGCGGGCGCGCGCGAAACGACCGCCGGGTGGACTGGGACGCGAGGCTTCCAGCAGCGTCGCGCGGGCTCGCACCGCCGCGCCCAGTGACCCATGCAGCGCGCTGCGATCCAGCGCGTGCAGGCGGGCGTGGGCCAGCAGCCCCCCGCTCAAGACCGCCGCGGCGCCGGTCAGCGCGAGTGCGGGCCTGGGGGCCGCCAGCAACGCCAGCGCGATGGCCAGGGCGCAGGCGAGCTCCGGAGCCAGGGGGTCGGAGAGCAGGCCGGCCACCATGCCGCCGAGCAGCAGGTGACGAGGGTGGGCGCGCAGCGCCGCGAGGGCGCTCACGCCCGCAGTCCTCACACGCGAAGCCGATCCTTGAGTGCGGCCAGCTTCTTCTCGCCGATTCCCGGCACCTGGTCGAGCTCTGACACCGAGCGAAACCCGCCGTGCTGCTGGCGGTAGGCGACGATCTTCTGGGCGGTCGCCGGACCGACGCCGTCGAGCGCGTCGAGCTGCTCCGCCGTCGCGGTGTTGAGGTTGACCGGCGGCCCACCGCCTCCCGCGACCGTGCCGTTGCCGGTGACGCCCGAGGCACCGACCGCCCCGCCTCCGCTCCCGGCGCCGGCGCCG
>JALYZC010000216.1 GCA_030945905.1 Actinomycetota bacterium
CCGCCTGAGCCAGCCGCTGAGCATCGCGCCGAGCCGCCTCGCTGAGATCGCCCGGAGCCTGTACACCCGCCCGCCCGGACGTCTACTAATCCTCTTCCAACCAGCACCCACCCACCAACCCAGTGACCGAAGGCCCGCGCAGGCCGCGTTCGCGCAAGCCTCACAGCCCGATCATCTGTCCTTGGCTTTGACCCACCGCGACGCGGGAGCGCACTCGCCCTTCGGGCAGCGCCACTTGGTAGCGCGGCGCTAGTAGGGCCCCGGCGAACGTCCACTCGCCGTGGCTGCAGGTCGGCGGCTCGTGCTCGCCTGCCTTGACCCGTCCGGTCTTGCCAAGCGCAGTCGCCGGAGCTACACCACGGTCCATGCACCCATCGTGATCGGGCCGTCGTCAGATCGCCTGCACCCGTTGATCCCGCGCGAGACGGCACGGTCGCGCAAGCTGCATCGCTCGCGGGGGTGCGGTCGAATGCGAGTTCGACAGGCTCAAACACGGTGGGCCATGGTGCCTCTGCGCGTCCGCGGACTGGACCGGATTCGGCTGCTCCGGCGCCTATTCCCAGCAAGTCGTGGGTCCTGAGGCTGCGCTTCGATGGCGAGAGCTTGCGGGTCCCGAGCCAGTTGCTGTTGGCACCCCGCGAGCCTTCGGCGTGATCGAATCCGCTGCTGATGAGGCTCCCGCCACGAAGCGCTCCCTAACCGATTACTGTCCCGCCGGTCGGCCGATTGTGCGAAAGTCGCTCGCGAGATTGGCGTCGAGGATGTATGCCCAGGGCATCAGGCAGTAGCCCTCCAGGCCCCAGCCGGTGCCCCACGAGTTGCGCACGAGCCCGTAGTTGATCTGGTCCTTGAGATAGCCGACCAGCAGCACCTCGTGGCCGCCGACCTGCTTTTCGGCGCGGCTGGGCATGGGAACGACGCCGGTCTTTGCCACGTCCCCGGACTCGAAGGACTCATACACTGTGAAACCGAAGGCGATGGTCTGGCGGTTGGAGAGCACCGCCTTCATCGCGTCGACGTTGCGCGGAACCGCCCGGTAGTTAGAGATCATGTGCTGGTGGGCCTCGTCGGCGAGACTCGCCGAGGGCTCCTGCGAGAACTTGGCGATGTCATATGGCCAGTCCTGCTCAAGTGGGACACCAATCGTGTTGCATACCTTGAAGCCGTCGCGGCCGAAGGCGCCGGTGTCCTGGTCAGGTGGAGAACCCTCGAGCTTTCGTTCGTAGTAGTAGACCCACAGGCGCGAGAGGAACCCCGGGTCAGAGCCATTGAGCTTTGCGTCGTACTCGACGGCGCCGGCCACGGCGTTGGCGGTGCAGCTGCCAAGCTGGCCCTGATCGAAGATGTCGGGAAGGTCAGCGCGGGGATCGACCTCCTCGAGAACGCTAAGTCCAGAGGCGTCCGCGACATGATCGCGCAGGTCTGGAAGCGATGGCTTCCACCCGTAACGAGAAATCCTTCGCTGCTCGACCCCGGCGGTCTCCAGTACATCGGTCATCTGCGCCTCCTGTCGGCCTGGCGACCTCCGTGCCGCACGTTTGTTTTCAAAGTGAGGGTTCGACTCCGCCGCATCCGTGACCACACAGTCCGAACACCGGCACCGAGCGAACCTGATCCGACCGGCCCTGCCCGCCGAGCTGCACTACCCTACGCCCGAGCCGCGACGGGTGTCAATGACAAAGCGGCCGGGTGAGCGCGCACCGCTCGCAGGCTCCACTCAGCGCGAGCGCCTCCCGGAAAAAGCCGGACCAGGCCCCGGGGTCTGTGGCTTAAGGGAGTAGCGTGATTCTCCCGACTTGAGGAGGGTTCATGGCACCGCGCAAGTACAACGTTCTGGCGCTCGACGGTGGCGGTATCCGGGGAGTGATTCCGGCGCGTGTCCTCGAGGTGCTTGAGAGCCGGATGGGCCGTCCGGTGGCGGAGCTGTTCGATCTTGTTGCGGGCACATCCACGGGCGGAATCCTCGCTCTTGGGCTCACCAAGCCCAGTTTTGAGGGCGGCCCCGCCTATTCCGCCACGGACATGCTCGATCTCTATATGAAGCGAGGCGACGAGATCTTTCCCGACTCCATCCTGCTCAAGGTCAGAACGCTCGGTGGCCTCGCCGACCCCCGCTATCCGGCGGAGCCGCTGGAAGCGCTGCTCGCTGAGCGGTTTGGTGACACGACGCTCTCCCAGGCGCTCACCGAGATCGTCGTGCCCAGCTACGACCTTTCTGCTCCCGCCCCATTCTTCTTCAAACGGGAGTACGCACGCGACGAGGGCCACAACTGGGACGTACCGATGGCGCTGGTGGCACGCGCCACCAGCGCCGCGCCGACCTACTTCGATCCCGCCCGGCTACCCGCGCTTGAGCAGGAGGGCGACCACGCGTTGATCGACGGCGGCACGTTCGCCAACAACCCAGCGGTCGCAGCCGTCGTCGACGGACTACGGCTCTGGGGCCAGGACGCCGCGATCCAGGTCGTATCCATCGGGACCGGACACCCACCCCAGGTGCCCGGACACGGACCGATCCCCGTGGCATTTGGTTCGGCCCAGGGCTGGGGGCTCGCCCACTGGGCGCGGCCGATCCTCGAAGTGGTGCTCGACGGGGCGGCCAAGGCAGTCGAATATCAGATGGTCCGGCTCTGCCCGCCAAACGCCGGAACTCCCAGCTACCACCGGATGCAGAGTTCGCTGCCCACCGCCTCCCACGCGCTGGACGATGCGTCCCAGGAGAACCGGACAGCACTCCTCGCCGACGCCGACGCGCTGATCCACGAACAGGCAGAGGTCCTCGATTCGATCTGCCACGCGCTCGCGGATTGAGACGCCCGAGGTGACCACCCCGCGTATCCCTGCCCGCGGCGGCTCTGTTTTCAACAAGCAACGGACGGCCTCAGAGGCCCTCCGGGGGAGGCCACCTCGGCCATCCCCGCCAGCGGCCAAGTCGTGGGCGTCACTGCTTTCGGCGCAACAGGAATAGGCTCCAAAGCAGACCTATCAGACTCTTTCGCCTCTGACAGACGCATTGTGGCTCCATACGAGAGCAGCATCAACGCAAGGCGTAGTCGTTCCGATCCCAGCACCACCGAGCGGCGCTGGCCGCATCGGCATCATGGACTACGAGACGCAAGGTCATCTCGACACTTCGTGGCCCTCCAAATAGCTTCGCGGGGACGCCCCCCGGCCCGCCGCGCCCTCGCTATCCGTCGAGGCACTCCGCACGCGTCGGGAGTGCCACGCGACACCGCTGGCCACCGCCCGAGGGTGGCGGCAATTCGATTGACGTGGATCCGGCAGCCGTGCTGCGTCACAACTCGTGCTGCGCCAGCGTGAAGTTCCGCTACAACGACCCCGTGGAGAGCCTGCTCGCGCTCGCAACGAGGACGCAACCTGCCCTTAAGGTCAGCCATATCCCTCGGTCCTAGCGTCCGGGCCGGCGGGGTGCCCGCTCCCGAGCCATATCGCATGGTGCGGAGGGGCGACGAAAGAGGGCACCCCGCCGCCTGTTTGCCCGCGACGCCGCGGGGGTTCTTGTCACCGTTGGGGGCGAGCGTGGGTTGGAAGTCAGGCGAAGGGAGAGCCGCACAGCGGCCGCGCCGAGAGGTTTCGCGAGTCATGCTGTGGCTCTTGCGTCCGTTCTTTCGGTATAGCGCCTGGAGGGACGCCTGGGTCCTCCGATGGATCGGCCGCAGCCGCGGACCCGTCTTCGTTGAGCGACACCAAGCCAAGCGTTCAGACTGACGCCACTGGCCGGACTGAGAGCGAACTAACCGAAGCCCAACCCACGGGCTCGACTCGATCCGGTACGCCTTCACACGCGGCGGGGTGCCAGCCCCCATTCCAGGCGCATGAGAGCTGGGGGCGATTCGTTCGAGGCACCCCGCCGCCTCCTCGGAGCTCTGCATGGCCGCTCAAACGTTTTAGGTCGGTCATATGCGCCCCGCGTAGCGTCCGTATTGCGGCTTGGGCGCTTCCCCTTCGAGGCAATCCCTGCCCCCTGCAAGGGGCCGTTTGACAGGCGCCCAGCCGCATTCTCGCAGCGCCCTTGCGGCCACGAGCCCCCGGACAACGGTGTCGGAGCCCGCCAAGGGACTCTCGCCCGGGCATGCCGGCAGGTATGGGTAAACGTCCAACGAGCGCCGAGGCGCCCCAACGGATCTCCGGCTACCCGCGGGATTACCCACCAGCCTCGGAGAGCTTCGCGCCCCCGCTTTCGAAGCCGCCTGAGCAACCCAACGTTGCCGGCGCGCTGGGGTCGAGCATCATTCGTGGGATCGACCGAGCGACGATCACCGGCCACCCGCAACAGTTGACTTACAGCCGCACACCTGCCGCCGGTGCTTGGCGTTCTGCGCTAGG
>JALYZC010000041.1 GCA_030945905.1 Actinomycetota bacterium
TCCTCGATGCGGACGAGGCGCTTCTCGCCCACCAGGGTCCCGCCGTTGGCAATCGAGATGATGTAGCCGTCGATCTTGGCGACCGCGTCATCGGCGTCGTACATGTGGGGCTCGACGATGTGGACGAGCACCTCGTCTCCCTCTCGGAAGGGGAGGGCACGCTCCTCGACCTCCTCCCGCCGCCCCTTCAGCGTAATGTCGAAGTGCCCGAGGGGGAGGCCCTCGGAGCCCTCGAAGTGAAAGCGCCGGCCGGTGTCGGACTCGAGCGTGCGCAGCATGCGCGATCCGTTGCCGGTGAACTGGGCTGTCACCCGGGGGTTGATCTGCACGAGGTAGGCCGCGGGCCCGTCGGGCTCGCCGGCCACCAGCTCACGCAGCTTGCGCTCGACCTCGATGGCCACCGTCTCTTCGGAGCGGATCACGCCCTCGCCCTCGCAGGTCGGGCACGGACGGGTCATGATCTCCCGCACTCCCTCGGTCACGTTCTGACGGGTCATCTCCACGAGGCCCAGGGGCGAGATTTCCACGACGAAGGTCTTCGTCCGATCTTCGGCCAGCTGCTTTCGCAGCACCTTGAGCACGGCGTCGCGGTTGCGGGCCCGCGCCATGTCGATGAAGTCGATGACGATGATCCCGCCGATGTCGCGCAGCCGCAGCTCGTTGACCACGGCCTCGGCGGCCTCGAGGTTGGTCTTGGTGATCGTGTCCTCGAGGCGGGCGGCCTTGCCGCGTCCGACGAAGGAACCCGAGTTGACGTCGATCACCGTCAGCGCCTCGGCGTAGTCGATCATCAGATACCCGCCGCTGGGCAAGTCGACCCGCCGGGAGAGCAGCCCTTCGATCACCGGCTCGACGCGGGCCTCCTCGAACAGCGATCCCTTGCCCTTCCACAACTCAACCCGATCGACCAGCTCGGGGGCGGTGCGCTCGAAGAAGGAGACGAGGCGGTGATGCTGCTTCTCGTCGTCGACCACGGCCCGCTCGAACTCGGCCGAGAAGACGTCGCGCACCACGCGCACGGAGAGGTCGGCCTCCTGGAAGACCATCGCCGGCGCCGGCGTTTCCTCCACGCGCTTGAGCAGCACGTCGTGGAGCTTGTGCAGATAGAGCAGCTCGCGCTGGAAGTCTGCGCGCTTGGCCCCCTGAGCGGCCGTGCGGATGATGGCGCCGCCGCCCTTCAAGTCGAGCTTGCCGGCCTCTTTGCGCAGGCGGTCGCGCTCATTGTCCTCGAGCCGCCGGGAGACCCCGATGCCCTCGCCACTGGGCACGTAGACCATGTAGCGCCCGGCGACGGTGAGCTCCATGCTCAGGCGAGCGCCCTTGGTCTTGAGCGGGTCCTTGACCACCTGCACCACGACCTCTTGGCCGGGTTTGAGCAGGTCGGTGATCCGGCGCCCCTCGCGCGTGCGGCCGCGCTTTGGCGCCTCGACTCCCGGCAGCACGATCTCATCGACATGCAGGAAGCCGTTCTTCTCCAGTCCGAAGTCCACGAACGCCGCCTCGAGCCCGGCCAGGACGTTGTCGACCCGGCCCTTGTAGATGTTTCCGACGATCGAGCGGTTGCCGCGTCGCTCCAGGTAGAGCTCGGCGACGCGATACCCCTCGCCCGGCGTGGCCGGCGTGGCGCGCCGGCGCATGGTCGACTTGGCGGCGGGCTTGCCCGGCGCCTCGAACAGCGCGACCCGGGTCTCACCCTGATCGACGCTGACCAACACTTGCTTTTTCACTGAGTCCGTCTTTCGTTTAGAGGTTGAGTGCGCGGCCCTTGAAGGCGGCGGCCGTGCGGGCCTCCGCGTAGATGGACTGCAAGAGGCCGAGCGCCAAGAGGGTGACGATGACCGAGGATCCGCCGTAGCTCATGAGGGGCAGCGGGACCCCGGTGATGGGCATGATCCCCACGGTCATGCCGATGTTCACGAAGGCCTGAAAGGAGAGCATCGCCAGGATGCCCCCGGCGAGCAGGGCTCCGTACAGGTTCTTCGAGAGGGTGAGAATGCGCAGCGATCTCCAGAACATCAGCGCGTACAACGCCAGGACGATCGCGGCGCCCAGGAACCCGTACTCCTCCCCCACCACGGCGAACACGAAGTCCGTGTGGTGCTCGGGCAGGAAGTTGAGCTTGGTCTGCGTCGCCTGCGCGGGGCCGCGTCCGGTCTTCTCCCCCGAGCCGATCGCGATCCGCGACTGGTTGAGTTGATAGGTCTGGTCGCCGGGATCGCTGGAGGGACTGAGGAACCCGGTCAGGCGCTGCACCTGATAAGGCTTGAGCAACTGTACCCCCATGGCGGGGGCGGCACCCAGCACGAGCACGATCGAGACGACGAACACGGCGCCCAGCGTCGCGAAGTGCCGCACCGAGGTGCCGGCCACGAACAGCACCGCCACCGCGATCACCACGTAGACCAGCCCGGTTCCCAGGTCGGGCTGCAGGATCACCAGGAGCGCCGGGCCGAGGGCCAGCAACATCGCGCGCGCCGTGGTGTCGCGGTCGCGCAGCCGGCGGATCCTGTCCACCACGAAGGCAGACACCGCCAGTAGCAGGAGCACCTTTCCAAGCTCCGAGGGCTGGAAGCTGATGAACGGGAGGCTGAAGGCCCGGCGCGACCCGCGCGCCGCCGAGCCGAGGCCCAGCACGAGCAGGATGGACCCGATCATGAGGGCGTACAGGCCGTACTTGAGCTCACGCAGCCGCGAGTAGTCGATACGGCTGAGCACCAGCATGAGCACCAGCCCCACCACCGCGTAGGCCGCCTGGCGGTCGAGGTAGAAGTGGGGCGAGCCCGGTACGTCGTCGCGCGTGGCGGTCCCGATGGTCACCAGCGAGCAGGCCAGCAGGCCCACCGTGGCCAGCAGCAACAGAAGGTCCAGCCGCAGCGCCGGCACGCGAGGGAGGTCGGCCATCGCCTCGTCGACCTTCTTGATCGGGCTCTGGCTCATCGCGTCGTGGAGGAGCCGCGGACGAACTTCTTCTCCACGCCGAACCATTGGGAGAGGATCAGGCGAGTCGCGGGGGCGGCCGCCTCGGCGCCGAAGCCACCCTCCTCCACCGTCACCGCCACGACGATCGGACGCACCGGGTCGGGAGCATAGGCCACGTACCAGGACTGATCTGCGTGCCCCGGACGCTCGGCCGTGCCCGTCTTGCCGTCGACCTGATGGGGGAAGCCCGCGAAGACATCGGCCGACGTGCCGCCCGGCTCGGAGGCCGCCCGGTGAAGGCCGTCGAGGATCGCCGCGCGGTTGCCGGCTGCGATGTCCACCTTCCGGCTCGAACCGGGCTGGATCGTCTGGAGCACCCGCCCGGCGGGGTCGTCGACCTCGAGGCCGACGTGCGGCGTGATCACCTTCCCACCATTGGCCACCGCCGAATAGGCGACCGCCATCTGCAAGGGCGTGGCCTGCAGATCGCCCTGACCGACGGACAGGTTCACGTTGTCGCCGACGCTCCAGGGGCGGTCGGTGAGCTTCTTGCGGTACAGGCGGTCGCGCCATGCCGGCGAGGGCAGCAGCCCGCTGAACTCGCCGGGTAGATCAATTCCCGTGGGCCGGCCGATCCCGAGCTTGCGCGCCCACTTCTGCAGACCTTCGCCGCGACTGTCCAGGCGCGCGCCCAGGGTGTAGAAGAACACGTCGGAGGAGACCTTGAGCGCCTCGCGAAGCGCCAGGGGCCCGTGGGCCGTGCCGCCGGAGTTCTGGAAGTTGATGTTGCCGATGTCGATGCTGCCGCCGTCGTTGATGATGGTGTCCGGAGTGAAGACGCCCGTCTGCAGCCCGGCGGTCGCGGTGATCAGCTTGAAGGTGGAGCCGGTCGGGTACTCGCCGTCGATCGCCCGGTTGACCAGGGGGGACCCGTTGGCCTGGCTGTTGAGCTGGTTGTAGCGGGCCTGTGAGATGACCGGCTTGGAGAACTCGTTGGGATCGAAGGTGGGGCTGGATCCGAGCGCCAGCACCTCTCCGTTGCGGGGATCGAGCGCCACGAATCCTCCACGCCCGTTGCCCAGCCCGGCCAGCGCATCCTGTCCGGTCTTCTGCAGCGCCTGGTCGATCGAGAGCTTTAGCTCCTTGCCCTGTTCGGGCTGGCGCGTGGAAAGCTCCCCCTTCGGACGCCCTTGCGCGTCGATCGTCACCCGCGTTGCGCCCACGCGTCCGCGCAGGTAGCGGTCGTAGGTGGACTCGATCCCGTCCTTGCCCACGATCGTGCCCTGCTTGACACCCTTGAAGCGCAGGGTCTTTAGCTGGGCGGGGCTGATCTCGCCGACGGTGCCGAACAGGTGCGCGCCGACGCCGCCGTGAGGGTAGCGGCGCAGGTAGATGCGACCGACCGTGACCCCGGGGAACTGCTCCTGGCGCTCGAACAGGTAGGAGTAGACATCGCGGGAGACATCGGCCTTCACCGTTATCGGGGCGTACGGTAAGGCCTTGCTCTTCTCGCGGACCAGGCGGTCGATCTGCCCCGGGCTCCCGCCGACCACGCTACTCAGGCGGCCGTAGAGCTCGCGCCGCTTGGCACCCGCGGGCGGCAGCTTGCGTGTCTCGATCTGCACTGCGATGGACACACGATTGTCGACGAGGGTGTTGCCGTTGCGATCCACGATGTCCCCGCGCGGAGCGGGCACCACGATGTCGCGGACCCGATTGTCATTGGCCTGCGCCCGGTAGCGGTCGCCGGAGAGAACCTGGAGGTACCAGAGGCGAAAGAAGATCAGCCCGAACAGCGTCAGCGCGATGCCGCCCATGATGGCCACGCGCAACGCCAGCTGGGGCGTGATCGGAGGCCTGCGCTCGTTGGGGTGCTGGAGTTGGAGCATGCGGCGACCCTAGACCACTAGCCCCTCGAGATCGGGCTCAGCCCGCCGGTCGTGTACGCGCGGCGGCGGCGGCGGCGCGGGTCGTCGGGCAGCAACGGCAGCAGGACGCGCCGCACCAGGTTGTAGACGGGGAGAGCCAGGATGGTGTTGATCAGGATCGTGAGGACGATGTCGCGAGCCAGGATCCAGCTCAACGGAGAGTCGACCCCCAACAGGTACTGGGCCACGGAGAAGCCGACGGTAGCGATGCCGGTGGCCAGCGCACCCGCAGCCACCGGGACGAGCGCATGCGCGGGGTCGCGCAGCTCGCGCAGACGTCCCGCGCCGTAGCCGATCGCGATGAACAGCAGCGAGGACACGCCGAGCTTCTGTACCAGCGCCATGTCGACCAGCAGCCCCACCGCGAAGCCCATTCCGGCCCCCGGGATGGAGCCGGCCAGCAGGCCGACCGACATGACCACCAACGGGGCGAGGT
>JALYZC010000050.1 GCA_030945905.1 Actinomycetota bacterium
GCACTGGGCGGGTCGCGCTGGAGCTGGCGCGCGTCGGGCACGCGGTCACCGCACTTGACAGCAACGCGGGGCTGCTGCGCGCGCTGCGCGGACGCGCGGCTGGGCTGCCCGTGGCCACGGCGCTCGCCGACGCCCGCGACTTCGCTCTCGATCAATGCTTCGCGCTGTGCC
Organism: Actinomycetota bacterium; assembly: GCA_030945905.1. Lineage (GTDB taxonomy): Bacteria > Actinomycetota > Thermoleophilia > Solirubrobacterales > Solirubrobacteraceae > JALYZC01. Next base: position 172 of record JALYZC010000050.1, read on the forward strand.
TGGCGCCGATGCAGACGGCGCAGCTGCTCGGCGGGCCGGAGGGCCGCGCGCGCTTTCTACGCTGTGCTCGCCGCCATGTGCGCGGCGGGGGTACGCTGGCGGCCGCTCTCGCCGGCCCGCTGGAAGCCTTCGATGCCGAGGCCGACGCCGCGCATCTGCCGCGGCCCGACCGCGACGAGCACGAAGGATGGGTCTACTCCAGTCAGCCGGTGGCGATCCGCCGCCGGCCCGGTACCGTGGAGATCCACCGCGTGCGCCGGACGATCGGCCCCGATGGTGCGCGCGGCGAGGCCAGGGACGTGGTCTGCCTGGACGAGCTCTGCGCGGCGGACCTCGAGCGCGAGGGTATGGCCGCCGGGTTCACACCATTGCCGCGACGCAACATTTCTCCCTCGCGCGATCACGTAGGCAGTACGGTCGTCATGCTGCGCGGGTGATCTCAACCGCCGGCGGCAACGCACACACCAGCATGAGACCCCGCCTTCTCACATCTGCGGCCGTGGCGGTTGCGACCGCGGTGCTCGCCGGCTGCGGCGGAACCGAGAAGAAGGACACCGCCACCAGCAAGGCTGCGCCGACCACGACGCCGGCGGCCCCCGCGACGGCTCCGGCCGGCGACAGCGTGACGATCCGCAGCTTCAAATACGCCCCGCCCGCGATCAGCACCAAGGTCGGCGGCAAGATCACCTTCAAGAATGACGACAGCGCCGAGCACACCGCGACGGCGGACATGAAATCGGTGTTCGACAGCGGAACCCTCAACCACGGGCAATCGAAGACGCTCACGTTCACCAAGGCGGGGACGTTCTCCTACACCTGCGCCTTTCACCCGTTCATGCACGGGACCGTGATCGTCAAGCCGGCCGGCGGTCAGACCGCTGCGATGACCTCGGCGGCCAAGCCGAGCCAGGCGGCCACGCCGGCCCCCAAGCCCAGCGGCGCAAAGGCGGCGACGCCGAGCTCCGGGCGCTCCGCCGGCGTGAACGGCGGCGGAGCCAGCTACTAGCGCACCGGGTTTGACCGGAGGAACGTCCTCGCGGCGTCCGCGGGCGAGTGCTTGTCGACATCCACGGCGGCGTTGAGCCTCTGCACAGCGCGGGTGGTCAGCTTCGAGCTGACGGCGTTGATGATTCGGGCGAACGACGCGCCCTCGGCGGCGATCACCTGCCGGTTGAAGATCGGAACGATGTGTCCGAAGCCGAAGACGTGCCTGGGGTCCTCGAGCACGACGTATCGGCCTGACCGTAGAGCGGGGTCGGTGGTGAACACGTCGGCCGCCTGGATCCGGCCCCGGTCCAATGCGGCGTACTGCTGGCCGATGCTCAGGGCCGTGAAGTCGACGTGCGGGACGCCGTAACTGCGTTTTACGCCGGCGAGGCCGGTGAGCCGCGCCTCGAACTCGCGCGGGCCCCCGAGCTTCACGGAGCCCAGCCCTGCGAGGTCCCCGACCCCCACGAGCTGATGCTGCTTGGCAAAGCTCGCCCTGACCGCCAGGGCATCGACATTGCTAAACGGAGTCCTCATGAGCACGGTCAGTCCACGCCGCCGTTCGAACGCCCGGACGGTGTCGTAGGCGGCCTGGGCGCTGGACTGACGCCGGGTGATCAGCGCCACCTGGGTGAGCAGTTTGCCGGTGTACTCCGCGTAGCCATCGATCTGCCCGTTGGCGAGCGCCCCGTGCAGCAGCTCGGTCGATGGGATGTTGGGCCTGAGGGTGGCGTGGTAGCCCTGGGCGCGCAGCGCCTGGGTGTAGAGCTGGCCGAGCACGAGCTGCTCGGTGAAGTCTCCCGCGCCCAGCACCACCGGCGGGCGCCCGACCCCGGGCCCACGCTTCGCGGTCGCGACGGTCTCCTCCCCCCCGCCCGGGCCGCACGCCGCCAGGCTCACGAGCAGCGCGGCCAGTGCGGCCGTCAGCACCGCCGTCGTCGTGCGCCGCGGACGGGCTCCTTCGTCGTGTCCGCTCACGGTCGGGCGGGTCAGCGCAGCTCGGGCTCCACCCGCGGGCGGGCGATCGCGGCCGGGGCGCGGGGATCGGCTCCGGGCGGGGCGCTGTGCACCGCGCTGCGCTTCTTGCCAAGCCCCCGGGGCGTTACCAGTCGCTGGAGCAGGCCGAAGGTGAAATCCGCCAGCACGGCGAGCCCGGACACCCAGATGGCGGCCGCGAGCACCCCGGGCAGGCCGTAGCTCGCCTGGTTGACGATGATGTCCCCGAGACCGCCGCCCCCGGCGATCGCGGCCAATGTCGCGCTGGCCACGACGAACAGGGTCGCCGTGCGAATGCCCGCGAACAGCAGCGGCAGGGCGAGCGGCATCTCCACGCGCCAGAAGACCTGCGACGGTCGCATGCCCATTCCCTCCGCGGCCTCGACCGCGTCACCCTCCACCTGGTCGACGGCAACGTAGGCGTTGGTGAGGATCGGCGGCACCGCGAGCACGACCAGCGCGACCACCACGTTGGCGAAGCCGATGCCCAGGATGCCCGCACCAATCGAGATCAGCGCCAGGCTCGGCAGCGCCCGGCCGAGGTTGGACACGTTGATGGCGACGAACGAGCCCCGGTGCAGGTGCCCGAGCCACAGGCCCAGCGGAACCGCGAGGACCAGCGCGAACCCAATGGCGACGCCGCTGAGGTGCAGGTGCTCGATGGTCTTGTCGAGCAGCAGGCTGGTATGACGGCCCATGAACTTAAATGCGTTTACGAAGTCGTTCACGACGCCTCCCCGCGACTCGCGGGGGCGCGCCGACCGCCTCCGCTGGACAGCTGCGCCGAGACGAGCTCCACCGTGGCGGTGCCGACCGGGCGGCCCTGCTCGTCGACGGCGGCGAGCGGCTTGCCCTCGTGGGTGAGCATGAGCGAGAGCGCGTCGCGCAGGCTGGTGGTCACGGGAGCCGAGGGCCAGCCCTCGCGGCCACCGTCCTGCGGGGCGGGATCGAGCTCGAGGTCGGACAGCCGCGTGAGCGCGAGGCGCTTCAGTCCACGATCGGCGCCGACGAAGCTCGCGACGAAGTCGTCGGCGGGCTGGGCGAGGATGTCGTCGGGGGTGGCGTACTGGGCGAGCCTGCCCCCCTGGCGCAGGATGGCGATTCGGTCGCCCATCTTGATCGCCTCGTCGATGTCGTGGGTCACGAAGATGACCGTCTTGCGGATCTCTCGGTGCAGCCGCAGAAATTCGTTCTGAAGGCGTTCGCGGGTGATCGGGTCGATTGCGCCGAAGGGCTCGTCCATCAGCATGAGCGGCGGATCGGCGGCCATCGCCCGGGCCAGGCCCACGCGCTGGCGCTGCCCGCCCGAGAGCTCCGCCGGATAGCGTTCGAGATCCTGCTCGGGATCCAGGCCCACGAGCTCGAGCAGCTCGCGAGTGCGCTCGCGGATACGCGCCTTGTCCCAGTCCAGGAGCTTGGGCACCGTGGCGATGTTGCCGGCGACGGTCATGTGCGGAAACAGGCCCACCTGCTGGATCACGTAGCCGATGCCTCGCCGCAGCTGCGTGAGCTCCAGACCGCGGACGCTCGTGCCGTCGATCGTGATGTCGCCCTCGGTGATGTCGATCAGGCGGTTGACCATCTTCATGGCGGTCGTCTTGCCACCGCCGGATGGACCGACGAGCACGCAGATCTCACCAGCCGGTATCACCAGGGAGAGGCTGTCGAGGGCCGGCTCGGAGCGACCCGGATAGCGTTTGGTCACCGAGTCGAAGACGATCTCGGCCGCGACGGGGTCGGAGGCAGGCTCAGCGGACGCAGCCACGGGCGCCCGACCCTAGCATCGGCAAGCCGGCGTTCGCTCAGCTCCCGCTCGAGCCAAATCCTCGATCGCCCCGCTCGCTGTCGGCCAACTCCTGCACCTCGATGACGTCGGGGCGCTCGGCGCGGACGATCACGAGCTGAGCGATGCGATCGCCGGGTGCCACGGTGAACGTGTCGGTGCGGTCGGTGTTGAGCAGCAGGACCCGTACCTCGCCCCGGTACCCGGCATCGATGAGGCCCGGCGCGTTGACCAGCGCGATCCCGTGACGCGCAGCCAGCCCCGAGCGCGGCAGCACGAGTCCCGCGTGGCGCTCCGGCACTTCGATCGCGATACCCGTCCGCACGGAGACGCGGTCCCCGGGGGCCAGGCTCGCCTCCTCGACCGCGTGGAGGTCGAATCCGGCGTCACCGGCGTAGGAGTGCGCCGGGAGGATCGCCGCCGGATGGACCCGGTGGACCGCCAGCCTCATCTTTGGCCGTTGCGCGCGAAGCGCTCGAAGCGGGCTGCCACCCTGGGCGGGACTCGGGCGGTGACCCGCACACCCTCGACGGTGTCCTCGCGCTCGAGCTCACCGGCCACGTCGTGGAGCTCGGCCAGCCTCCCGCCCTGGTCATAGGGCAGGAGAAGCTCGACAGGCTGCAACGTGCGGGCGAAGGCCTCCTCGATCTGCTCTCCGAGAGTGTCGAGGCCCTCGCCGGTCACCGCGGAGACCGGGAGCGCGCCCGGATGTCGGAAGTGCAGCTCGCGGCGGCGCTCGCCGTCGATCAGATCGGCCTTGTTGAGGGCGAGCAGGCGCGGGACACCGCCGGCGCCGATGTCCTCCAATACGGTCTCGACGGCTCCGAGCATCTCGCCCAGCTCCTCTTCGGGGGCTGCTGCATCGATGACGTGGACGATGAGATCGGCTCGCCGCGTCTCCTCGAGCGTGGCGCCGAAGGCATCGACGAGTTGATGGGGCAGCTTGCGCAGGAACCCCACGGTGTCGGTCACGAGAAACGCTCGGCCGCCGAGGCGCAGCGTGCGTGTGGTGGGGTCGAGGGTGTGAAAGAGCCGGTCGCGCACGCCGACATCGGCTCCGGTGAGCGCGTTGAGTAGCGTGGACTTCCCGGCATTGGTGTACCCGGCCAGCGCCACCTCGGGCAGCGCGATGCGTTCGCGCTCGGCCCGCATGACCGCCCGGCTGGAGCGCAGGCCGGCCAGCCGGCGCCGCAGTGCCGCGATCCGATCGCGGGCGAGGCGCCGATCGGTTTCGATCTGCGTCTCACCCGGGCCGCGCGTGCCGATGCCGCCGCCCAGGCGCTCGAGATGGGTCCAGAGGCCGCGCATTCGCGCGAGGTTGTACTCGAGCTGGGCCAGCTCGACCTGGAGCTTGCCCTCGGCGGGGTGGGCGGGGCTGGCGAAGATGCCGAGGATCACCGCTGTGCGGTCGACGACCGGGACTCCCAGCGCGGCCTCCAGGTTGCGCTCCTGGCGCGGCGTGAGCTCGTCATCGCAGACGACCAGGTTGGCGTCCACCGCCGCGAGATGGGCCTTGAGCTCCTCGAGCTTGCCCTGGCCCAGGTACGTGTTGGGGTGAGGGCGCTCGCGATGCTGGACGAGGGCGCCGGCGACCGCGACGCCGGCGGTGCGCAGCAACTCCTGGAGCTCGGCGAGATCCTCTTCTCCCTCGACGGCGGCGATGCACACCGCCCGCTGAACGGCCCGCCCGCGTCGCGGGCTCGAGCCGTTGTGCGACTGCGTGCTTCGTCGGTTGCGCGTGCGAGTCACTCGGTTGCAAGTGTAAGGGGGGCCGCCTTCTCACATGCAAGAGTGCTTGGCCGCGCATCGACGCCGAGAAGTAGGTATCAACCGGCGCATGCCCGAGCTGATTCTGGGTCCTGTCGTGCGCTACGTCAGCCAGACCGAGGCGACCGTGTGGGTGGAGACCGACGCGGCGTGCATGGTCACCATGGCGATCGGCGGGGAGCGCCACGAGGCGCGTACGTTCTGCGTGGCGCAGCACCACTACGCACTGGTGGCGATCGACGGTCTCGCGCCCGGCAGCCGCAACGAGTACACCGTGGCCCTGGACGGCCGGCAATGTTGGCCCGAGCCCGACGATCCCTTCCCGCACTGCGCCATCCGGACGCTCCCCGAGAGCGGACCGATCCGACTGGCCTTCGGCTCCTGCCGGGTATCGGTCCCCCACGAGCCGCCGTACACGCTGCGCAAGGACGAGGATGACCGCGGCCGGGAGATCGACGCGATCTTTGCCCTGACCCAGCGCATGCATGGCCAGCCGGTGCAGACGTGGCCCCATGTGATGCTCTGGCTGGGCGATCAGGTCTACGCCGACGAGGTCTCCCCCGCGACCAAGGAGTTCATCCGCGGGCGCCGCGACGTCGACGAGCCTCCCGGCGAGGAGGTCGCCGACTACGAGGAGTACGCGCACCTGTACTGGGAGTCCTGGCGCGACCCACCGCTGCGCTGGTTTCTCTCGACCGTCTCCTCGTCGATGATCTGGGACGACCACGACGTTCACGACGACTGGAACACCTCGCGCGACTGGGTACGGGAGATGCGCAGCGAACCGTGGTGGGAGGAGCGCATCACGAGTGCGGTCGCGTCCTACTGGGTCTATCAGCACATCGGCAACCTCTCCCCGGACGAGCTGGCGCAGGACAGGCTGTGGAGCCGGGTCAGCACGACCGAGGACGCCGGGGCGATGCTGCGTCGGTTCGCGCTCGCCGCGGACCGCGAGTCGGCCGGGGGGCGCTGGAGCTTCTACCGCGACCTCAACGCCACTCGCCTGATCGTCATGGACTCGCGAGCCGGACGGGTACTCGATCCCGACGGCCGCCGCATGGTCGACGACGAGGAGTGGGCATGGATCGTGGAAAGGGCTCGCGGCGACTTCGACCATCTGCTGCTCGCGACCTCTCTCCCCGCCCTGCTGGCGCCGGGCATGCATCACCTGGAGGCGTGGAACGAGGCCGTCTGCGAGGGGGCCTGGGGACCCCGCGCCCAGGTGCTGGGAGAGCGGCTCCGGCAGGGCCTGGACCTCGAGCACTGGGCTGCCTTCGACGACTCCTTCGACCGCCTCGTCTCGCTGCTTGGCGAGGTGGGCGCCGGAGCCGAAGGCCACAGCCCGCCCGCCTCGATCGTCGCGCTGTCGGGCGACGTGCACCACGCCTATCTGGCCGACGTCGCCTTTCGCCGCGGGAGCGAGGTCCGCAGCTCGGTCTATCAGGCGGTCTGCTCCCCGCTGCGTAACCCGCTCGACTCCCGCGAGCGGCGTGTGATCAAGCTGGGAATGACCCGGGGGGCCGAGCTGGCCGCCCATGCGCTGGCACGCTCCGCCGGCGTCGAGGACCCCGCGGTCCGCTGGCGCATCTGCGATGGGCCGTGGTTTGACAACCAGGTGGCCGGCCTGGAGATCGACGGGCGCGCGATGACCCTCCGGCTCGAGAAGGCGCGGCTGGGCGAAGGCGGCCGCATCGAGCTCGAGCAGGTGCTCGAGCGGCGCCTGGCCTGACCGCGCCGCGGCTAGACGGCGCCCAGCATGCCCAGCCGGTCCACGGCCTCGAGCAACCGGGCGTCGGGCGTGGTCAGCGAGATGCGGAAGAAGCCCTCGCCGTTGGGACCGTAGGCGCCGCCGGGAGAGATCACCACCCCCGTCTCCTCGAGTACGTGGTCGCAGTAGGCGGCCGAGGACTCAAAGCGCTGCGGTACCGGCGCCCAGACGTAGATGGTGGCCTGCGGAGGGGTCACGTCGACGCCGGCTGCCTGCAGCGCCTCACACACGGCGTCGCGTCGCCGGCGATAGAGCTCGTTCATCGAGGCGATTTCGATGTCGGCGTCGGGCGAGAGCGCGGCCACCGCGGCGAGCTGGACGGCGTCGAAGTTGCCGGAGTCCACGTTTGACTTCAGCCGCCAGTAGGCGGCGATCGCCTCACGGTTGCCGC
>JALYZC010000146.1 GCA_030945905.1 Actinomycetota bacterium
ACCCGAGGCCGCGCCGACGCCGCAGCGCACCCGCCGCGAACCCGCCTTCCAGGCGTACCGGCCCTCGCCCGCGGAGCCGATGACGCCGCCGGGGTCGCAATGGACGCCGAGCGCACCCTCGTCCGACGCCGTCTTCACCGGCGCACGCTCTCGTCCGCAGGGTGCGGGTGCGGGCGAAGCGGAGCCGCAGGACTGGCCGGCAGCCGACGGGTTCGCCCGTGACACCGGAAACGGCGCCTCCGGCGGCGGTGACGGCCGCGCCTGGCGGCCGCGGTTGCGCCCGTCCCGCGACCCCGGGACCCCGGGACCCACCCCGACCGGGCGGACGGGGGTCGGCTGGGGCCGGCGCATTGCCGCCGGGCTCGCCGCCGTCGTCGTGCTGGCGATCGCCTGGTTTCTGTTCTCGCTGTTTCAGCCGTTGCGCGGCAGCGGCCACGGAGCCGTGCAGGTCCGCATCCCCTCGAACGTCGGCGTGGGGGAGATCGGCAGCACGCTGGCGCAGCGCGACATCGTCTCCTCGAGCTTCTTCTTCTCGCTGCGCGCGCGTCTGTCCGGCCGGAGCGCCGACCTCAAGCCCGGCCGCTACACGCTCAAGCACGGGATGAGCTACGGGGCCGCCATCGATGCGTTGGTGAAGGGGCCGCAGGCCCCCAAGACAATCGACTTGACCATTCCCGAAGGACGATCGATCGAGGAGACCGCTGCGCGCCTGAAGGCCGCGAACATCCCGCTGGCGGGCAGCTACGCAGCCGCGGCGCGCCGATCGTCGGTGCTCTCCCCCCGCAGCTACGGCGCCCCGCGCTCGACGGCGACGCTGGAGGGCTTCCTCTGGCCGGCCACCTACAGCCTGGCGCCCGGAGCGCCCGCGACCAAGCTCGTCGATCAGCAGGTGGCGGCGTTTCGTCGCAACTTCGCCACCGTCGACGTGCGCGCTGCCCGCCGCAAGAACCTCACGCCCTACGACGTGATCACGATCGCTTCCATGATCGAGGGGGAGGCGCGCGTGCAGCGCGATCGGCCGCTGATCTCGGCGGTCATCTACAACCGCCTGCGCTCCGGCGAGCCGCTGGCCATCGACGCCACCATCGCCTACGGCACGCACAAGGTCGGACAGCCCCTCACGAGCGCCGACTTCCAGCGGCCGACGCCCTACAACAGCTATCGCCACAAGGGGCTGCCTCCGACCCCCATCGGCAACCCCGGGCTCGCGTCGCTGCAAGCGGCGGCGCACCCCGCGGCAGTGGCCTACCGGTACTACGTCGTCAACCCCCGCGACCTGTGCCGCCACGTGTTCACGGCCGACTACGCGTCCTTTTTGCGAGCCCAGTCCGCCTACAGCAAGGCCGCGGCGGCCGGTCGCGTCGACACGCCGAAGGATTGTCGCGGCCGCTGATCTGACCCGACCGCCATGATGGGGTCATGTCGCCCGTCGTGCCACCACCACCACGCCGCCTCGGTGTTCTCGGCTGGCCCGTGGCCCACTCGCGGTCGCCCGCCATGCACGAGGCGGCCTACGCCGCCCTGGGGCTGACCGACTGGCGCTACCAGCGCCTGCCGGTCCCGCCCGACCTGCTGGCCGAGACGGTGCGGGCCCTTGAGGGCGCGGGCTTCGCCGGCGCGAACGTGACCATCCCCCACAAGGAGGCTGCGCTCGCGCTCGCGCACGAGGCAACGCGCGAGGCCCGTGAGATCGGCGCCGCGAACACGCTGCACTTCGGCGGCGGGCGCATCCGCGCCGAGAACACCGACGCCCCGGGCCTCATGGCCGCACTGGCCGAGGCGGCGGAAGGCCGCGATGCGGTCGCCGGCGCTCGTGTCCTCGTGCTCGGCGCCGGCGGGAGCGCTCGTGCCGCCGTGTGGGCGCTCACGCGGGCTGGAGCCGCCGAGGTCATGGTTTGGAACCGTACCCCGGCACGTGCGCAGGAGCTGTGCACCATGTTGGGGGCCCGGCTCGTGCACCAGGCCGAGCCTGCCGACATGCTGGTCAACTGCACCTCCGTGGGACTGCTCGATCCCGGCGAAACCTTCAAGGAGCTTCCCTTAGCGGCCGATACGGTTGGCAACTTTTGCTACGTGATCGATCTGGCCTACCGGGAAGGAGATACCGCGCTCGTTCGGGCCGCGCAGGAGCGCGGCGTGACGACGGTCAGCGGCCTCGACGTCCTGGTCCACCAGGGGGCGCTCTCGCTGGAGTCCTGGCTGGGGCGCCGAGCCCCGATCGACGCGATGCGAGAGGGAGCGCTACACCCCCCGAGCATGCCGGACTAGGTTGGTCGGCGATTGCGGCGGGGGGTCCGGCGAGCTGATCGCCGACCACGCATGGACCGCACCGACTCCCCCCATCTCCGCTCCGTCGGCACCACCGCCGGCGAGCAGGGCGCGCTGGCACCGGCCGAGGCCAAGCCGTCGGACGGCATCACCGCGCCCTCGCGACGCGGTGGCTCGGGACGCTTCCTCACCGACGTCATCGTGGAGCTCGCGTTCGTCGAGCGCGATCGCGTGCGCGCGGCCGTCGAGACCGCGCGCGATGCGGGCCGGACTCCCGAGCGGGTGCTGCTGGAGTCCGGGGCGATCACCGCCGACCAGCTCGCCCGCGCCATCGCAGAGCGCTACGGCCTCGATCATCTCGACCTCACCGCATTCAAGGTGGACATGGGGGCGGCCAACCTGATCTCCTCGTCGGCCGCGCGTCGCTACGAGGCCGTCCCCGTGTCGTTCGTCAGCGAGCGCGTTCTGCTGGTGGCCATGGCCGATCCCGCCAACGTGCTGGCGGTCGATGACATCGCGATAATGACCGGGATGGAGGTGCGCCCGGCGGTCGCCTCCGAGGAGGACATCGCCGGTCTGGTGACCAGGCTCAACCGCCTGGACGATGCGGTCCGGGAGGCCGTCGACGAGGACGAGAGCTCGGGCCCCACCGAGATCGTCGACCTGCGGGAGTCCGCAGAGGACGCGCCGGTCATCAAGCTGGTGCACTCGATCATCGCCCAGGCTGTCGAGCTGCACGCCTCCGACATCCACTTCGAGCCTGACGGACGCGACATGCGGGTGCGCTTCCGGGTCGACGGGGTGCTGACCTCCACGACGACGGTGCCGCGGCGCATGGTCCGCGGTGTCGTCTCGCGCATCAAGATCATGTCCGAGCTGGACATCTCCCAGCGCCGGGTCCCGCAGGACGGCCGCGTGGGGCTGACCATCGAGGGCCGTCACGTGGACGTGCGCATCGTCACGCTGCCCAGCGTGCACGGCGAGTCCGTCGTGCTGCGCATCCTCGACAAGGACGCGGTGGTGATGGAGCTCGACAAGCTCGGCATGCTCGAGCATGAGTCGCAGCGCTACGAGCGCGCGTTCACCAACTCTCACGGGGCCGTGCTGGCCACCGGTCCGACGGGCTCTGGCAAGTCCACGACGCTCTACGCCGCGCTGAACCGGCTCAACGTGCCCGAGCGCAACATCATCACGATCGAGGATCCGGTGGAGTACGAGGTCGACGGGATCACTCAGGTCCAGGTCAACGAACGGGCGGGCCTGACCTTCGCCACCGGGCTGCGCTCGATGATGCGGGCGGACCCCGACATCATCATGGTCGGCGAGATCCGCGACGCCGACACCGCGACGATCGCGATCGAGGCCGCGCTCACCGGCCACCTGGTTCTCTCCACGCTGCACACCAACGACGCGCCCACCGCGATCACCCGCCTGATCGAGATGGGCATCGAGCCCTTCCTGGTCGCCTCCTCGATCGAATGCGTCGTCGCCCAGCGTCTGGCGCGCACGCTGTGCACGACCTGCAAGCGCCGGGTCTTAATCCCCGCGCGTGTGCTGGGGGGGCACGGCTTCAACGCACAGTTCGACCTGGAGGCCTACGAGCCGGTCGGCTGCGGGCGCTGCGGCGGCAGCGGCTACAAGGGCCGCATCGGGCTCTACGAGGTCATGCCGGTGTCCGACGCCATCCGGGAACTCGTGCTCGACCGCGCATCTGCCGATCAGGTATCGCAGGTCGCAACGCGGGAGGGCATGCGCCGCCTGCGCGACGACGGCCTGGAGAAGGTGAAGCTGGGGCGGACGTCCATCGCCGAGGTGGTCAGGGTGACGGGATCCGCCGGATCTGCCGATACAGGAGACGACCCCGTATGAACTTCGACTTCGCAGACGTCCTCATCGAAGTGCTCGAGCGCCGAGCCTCGGACTTGCACATCACCGCCGGCGCGCCCCCGATGCTGCGCCTGCGGGGCCGCCTGAGCGCACTCGAGGGCTATCCCGAGCTCACGCCCACCGATACGCGCGAGGTCATCTACTCGATTCTCAACAACGATCAGCGCCAGCGCCTGGAGAGCAACTGGCAGGTCGACTTCGCCTACCAGATCCCTGGGCGGGCGCGTTTTCGAGTCAACGCCTACTTCCAGCGCTCCGCACTGGGCGCCGCCTTCCGGCTGATCCCCGCCGAGATCACGCCGCTTGACCAGCTCGGCCTTCCCGCCGTGGTGCACGAGTTCGCCAAGAAGCCGCGTGGCTTCGTCCTGTTCACGGGCCCGACCGGCTCGGGCAAGTCGACGTCGCTCGCGTCGTTGATCGACGAGATCAACGAGACGCGCGAGGACCACATCATGACCATCGAAGATCCGATCGAGTTCCTCCACGGGCACAAGAAGTGCCTGGTCAACCAGCGCGAGCTCGGCGCCGACGCGAAGAGCTTCGGCGAGGCGCTGAAGGCTGCGCTGCGCCAGGACCCCGATGTGATCCTCGTCGGCGAGATGCGCGACCTCGAGACCATCTCGACCGCCCTGACCGCGGCCGAGACGGGGCACCTCGTGTTCGCCACGCTGCACACCCAGGACACGCCGCAGACCATCGACCGCATCATCGACGTGTTCCCGCCCTCCCAGCAGCACCAGGTGCGCGTGCAGCTCTCGGTCGCCCTGCAGGGCATCGTCACCCAACAGCTGCTGCCCACCGCGGACGGCTCGGGGCGGACCATGGCGGCCGAGGTGCTGATCCCCACGCCCGCGGTGCGCAACCTCATCCGCGAGGGCAAGACCCACCAGATCTACTCGGTCCTGCAGACCAGTGCGGGCCAGGGCATGCAGACCATGGACTCCGCACTGGCCACGCTGGTGCGCCACAACACCATCACCAGCCAGCTCGCCGAGTCGCGGGCCACCAGCCCCGACGAGCTGCGCCGCCTGCTCGGCGGCGGCCCGGTGGGCGCCACCAACGGCGCCCCGAGCTACATGTAGGCGACTGCGGGCACCCATGACCGTTCTCTCCCTCCGACGCAGCCCCGGCGGCTAGCCCATGGCCTCCTTCGTCTTCCGGGCCGTGGACCTGGCCGGCGTTCCCGCCCGCGGGGAGGTCGACGCGGACTCCAAGCAGGCCGTCTCCGACCAGCTCAAGGCCCGTGGGCTGATCGTTCTCGACATCGCGGCCAAGAAGGGCTCCAAGGAGCTGACGATCGAGCTCTTCGAGCGCGTCAAGGCCAAGGACCTGACGATCATGTCGCGCCAGCTCGCGACCATGGTCAGCTCGGGGGTGACCATCCTGCGGGCGCTCTACGTGCTCGAGGAGCAGACCGAGAGCAAGATGCTCAAGCAGGCGCTGGTCCAGATTCGCAAGGACGTCGAGGCGGGTCTGCCGCTGTCCGACGCCTTCGAGCGTCACCCCAAGGTCTTCAACCCGCTCTACATCGCGATGGTCCGCTCCGGCGAGACCGGCGGCATGCTCGAGGACTCGCTTCTGCGCACGGCCGACCAGCTCGAGAAGGAGGACGCGCTGCGCCGGCAGGTGCGCTCGGCGATGGTCTACCCGACCGTGGTGATCTCCTTCGCGCTGGTCATCCTCCTGGCGCTGGTCGCCTTCATCGTCCCCGTCTTCGCCAAGGTGTTCAAGGACTTCGGCGGCAAGCTGCCCGGGCTCACCCAGGTCACCGTGGGCGTGTCGCATTTCGTCACCGGTCGCTGGTACCTGCTGCTCGGGGGCACGGCGCTCGCGGTCTGGGGCTTCCTGAAGTGGAAGAAGTCCAAGACGGGCCGTCCGCAATGGGACACCTTCCGCCTGCGCATCCCCATGAAGATCGGCGAGGTCGTCCAGAAGGTGGCGCTGGCGCGCTGGTCGCGCACGCTCTCCGCGCTGGTGCACGCCGGCGTCCCCATCCTGCAGGCGATCGAGATCACCGGCAAGACGGCCGGCAACGTCGTGGTCGAGCGCGCGATGGCCAACGTGCAGGACTCGGTCAAGCGGGGCGGGACGATCTCCGCCCCCCTGAAGGAGGTGTCGGTGTTCCCCTCGATGGTCGTGCACATGGTCGGGGTGGGAGAGGAGACCGGCGCCCTGGACGCGATGCTCGCCAAGATCGCCGACTTCTACGAGGCCGAGGTCGATGCGGCCGTCAAGGCGCTGACCTCGATTCTCGAGCCCGTGATGATCATCATCGTCGGCGGGATCGTCGGCTTCGTGGTCATCTCGATGTACCTGCCGCTGTTCAAGGTCTACGATCAGATCAAGTAGGGCGCCGGCAACGCATCGGAGGGGCTGGGCATGGCTGAATTCAACTTGGTCATCAAGGAGTTCAGCGTGGAGCTCAATCGCGCACAGCTCGAGGCGATCACCAGGTGGGGGACCGCGCACGGCGGCAGCCTCGAACTCCGCGCAGCCGGGTTCAGCACGCTGCGATTGCGCGACACCGCCGGTCAAGAGCTTCTCGTTCGCCGCGACGGGGGCATCGAGCCGTTCAACTGATCCGGGCGCCTAGACTGGCGCGATCATGCGGCTCGAGGGCATCCATCACGTCACCGCGATCACCGGCGACGCACCGGGCAACCTGGACTTCTACACGCGGGTGGTCGGGCTGCGGCTGGTGGCCAAGACCGTAAATCAGGACGATCCGACCGTCTATCACCTGTTCTACGCCGACGAGCGCGGACGCGCGGGCTCCGAGCTGACCTTCTTCGAGTATCCGGGCGCAGCGCCCGGTCGAGCCGGCTCGGGGATGGTCCACCGAATCGTCTCACGGGTGACGTCGCCGGCGGCGCTTGACTTCTGGGCGCAGCGACTCGGCGAGGAGGGCATCGTGACCGAGCGCCACGAGCCCGACCGCCTGCGATTCGCCGACCCGGAGGGCCTCGGCCACGAGCTGGTCGTCCGCTCCGACGGCGACGAGCCGTTGCGGGCCGAGCATCCGGAGGTCCCGGTCGAGCACGCGCTCGGCGGCTTCGACGGGGTCCGGGCCTACTCCCCGGACCCGCAACGTTCGGGACCGCTGCTCGAGCGGGTGATGGGCGGCGAGCCCGTGGCGGCCGATACCTGGGAGCTGCGCGGCGAGCGCCGCGGCGCGACCATCTCCTACGAGCCGCCGCCGCCCGAGCCCGGCCGCCAGAGCGCGGGCACCGTGCACCACGTAGCCTGGGGCACGACTGCGGCTGAGCATCCTCGCTGGCTGGAGCGGCTGCGCGAGGCCGGTGTCCGCTCGACGCCGATTATCGACCGCCACTACTTCCACTCGATCTACTTCCACGAGCCCGGCGGCGTGCTGTTCGAGATCGCCGACGACGCGCCCGGCTTCACCGTCGACGCACCACTGGAGGAGCTGGGCTCGAAGATCATCCTGCCGCCCTTCCTCGAGGATCGCCGCGCCGAGATCGAAGCCCGCCTCACGCCGCTGCCCGACCCGCGCGCCGGGCGGGTCGCCGGCTGACGGCAAGAGATGTTGCGGACCAAGGAACTCGCCCCCTCCACGTCGAAGCATCCCCTCCAGGCACAGCAAGCCAGGAGGCACACACGATGTACCAGCGCGAGCACGTAGAGCAGGAGACCGTCGAATTCGTCGACCCCACGCTGCAGCCGGCCATGGCGGCCGCCGATCCGGCGCAGGAGGCGGGCCGGCCCCTCGAGCCCGGCGTCGCGGCGCCCTTGGAGCCGATTGCGCCGGAGCGCTTTCCGATCGTCTGGCGCGGCTATGACCGTGACTCGGTCGAAGGGCTGATCGCCGGGCTGGAGGCGGAGGTCGAAGCGCTTCGAGCGCAGCACGAGCCGCAGGCGGCGGTCAAGCAGGAGATCGACCGCATCGGAGCGGCCACCGCCGACGTCCTGCGCGTCGCGCACGAGCGCGCCGAGCGCATCACCTCGCGCTCGCGCGAGGAGGCCAACGCCCGCGTGGACCTCGCGCACGCCGAGGCCAAGCAGATCACCGCCGACGCCGAGAAGCGGATGCGCCAGCTCGATGCGGACGCCGATCTGGTCTGGCAGGAGCGCCGCCGCCTGATCGACGACACCCGTCAGCTGGCCGACAAGCTGCTCGCCGTCGCCGACGACGCCGCCGAGCGTTTTCCCGAAGAGGAGCCGGGCGCCCCCCAGGCGCAGGCCAACGGGGCCGGGGCCACGAAGCAGGCGGCGGCGATGGTCCGCCCCGTCACTGCGCCCGAGCCGAAGACCGGCTGAGGACCCGGCCGACCGAACACGAGCCGGGTCCGGGTCACCGGCTCGAGCGGCCGATCCTCTCCCTGACCAGGCGCGCGGGGCCCGCCAACGCGTAGAGCACCGACTTGACGGCCGCGCTGTGGCGGACATTGCCCGCGCGCTTCCACTGGCGCCGCTTGTCGACGCAGATGACGCGGGTGTCGACCTCCGCCGCCGGCTCCCCGAAGCGAGCCGCCAGGGATCGCAGCGTGTGATCCCAGAACCTGTCCTCCTGACGGTGCCCGCCAAGCGCGAGGCCGAGCTCGTACATCGGGTCGCCGGCGCGCATCAGCACCTGGGCCTGGACCACCGTGACGCTGTCCTGCCGGGAGGCGCTGAACGTGATCCAGCCGGCGAATGCGTGTCCCTGAGGGGTCATCAACGTGAAGGACTCCTCGTCGGCGTAGAGCACCATCACGCCGGTGGAGAGCTTCAATCGGCCGGGCATCGCCATGTCGAGGAGGGCGACCTCACCCGGCGCGATTCCGGTCAGCGGCGCGTAGAAGCGGGCCCCGGGCGGCCAGAAGTCCGGAAAGCGCTGCTTCCAGGTGTCGATCAGGTCGGTCGGGGAGACCTTCTCCCCGTCCAGGCGCACCTGGTAGGTCTTCTGCCACATCTTGCCAAAGCCCTGGATCGGGCCGGTCAGCCGGCGTCCCTCGACCAGGTTCACTGCGCCCTCGGGCACCTCGGAGACCTTGAGGTGCGAGACGGACTTGGCCCAGTTGGTGGCCTCGCGGGCGGCGGTCTGCTCGTGGGATGGGTGCTCGCTCATACCGCGGCCAGGGCGTCGGCTTCGCTGGAATGAATGCCGACGGCTTCGTCGAGCCGGGTGAGCTCGAAGATCTCACGGTAGTGGTCGGAGAGGCCGTAGGCGAGCACTCGCTGGCGCTCGCGCTGGGCGCGCACGAGCATGGTCACGAGCTGCCCGATGCCGCCACTGTTCATGTAGTCGAGCGCGCTGAAGTTGAGCACCACGGCCTTCACCGCCCGGCCGCTGGCCCGGCCGTGGGCGTCCATCAGCACGTCCTCGCTCTGAGCGGTGATGTCGCCCTTGATGTCAATCACGCGGGCCACCTCGGAGACCTCGCGCACGTCGAATGTGGTGACTGCCTCAGGCATGCGTGCTCCCTTCGATCGTCATGAAGTCAGATAGCCGGGTGATCTCGAAGATCTCCCGGTAGTGGTCGGACAGTCCGCGGGCCCTGACCTCGATCGCCTGCGCGCGTGCCTGCGCGAGCAGCCCCACGATCAGCGCGATTCCGGTGCTGTTGATGTAGTCGGCCCGCTCGAAGTCGAGGACGACGTGGTCGGCTGCGCCCGCAGTGGCCTCGGCGTAGGCCGAGTCCAGTGCCTCCTGAGCCGAGGCGTTCAGCTCGCCGGCCAGGGAGATCACCGCCCCCTCGCCCTCCCTGCGTACCGAGACCTCCAGCTCATGGACCGTCATGCCCGTCTCCTTTCAGGTGCAGCACGAGCTCGAGCGTGTGTCCATCCGCTTCGCTGGTCTCGCGCGCCTCGTCGACCATCTTCTCGATCAGGAACAGGCCCCAGCCACGCGGCGTCTGGCGACCTTCCAGCTTGGCCTCGAGGTCGGGGCTCTCGGGCCGTTCGCGCCCTGCGGTCTCACCGCGGTCGGTCACCAGCACGCGCAGCCGGTCGTCGCAGTGGAGGACCCGGACGAGGACGGGCCGGTCGCCTCGGTATTCGTTGCCGTGCTCCATGGCGTTCATCGTGGCCTCGCCCACCGCGGTCTTCAGGCGCTGCACCCGTGCGTCCCCGAGTCGCAGGCCGGCGACCGCGCGCTCGACCGCATCGATCGCCTCGCGCTCGTTGCCGAGCGCGCTGGCCACCGAGAGCTCGGCCAGGACGCGGCCATTCTCGACGGCGATCACTCCGGCCCCGGGCGACCGCCGGAGGGTGACCATCGTGATGTCGTCCTCCTGCGCCGTGTCGGGACCGGTGAAGGCGGCGAGCTCGGAGAGCACCCGGTCGATCAGGTCCTCTTCGCCGGACGCGCGCGCCACGGTGTCCTTGAGCCGTGGGAAGCCGAACATGTCGCGCTCGGGATCGTGGGACTCCACTATCCCGTCGGAGTGCAGGAGGACGCTGTCGCCGGGAGCGAGCGTCGTCTCCTTCTCCTCGTAGTCCATGCCGGGCATGAGCCCGAGCGGCATGCCCCGGGCGCGCAGCTCGTCCACCCCGTCGGCCGTCTTCACGTACGGCACGTCGTGGCCGGCGTTCGCGAATCGCAAGCGGCCGCTGTCGTAGTCGAGCACCCCGTACAGGCAGGTCACGAACATCGCCTTGGGCATGTCCGGGCACAGCTGATCGTTGACGCGGGCCAGCACCTCACCCGGCTCGATCAGCCGCTGCGCCGCCGCCCGCAGCAGGCTGCGGGTGGCGGACATCACCAGGGCCGCGGGCACGCCCTTGTCGGTGACGTCGCCGATCACGAACCCGACCCTGCCGTCCGGCAGCGGGATCACGTCGTAGAAGTCGCCGCCGACCTCGCGCGCGGGGCGGTAGTAGGC
>JALYZC010000152.1 GCA_030945905.1 Actinomycetota bacterium
CCCGGTACCAGTGCCCCCGCGAGCGAGTTGAGCAGACCAAAGCCGATGAAGAAGAGGCCCACGGCCCGCCAGCGCGGCGAGAGGAAGCGACCGTTCGGGAACAGCCAGAACATCGAGACCGGACCGATGAACACGCACGGAACGAACAGCAGCTCGGTGAAGAACCCAGCCAGCCGGCCGCCCGGAAGGGGGGCGAGCGGGCCGTAGAGGGCGTAGGCGAAGTAGGCGGCGCTGACGCCGAGCAGCGCCAGGCCCAGCCCGATCGCGCAGTAGACCCAGGCGATCCGGTTTCCGGGTCTGCGGGAGGCCACGAGCGCCCCCACGACCGCCCAGGCGAACACGATCGGGGGCAGGACGAGGGACATCGGCAGAGCAGCCTCGGCCCCCTTCGGCAGCCCGCGGAACGACACGACCGCGGCAAGCACCGCGCCGCCCAGGCTCAGAGCGACGGAGATCGCGCACAGCGACCATGCCAGCCGCGCGGCGGTACGCGGATTCACTGAAGCGGCTCCGATGCACGCAGCCGCAGCGAGGCATGGGCCGGCTTCCAGCTCGCACCCCGGGCGCTCACCCGGTCCATTCTCTGCGCGGTCTTCGCGTTGCGCAAGCTCGCCTGCATCTCGCCAGGATGTTCCTCTGTGGCCATCGCTGCTGCAGCATCCCCGCCCACCGTCCAGCCAGCGTTACGAAGTCACGAGAGCACGAGCTATCGTGGCGCAAGTGGCGCTCGAGATCTATCTACTGGGCCCACCGCGTGTCCAGCGCGCCAGCGCCGCGGTGTCCTTCGACACGCGAAAAGCCACCGCGCTTCTGGCCCACCTGGCGCTGATCGAACGACCTCGCTCGCGCGAGGCGCTGTGCGAGCTGCTGTGGCCGGGCCACGACCCCGACCGCGCGCGTGGCGCCCTGAGGCGCACACTGTCGACGCTGCGCACGGCCGTGGGCAGCGAATGGATCGAGACGAAGGGCGACAGCGTCGGACTGCGGCGGGGGCCGCGTCTCGAGCTCGACGTCGAGCGCTTCCGCACGCTGGCCGCCTCGAGCTCCGCCGAGGAGCTCGCGGCCGCCGCGGAGCTCTGCCGCGGCGAGCTGCTCGAAGGCTTCGGACTGCGCGACAGCCCCGAGTTCGACGCCTGGCAGCTCGCGCAGACGGACGTCCTGCGGCGCGAGCTGGGCACCGCACTGGGGCGCCTGATCGGACTGCTGGCCCAGAGGGGCGAGCACGCACGAGCGGTTCCGTATGCACAGCGCTGGCTCGAGGTCGAGCCGCTCCACGAGCCCGCACACCGCGAGCTCATCCGCCTCTATGCCTGGAGCGGGGATCGTGCCGCAGCGCTCGGTCAGTACAGGGAATGCGTGCGCACGCTGACGCAGGAGCTCGGGGTGGCTCCGCTGCAGGAGACGGCCGCCCTGTTCGAGCAGGTGAGCGACGGGACTCTCGCGCCCCCGTCGCGCGCCTCCCTCACCGGGGCCGCGCCCGTGCAATCCGGGTCCGCGCGGCCTGAGCTGCCGCTCGTGGGGCGCACCGCCGAGCTCGATTCGCTGCTCGAGGCCCATAGGGCGATCGGGGCTGATGGTCGGCTCGCCATCGTGGAGGGGGAGGCCGGGATCGGCAAGACGCGGCTGGCGGCCGCGCTGATGGCGGCGGTGGCGGACGAGGGTGCCGTGATGCTGGCAGCCACCTGCCATGTCGACGAGACGGGATTGCCCTACGCGCCGCTCGTCGAGCTCTTGAGGGGAGCCCTGTCGACGGCCGGGGCGTGGGCGGACGACGTTCCCCCGCAACGCCTGGCCGACGCCGCGCTGCTGCTTCCCGAGCTCGCGACGCTGCGCTCGGAGCTTCCGGAGCCCTTGACCATGTCCGCCCCCGCTGCGCAGGCACGGCTCCTCGAGGGGGTTGCCAACGTTCTGACGGCGGCATGCGGGGGAGAGCTGCCCGGGGTGCTCTTCCTCGACGACGTGCACGCGGCCGACCTGGCTACCTCGGAGCTGCTGGCGTACCTGGGTCGGCGGCTGCAAGCTCGCCCGTTGCTGCTCATGATGAGCTGGCGCGGCGAGGCCATGCCGCCGGGGCACCGACTGCGCCGGCTCACGACCGATCTGATGCGCGCGGGCAAGGCCACGGTCGAGCGCCTGGTCCGGCTCGAGGAGCGCGACGTCGACGAGGTGGTGCGAGCCGTGCGCCCACATGGTGAGGCGGCAGAGCTGGCGCGCCTCGTGTACCTGGAGAGCGAGGGCCTGCCGCTGTTCGTGGCGGAGTACGTGGCCGCGCTGGGCGAGGTCGGCGACGTCGAGGGCCCAGCTCTGGCCAGCGGGATGCGCAGTCTCCTGGAGGCGCGCCTGAGCAGCCTCTCCGCCATGGCGCGCCAGGTGCTCGGAGCCGCGGCGGTGATCGGCGGCTCCTTCGCCTTTGACACGGTTCGAGCGGCCAGCGGGCGCAGCGACGAAGAGACGGTCGGCGCGCTCGAAGAGCTCGTGGCGCAGGGCGTTGTGCGCGAGCTCGCGACCTCCGAGCCGGCGTATGACTTCTCCCACCAGAAGCTGCGCGAGCTCGTCTACGAGGACATCTCGCGTGCGCGCCGGCGACTGCTGCACCGGCGCGTCGCCGGAGCGCTTCCGAGCAGGCGCGAGACCGCGGCGAGAGTGGCGGCGCACCTCCAGGCTGCGGGCGAGCACTCACGAGCCGCCGAGCTCTACCGCCTCGCGGCCGAGCACGCCGCCTCGCTCCTGGCTCACGCCGACGCGATCGAGCACCTCGAGGCGGCCCTCGCCCTCGACCCGTCCGCCACCGCTGGCCTCCATGAGCGCATCGGGGATCTGCGCACGCTCGTGGGCGACTACGCCGGCGCCCTGGCGAGCTATGAGAGCGCTGCGGCCGACAGCCAGGACGGGGCGCTCGCGAGCCTCGAGCACAAGCTGGGGTCCGTGCACGGACGGCGCGGCGAGTGGGAGCGCTCCGAAGCCCGCCTGGGAGCAGCCCTCGACGCCGCGCCGGTGAACGCGCGGGGCCTGCGAGCCCGGATCGTCGTCGACCTCGCGCTCACCCTCCATCATGCCGGGCGCTCCGATGAGGCCGGCTCCCGGGCGCGTGAGGCGCACGAGCTGTCTGCGGCCGCCGCCGACCGGCACGCCGAGGCTCAGGCCCACAACATGCTGGGCATGCTCGCCCGGAGCCGGGCCGAGCTGCCTCTTGCCCATGCGGAGCTCGAGCGTAGCCTCGCTCTGGCCGAGGAGCTGGGGGACTCGCGGGCCCAGGTCGCTGCGTTGAACAACCTCGCACTCCTGGAGCGCGACGCGGGTGGTCTTCAGCGCGCGCTCGAGTTGACCGAGCGGGCGCTGACACTGTGCGCGGCATCAGGCGATCGCCACCGCGAAGCGGCCTTGGAGAACAACCTCGCCGACCTCCATCACGCCGCCGGACGCGCCGCGGACGCGATGGCCCACCTCAAGCGGGCCGTCGCGATCTTCGCCGAGGTGGGGGCCGACGAGGAGGAACGGCTACCGGAGATCTGGAAGCTCGTGAGCTGGTGAGATCCCTGCCTGCAACCAGGTACTTCGGGTAGGCGCCCAGCCCGTCAGCCGCCGGCGACGTCCCGTCGCAGGAAGACCAGGTACGCGGCGCCCAGGCAGGGCAGGGCGTAGAGCGCGCACACCCAAGCGGCGCGGACGATGGGCGCCCAGTCGGTGGGCTCGCGCAGCAGGCCCTGCCACGCGTCGAACTGCTTGGGCAGCAGGTAGGGGCGGATCTCCTCGAGGCCGGGCAGGATCCCCACGAGCTGCATGATCAGCGCGATCATCAGGGTGGCGACGACCGCCGCCGCGCTGTTGCGGGTGGTGGTGGAGAGCAGCAGCCCGATCGAGGCGACCGCGAGCATGGGGATCAGGTACACGGCCAGGCTCGCGCCGACCAGGCCGAGCCCCTTCATCGCGCTGACCTTGGTGCCCGACAGCGTGGTCAGCGAGTTGAAGCCCGACTCGATGCTGCCGGCCACGACCGCCACGATGCCCATCAGCAGCAGGGCGGCGAACGCGTAGGTCGCAGCCGCAAGCACCTTGCCCACGAAGATCTGCCCCCGGTTCAGCGAGCGGGTGAGGATGGTCTTGAGCGTTCCGTTGTGATCCTCGGCTGCGAAGATGTCGCCGGCCACGAGCGAGGTCACGAGCGGGAACAGCCAGATCGAACCGAAGATCAGCAGCACGAGGGGGATGGCCAGCCCCGACTGTCGCACGTAGCGCCCGAACAGCACCCCCTCGGGCTGGCCGTTCTGGAGGACCAGCGCGAGGATGAACAGGGCCGGCATGATCACCGCGATCGCGAAGCCCAGGTAGGTCCGCTTCTGGGCCCTGAGCTTGCGCAGCTCCCAGCCGTAGACCGTGAGCACGCCGGGCTTCATGCGGCCGCCTGCACCGCTGCGCCGGCTGCCCCGTCGGTGGACGCCCGGTCGCCTTCGGTGAGGCGGAAGAAGAGCTCCTCGAGCGTTGCGCCCACCGGGGCCAGCGCGACGATGCCCACGCCCGCCTCCACCAACGCGATGGAGAGCGGCGCCAGCGCGTCGTCGGAAGCGACCGAAAAGCGCACCTCCTCGTCTTGCCGTCGGACGCCGGCCAGGCCGGGCTGGGCCTCGCAGACCTTTACCGCCCGCGCGTTGTCGGTGCAGCGCAGCCGGTGGTCGGCGCCGGCCGTGCGCTTGAGCTCGTCGAGGGCGCCCTCGTAGACGATCCGCCCGCCGCGGATGATGGCCACGCGGTTGCACATGTCCTCGACCTCGGCGAGCTGGTGGCTGGAGAGCAGGACGGTGATGCCCTCGCTGGAGAGGCGCCGGATGAGCGCGCGCATGTCGCGCATGCCCCCGGGGTCCAGGCCGGTGGCCGGTTCGTCGAGGAGCAGCAGGCGCGGCCGGCGCAGGAGCGCCCCGGCGATACCCAGGCGCTGGCGCATCCCGTGCGAGTAGCCGCCGACCTTGTCGGCGCCCCGGCTCGCGAGGTCCACCGCGTCCAATGCCTCGTCGATGCGGCCCTTGGCCCCATCGCCGTCGAAGGCGGCGCACAGCTCCAGGTTGCGCCTCCCGGACATATAGGGATAGAAGCGCGGCGCCTCGACGAAGCCGGCTACGCCCTCAAGTGCCCGTGCTCCGGCACGCAGAGGGTCGCGTCCGAACAGCCGGGCCGCGCCCTCGGTCGGGCGGATGAGCCCGAGCAGCATCCGCAGCGACGTCGTCTTCCCCGCCCCGTTGGGCCCGAGGTAGCCGTACACGTCGCCGGGCTTGACGGTCAGGTCGACGTGGTCGACCGCGACGATGTCTCCGTAGCGCTTGACCAGCCCCCGGGCCTCGACGGGCGCGGCGTCGGTGTCCATGGGGGACAGGCTAGAGCCCGCGCGCGGCCGCCTCGGCGGCCGCGGGTGGGATGGAGCCGACCACGACGTAGGAGACTCCGCCGCGCTCGAAGCTCACCACGGTGCCAAGCGCCGTCGCCAGCTCGGTGCCGCTCGCTCCGTTGATGGAGATGGTAGGGAGCTGGAGCTTGCCCCGGCGCTCGCGGTTCTGGCCGTCTCCGCCGGGCTTGGCGGGCTTGGCTGCCTCGGCGCGGCGCTCGACCACGGCCACGCCTCCGAGGTTCTCGCCGTAGGCGACCAGCGCCGCCGGCTTTCCGCCCCAGTCCAGCAGCTTGACCTCGCGACGCGGCAGCCCCGCGAGCTTGTCCGGGGCGCTCAGCTTGAAGGGCACGGCTCCCTGCACGGCGCCGAGGCCGCGCACAGGCTTCTCGTGCTTCTTGCGCTTGGCGGCGCCGGCGCCCTTGTCCGAGGGCTGGCTGACCTGGACCACCTTGGCGCCGCTGGGTGGCCCGACCGCGAAGTCTGTCGCCGGGACCGGGCCGTAGGAGATGTCCGTTGCCGTCAGCTCGAGCACCGGGGAGTCGCTCCCCTGGGCGTAGACGGCTGCGCGCAGCGGAAGCCCGCGGACGGCGTCCCAGGCGACCTCGCCCGCGCCGAGCAGGCCGCCGTCGTGCTTGGGCCCGACCCGCACCGTGTAGGTGGGGCGCCCGGCAACCGTGCCGGGGATCGCGCCGGACACGCTCGCGTCGCGGAGGGCCTGGTTGAGCCACTTCTGGATGCTGGCCACGGTGGGAATCTGATGAGCTTGCTGCTTGTGCTTGGCCGACGGGCGCTCGCGGGGGAGGTTGCCGCGGTACACGGTGTTCGAGCTCGCGTCATACACCGAGAAGTGCTGGTCGTCGACGAGGATCTGCGCGTCGCCCGAGCCCGACTGCAGCTCGAGGCGCAGGTGCCCCTCGGTCGCCCACAGCCGGCCGGTCGCCCCCTTGAGCAACGCGCTTCCGCCCTCGAGGCTCGAATCGTCGATGAGCTTGTTGGTGAAGCGGATGCGGGCGGTGACCCCCGGCACCTTCGCGGCTCCCAGCGCGTCGTGGACGGCCTGGGCCAGCGGCTTGGCCGGCGGGGCGCCCGCGCTGGTGCTCAGTGCGGCCACCGCAACAGCGGCCCCGGCCCCGAGCAGCGCGAACACGATGACGCTCAGGGCGATCAGACGGGAGGTGGGAAGGCGGCGAAGGATGCTCACGGGTAAGAACCTTTCAGGGGCGGATCAATCTCGAGGGTGCAAGCTAGCGCCGGACTCTGAGAGATCCTTGAGAGCCGGGAGATCGATCGTGAACCTCGACCCATCGATCTCCAAGGCGCCGCCGTGACGCCGGGCCGTGGCGGCCACGATGGCCAGCCCGAGGCCGGACCCCGGCCGTTCACCCACCCCGGGGCCCCGCCAGAAGCGTCGCACCGCCCGCGCGGCATCCTCCGGCGTGAGCCCGGGCCCTTCGTCGCGCACCGTCAACCGCGCCCTGCCCCCGCGCGCCTGCACCGCGACGGCGATGCCCCCGCCCGCGGGCCCGTGGACCCGGGCGTTGTTGATCAGGTTCGACAACGCCCGCGCCAGCGCGTCGGGCTCGCCATCCACCGAGACCGGGTGGGCGGCCTCGACCTCCACCTCCGGGCTGCGCCGAGCCGCCTCGGCCGCCAGCGCATCGAGGCGCACCGGCTCGCGTGGGCCGGGCGCGGCCTCCTCGCGCTCGAGCGCCAAGAGGTCCTCGAGCAGCCGACCCAGCCGCGCCGCGTCGAACTCGAGGTCTGAGAGCACCCCGGCGTCGGGCCCGTGGGCGGCGATGTATGCGGCATTCCCGCGCAGGGAGGTGAGCGGGGTTCGCAGCTCGTGGGAGGCGTCGGCCAGGAAGCGCCGCTCGGTCTGCTGCGCGCGCTCGAGCGCGCCGAGCATGCGGTTGAGTGTGCGGGAGAGCTCGCCGACCTCGTCGCGCGTCGGGGTGTCGGGCAGGCGCCGCGCGGGGTCGCCCGTGCGTTCGATGTCGCCAGCCGCGGCGGACAGGCGGCGCAGGGGGCGCAGGCCGCGCCCGGTCAGCAGCGCGGCGGCCAGCGCGCCGAGCAGCGCGGCCCCGCCCGCGCTGAGTGCGATGAGCCCGCGCAGCCGGTCCAGGGTGTCATCGATCTCCGCCACGCTGGAGCCCACGAGCACCGCGCCGCCCGCCGCGGGTCCGCCCGCGTCGGCGATCGGTGCGACGTACAGGCGAATCGGCTCGGCGCCCAGTCGCGCGTCGCGAAACCCGGGGCGGCCACGCCGCACGACGGAACGTTCCAGGGCTCCCCCGGGAAGCAGGCGACCCCCGAGCGAGGAGGACCGCGCCACGATGCGCCGCCGGCGGTCGACGACCTGGACCGAGAGCTCGCGGCCGCCCAGGGGTGCCTCGAGGGTGCCGGGCGTCGTGAGCAGCGTCGGGGCGGCCACGCTCAGGCGCGCCACCTGTGACGCGCGTTGGCGCAGCGACCGGTCCAGGGAGGAGTGCAGCTGGTCGGAGAGCAGGAGCTCGACGCTCACGCCGAGGAGCGCCACGGCGGCCAGGGTGGCGAGCGCCGCCGCTCCGACCAACCGGGCACGGAGCGTGCGGGGCCTCACCGCCGGAGGGTGAAGCCGACGCCGCGAACCGTGTGGATGACCGGCGGTTCGCCCAGCTTGCGACGAAGGTAGCCGATGTAGGTGTCCACGACGTTCTCGCTCACGGCCTCCTCCCAGACATGCGCGAGGGCCATCTCGCGGGAGACCACCGCCCGCGGATGGCGCATGAGCAGCTCGAGCAGCGCGGCCTCGCGTTCGGTGAGCTCGATCTCGCTGCCGCCGCGCGTCACCGCTCGCCGGGCCAGGTGCAGCGTGAGGTCGGCCGCGGACAGCTGCTCGGCCGGTGTCTGGCCGCGACGAGTCAGCGCGCGCAGGCGCGCAGTCAACTCGGGCAGGGCGAAGGGCTTGACCAGGTAGTCGTCGGCCCCGGCGTCGAGCCCCATGACGCGGTCGGCGACCGAGTCGCGCGCCGTGAGCAGCAGGATGGGAGCGGCGATCCCCTTCTCGCGCAGGCGGCGGCACACGGCCAGCCCGTCCATCCCCGGCATGGCCACGTCCAGGATCACCACGTCGGGCGTGCTGCGCTCCACCTCGGCCAGCGCGCGGCCTCCGTCGGCGACCGTGGTCACGTCGTGCCCCTCGGCCTCCAGTGTGCGCGCGAGCATGCGTCGCACCGGCGCATCGTCGTCGACGACCAGCACGCGGTCGTTCATCGCGTCAGCATCGCAGACGCTGCGCCCCTCGCCCTGCAAGCGCGGACGCGTTACCCTTCGCGCGCCCGTGGCCGGCGATGATGCCCAGGACGCGCAGATCCAGCCAAATGGGTCCCACGCTCCCTGCCCGCCCTGTCGGGGGACGGGACGAGTGATCTCCAACGTGGGCGAGACGCCCCAGGAGGTTCAGTGCCCGTGGTGCGAGGGCTCCGGACGCCTGCTGGCCGGCCACGACGCCCAGGCGGCCCAGCGAGCCCGGCAGGAGGCCCCGGAAGCCTGAGCCGGCGGCCGAAGTGGACGGATCGACGGCTGGGCGCCTCCACGTTGAAGCCCGGGCAGGCCGCGGTCGATGCACGGCTGGGATGGCGATCTTGGCCACACGCATGGCGGTCGGTCGGGCGACGGTGCTCGCCCTCGTGGCGGTGGGCGCTCTGGCACACGCCCCGAGCGCCCGTGCGGACGGCTGTGGCACACAGCTGCCGCGGCCGGGCGCTCCGGCGGTGACCTGTCCGCCGGCGGCCAGCTTCATCTACTCGCCGGCCAGCTCGCCGATCGCTCCGGTCGCGCCGGGAACGACGTTCAGCTTCGACGGGTTTGCCTCAAGAGGCTCCGACGGCGGCCCGGTGTCCACGTATGAGTGGGACTGGGGCACGGGAACCTATGGCGCTCCGAGCGGCTCGCCTTCGGCCACGCACGCCTTCCCCGCTCGCGGGGCCTACGTGGTGAGCCTGAGGATCACCGACACCAGCGTTCCGCCGGTGATGGCCACAACGTCGCGCACCGTGTACGTCGGCGCGGCGCCCACTGCGAGCTTCACCGTCGACCGCCAGGCCACGTCTCAGCACCAGGCGGTCGGCTTCTCGGGCGCCGCGAGCGAGCCCGGCTACGCCGGGGCCTTCACCTACAAGTGGGATTTCGACGGCGACGGTACCTACGACGACAGCGCTTCGGGCGCCGCGGCCTCGCACGTCTACGCAGCCGCCGGGAGCTATACGCCCACGCTCCAAGTCATCGACGACATCGGGGTCACCGCGACCTACGCGCTCCCCGCGCCGATCGTGGCCAGCAACCAGCCACCCGTCGCGCGCATCTCGCTGTCGGCTTCGAGCATCCCCGTCGGGGGCGCGATCACCCTCAACGGCTCGGCGTCCTCCGACGCCGACAGCGGCGGAGCCCTCACCTACGCCTGGGATTTCGACGGGGACGGCGGCTTCGAGATGGCGGGCGCTCCGGCGGTTCTGTCGCATTCCTTCCCCAACCCGGGCGTCTACAACATCCACCTGCGCGTCACCGACGTGGACGGCGGCAGCGGGGTGGCGACGGCCACGCTCACCGTCACCGCGCCCGGCGGGGGCGGCGGCGGAAACGGGACGATCGACGGCGGAGGGCCGTTGGGCACCGGCGATGGGACGGGGACCCCGTCCGGATCGGGCAACGGCACAAGCAACGGCGGCGGCGCGCAGAGCTCCAACGCGTTCACCGCGGGATTGGCCGGAAGCGCGATCCAGAAGCTCAAGGTGGTGCGCAAGCGAGGCCTCGTGCTGACCTGCACCGCCTCGCGGGCCGCCACGTGCTCGGTCACCGCGTGGATCAGCGCCAAGGACGCCAAGCGGCTGGGCCTGCGCGTGCGCGGCAAACGGCCCGTGAAGCTCGGTGTGGGCTCGGCGAAGGTGCTCCCCAAGCGCGCCGGCGCCCTGCCGCTCAGGGCGGCGGGCCAGGCCGGTCGTGCGCTGCGGCGCGCGAAGACGCTGCGGATCACCGTGCAGGGCGCGGCCAGCGACGGCTCCGGACACACCGCGCTGCTCAGCCGCGCGGTCCTCGTCCGGCGCTGAGCGGCACCCGCTGCAACGAGCGTCCAGTTCACTCAAGTCACCTCGTGTGCGGGTCGATACGAGACCTGTCAGAGCCGAGGTGTCGATAGGCAATCCGTTGGTCATGGACGACTGAGGATCTGGCAGGCAACAGGCCCAATACGGATCCATCAAGGAGGATCACATGCTGAACAAGCTGCGCCACCGCGCCGAGGATGAGAAGGGTTTTACCCTGATCGAGCTCCTCGTCGTCATCTTGATCATCGGCATCCTGGCCGCGATCGCGCTGCCCACGTTCCT
>JALYZC010000160.1 GCA_030945905.1 Actinomycetota bacterium
GCACGCCTCCGGGCACGGATACGTGGAGGAGATCAAGCTCATGCTCAACCTCACCCAGCCGCGCTACGTGATGCCCTTCCACGGCGACTACAAGCGCATCCACCTCCATGCCGGCCTGGCGGAGGCGGTGGGCATGGACCCCGACGACGTGTTCAAGGGGGAGAACGGGCTCCCGCTGGAGCTCGACGAGCGGGGCGCCCGCTTCGGCTCGCGCGAGCAGGCGGGCATGATCTTCGTGGACGGCGTCGACATCGGCGACGTGGCCGACGTGGCGCTTCGCGATCGCCGGATGCTCTCGGCCGACGGCATCTTCATCGTCGTCGTCACGGTGTCCGAGCAGGACGGACATTCGGTGGCCGACACCGAGGTGATCTTCCGCGGCGTGCCCTTCGTCGAGGAGGTCGACGCGCTGAGGGGGCAGATCCGCGGTGCGGTCGATCAGTCACTGGCCCGTGCCGCTAAGGAGGAGGTCCGTGAGATCGGGCTGCTCCAGGAGATGCTCCACGACGACTTGGCGACGTTCGTCTATGACCGCCTGCGGCGGCGGCCCATGGTGTTGCCGGTGGTCGTGGAGGTGTGACGTGGCGCGCGGACGCGCGCTGAGGATCTGTGCCCTGGGCCTGGCCACCGCGATCGTCGTTGCCGCGCCAGCCCGCGCCGAGTTCAAGCCGTGCCCGGATCTGACCGGCATCCAGTGCACGAGGGTCTCGGTGCCGCTCGATCGGTCGGGGGCGCTGGGCGGGACGATCTCGCTCGACGTCGCGCGCGTGCCCGCCCGGCATCGCTCCCGCCGGGCGATCCTCGTCCTCCAAGGCGGGCCGGGCGGCGCCGGACGGTCACTGGTCGCTGCGCTGCGCGACACGTTCAATCCCGCGCTGGAGGACCGCGATCTCATCGGGCTTGACCCGCGCGGCACGGGACGGTCGGGGCTCCTGCGCTGCCCGGCGTCCGAACGGGTGACCAGCGTCCAGGGCGAGGCGCCGGCGGCCGCGGAGTGCGCTGCGAGGCTCGGGCCGGCGCGTAGCTTCTACACCACCGAGGACACCGTGGCCGACATCGAGGCGCTCCGGGCGGCGCTGGGCATCGACACCCTGGCGATCTACGGTGTGTCCTACGGAACCAAGACCGCGATGGTCTACGCCGCCCGCCACCCCGACCGCGTGGATCACCTGGTGCTTGACTCCACGCTGCCGCTCGACGGGCCCGACGCGTTCAACGCCGCGAACCTCCGCGCTGCGCCGCGCGTCCTGGCGGCCGTGTGTGGGGGGCGCCGCTGCCGCCGGGTCACGCCCAATCCGGCGGGTGACCTGCGCGCGGTGGCGGCGCGGCTGGCGCTCAGCCACATTCACGGCGGGGTCATCGACTCGCGCGGCCGCCGCCGCAGCGTTCGGGTCACCGGTGGGCAGCTCGTGCAGCTGCTGGTGTCGGGCGAGCCATTCGACGAAGGCCTCCGCGCCCGTCTTCCGATGGCGCTGCGTTCGGCCAACCTCGGCGATCCGGCCCCGATCCTTCGCCTCGCGAGGGATGTCGCGCGAGCCAACTCCCCGGCACGCCCGGAGGACGTGAGCGCCGGCGTGTTCGCTTCCACGCTGTGCGGTGAGGCGCGGCTTCCGTGGGCCCGTTCGACCACCGCGGCGGACCGGCCCGCACGGGCTCGCGCCGCTGTTCGGGCGCTGCGCCCCGGGGCGTTGGGGCCGTTCGCGCCCGGGGCGGCGCTGGCGGGCTCTGACACCGTCGAGCTTTGCCGTCTGTGGCCCGAGGTGACCCGAACGGCCGCACCGCTGCCCCCGCTGCCCGACGTCCCGGTGCTCCTGCTCGCGGGCGAGCTCGACCTTCGGACACCGGTCGAGGACGCACGCCGGGTGGCTGCGGCGTTTCCACGCGCCGCCGTGCTGCGGGTTCCCGGCACCGGCCACGGCGCGCTTCGCGGAGACCCCTCCGGGTGCGCCGAGCGCGCGGTGGGCATGTTCCTGCGCGGAGCCGCCGTGTCGACGTGTCGCCGCGGCCCCGGCCCGGCGGTCGCCCCGTTCCTGCCCCGCAGCCTGTCCCAGGTGCGTCGCCCTCGGGGTGTGCCCGGCCCGCGGGGCCGCGTGGCCGCCGCCGCGATCATGACCATCACAGACGTGCTCGACCAGGTCGAGCAGGCGGTGGCTGACGAAGAGGGCGGCGGGCGCCATCATTCGAGCTACGGCGGCGGCGGTCTGCGTGCCGGGCGCTGGCGCTTGGACGGCGACCGCCTGCGCATCCGCGGCGTCGTGCTCGTGCGCGGTGTACGGGTGAGCGCGGTGTTCGATGACCGCTTCGACCCCACGGGCACGCTCCACGTGGATGGTCCGGGTCGCCTCGACGGGAAGCTCGCGCTCTCGAGCGATGAGGGGCGGGCGACCGGGAGGGTGGGCGGGCGGCCTGTGCGCGTGCGGCTCTCCGCGACAGCGTTCAGCGGCCCGGCCCCGCGAGCTGCCGCGGCCGCGGTCCGCCTGCGGCACATCGCCGCAGGCCTGCGCCGCGGCTGGGGGTAGCCGAGCCCACCCGGCGCTGGGGACCGCTACGCCTCGCTGAGCGCGCCCGCGTGCGCCGGTGCCGCCGGCAAGCGCACGGTGAAACGTGCCCCGCCCGCTCCACCGTGTGGCTCCAGCACGACGCTCCCGCCATGGGACTCGGCCACTGATCGAACGATGGAGAGGCCCAGGCCTGAGCTGCCGGCGCGATCCCCGCCACCGCGGACGAAGCGCTCGAACACCCTTGACGCAAGCTCCTCGGGAATCCCGGGCCCGTCATCCTCGACCACCAGGGTCACCTCCCCGTTCTCCCCGCCGGTCGCAACATGCACGCGCGTACCGCTCGGCGTGTGTCGGATGGCGTTCTCCATCAGGTTCAGCGCCAGCCGCAGCAGCTCATCGCGGCCGCCGTGGATCACGGCCCGCCCAGCGTCGACCGAGAGCTCGTGCCCGGCCGCGACGGGCCCGAGCTCGCCCGCCGCCTCGGCGACGATCGTTCCGAGGTCGGTTTCCTCGCGCGGCGGAACCCGGCCGGTGTCGGCGCGTGCGAGCAGGAGGAGGTCGGCCACCAGCCGGCGCATGCGCTGAGAGGAGCGCAGCGCGGCGTGAGCGGTCTCCGCCTGGTCACCGTGCAGCTGCTCGGCGAGCAGCTCGAGGTTGGCCAGCACGCTGGTCAGTGGCGTGCGAAGCTCGTGCGAGGCGTCGGCGACGAACGCGCGCTGGCGGGCGAGCATGGCTTCGGTCTCGCTGCGGGAGTCGTCGAGCGCTTCGAGCATTCCCTCCAGCGTTCGCGCCAGCTCTGCGACCTCGTCGTCGGCCTCGGGATGGGGCAGGCGGCGTCCGCCTGGATCGCGCGTGCGCTGCACCTCGCGGGCGGCGCCGGTCAGCTCCGCGATCGGCGCCATCGCTCGCCGCGCCAGCGCGAGACCGGCCAGCAGCGCCAGCGCCGCACCGGCCAGGACGCCGATGATCAGGAAGATGCGCACCTTGCTCACGGTCCGCTCGACCTCGGACTTCGGCCGGGCGAACTGCAGCACGGCCTGGCCGAGCAATGGGACGGAGATGAAGTGCGTCTCGACGCGGTAGCCGCCGACCTCGGTGGGGCTGCCGGGTCGCGGGAAGCCGAGGTCGGGCGCATCCCTGGTCTGGCAGAGGACGTCACCGGCGACCGTGAGCACGCGGATCTTTGCGTTCTCCGCGCCGCCGTAGACGTTGAGGTCGGGTCCGACGCAGGGAGGGTTCCGGCCCGGGCGCACGTCGACCCGTCCCCCGAGGTCGTCGGCCGCCGAGCGGACCGAGCTGTTGAAGTCGGCCCGGATGCGGCGCGTCGTGGCCACGCCGACGATGGAGGCGAAGCCGAGCAGGATCACCAGCGTCAGGACCGCGGACCCGCCGGCGAGGCGCCAGCGGATCGGCAGGCGCCTATACGCGGAGAACGTATCCTGCGCCGCGGATCGTATGAAGGAGCCGGGGCTCGCCATCGGCCTCGAGCTTCCTCCGCAGGTTGGAGACGAAAACCTCGATCGTGTTGGTGATCGAGAACGGGTCATAGCCCCACACCTCGTCGAGCAGCCGCTGACGGGACACGACGATGCGCTCGTTGCGCATCAGGTACTCCAGCAGCTCGAACTCGCGCTGGGTCAGCTCGACGGGCCGCCCGCCGCGCGTCACCTCGTGAGTGTCTGGGTTGAGCTGAAGGTCACCGACCACCAGCGGCGCCGAGCCGCGCGGTGGGCGGCGGCGCAGCAGGGCGCGCATGCGGGCCAGCAGCTCCTGGCGCTCGAAGGGCTTGACCAGATAGTCGTCGGCGCCCGTGTCGAGGCCGCGGACGCGATGCTCGAGCCCGTCGCGCGCGGTGAGCATGAGGATCGCCACGTCGTCGCGCCGGCGCAGCTCCTTGGCCACGTCGATGCCGTCGAGCTTGGGAAGGCCGAGGTCGAGCAGCACCAGGTCGGGGAGGAACGCGTGCGCATGGTCGAGCGCCGCGACCCCATCGGCGGCCACGCGCACGTCGTAGCCCTCCAGACGCAGCGAGCGCTGCAGGGCCTGGGCGATCTCCTCGTCGTCGTCGACCACGAGCACACGGGGCGGGCGGGCGAAATCGTTCACGGTCTCGATGGTAGGGCGAAACCGGCTCCGGCGACGGGCTTTTTACCGCTCACTTATCCAACCCGGAGAGCCCATACTTCCACTGATGCAACCAGCGGCCGACCTGCCGATCATCGCGTTTGACTCCCAACCGGAGTGGGAGCGGTGGCTGGAGGGCCACCACGCGACCGCGGCCGGTGTGTGGATGAAGATCGCCAAGAAGGCCTCGGGAGTACAGACTGCGTCATACCCGGGCGTGCTGGATTCGGCTATATGCTTCGGCTGGATCGACGGTCAGCGCCGGCCGCTCGACGAGCGCTTCTTCCTGCAGCGCTTCACCCCGCGCCGGCGCCGGAGCAAGTGGTCGCGGGTCAATCGCGACAAGGCGGAGCGGCTGATCGAGGAGGCACGGATGCGCCCGGCGGGACTCGCCGAGGTACAGCGGGCGCGCGAAGACGGTCGCTGGCAGGCGGCGTATGAGCCGCAGAGCGCGGCCACCGTGCCCGAAGACCTCCGCCGTGCCCTGGAGCGCAACCCCCACGCGCAGGCGTTCTTCGCAACCCTCGACCGCCAGAACCGCTACGCGGTCCTGTTCCGGATCCAGGACGCCAAGCGGCCGGAGACCCGCGCTCGGCGGATCGAGAAGTTCATCGCGATGCTCGAGGCGGGGGAGAAGCTGCATCCCTAGCGGCACGGGCGCGCGCGGCAGGTTCGCACCCGGGGATGTCGAAGGAATCTGTCCGCGATGGGCACCCGCCGCACCCCAGCCAAACGAGCTTCCAAGCGCCCCACGCCGGCCCGTGTCGGCGCGGGCCTGTGGCTGCGCGCACCGATCCTCCAGCAACGCGAGCTCGACCTGCTCGGCCTGGGATTGGTGGCGCTCGGCGTCTTCCTGGCCTTCGTGTTCTACCTCGGCTGGAACGGCGGGACGCTGGGCGGGGGGCTGGCCGAGGGCCTGCGCTACCTCGTGGGGACGATCGCCTACGGAGTGCCGGTGGCCCTCGCCGGCGCCGGCGCCGTCGTCGTGCTGCGCCCGTTCCTGCCCGCCAGCCGGCCATTCGGGTCCGGCCTGGTCTGCCTGTTCGCCGCACTCACGCTGGCCTTCGCAGCGGGGACGGCGGGGCTGGGGCCCGGCGGCGCGCGGACGGACGTGTGGGCCCGCGCATTCGTGGCGCCGCGGGGCGGGGTGGTCGGCGAGGCGCTGTACTCCGCCGCCACTCCTGCCGTGCAGACCCTGGGCGCTCACATGCTCGCCGTCTTCCTGTTCATCGCAGGGATGCTGCTGCTCACCGGCGCCACCGTCGCCGGCGTCGTCCATGCTCTTCGCACCGGCGCAGTAGGGACCGGCCGTCGCCTGCGCGATTCCACCGCAGAGCTTCAGGCAGCCGTGGCCCGCCGGTCGGCCGCCGCCGCTCCCTTCGAGCGTCTGCCTGCGAGCCCTGAGCCGGTTGCCCCGCCCGAACCGGCGGACCACGATCTCGTCGTCCGCGCCACCCACGTGGAGGCGCCGCCGCTCGACGCCGCCGCGCGCTTCCCCGAGCTGTTCGGTCGCCGAGCCCCGGACCATGACCGCGCAGGGTCCAGCGACGAGGACGCCGCCACCGAGCGCAACGCCGCGGCGGCCAACCCCGAGCCAGACCCCGAGCCAGACCCCGAGGAGCCGGGGGTGACCAAGGTGGGCGGGCCTCCCGCGGACCCCAAGGACCTCACGCCCCAGGGCCGCTACCGCGAGACGGTCACCGACGACCCCGCCTTTCAATGGCGCGTGCCGGACTCCAAGCTGCTCACGCGCTCCAGTGCCGAGACCGCCAAGCCCGACACGAGCGGCCAGGAGCGCACCGCGGCCGCGCTCCTGGAGGCGCTTGGCCACTTCGGCGTCCAGGCGCGCGTGGTGGGCACCGTGGCCGGTCCGCACATCACCCGCTATGAGCTCCGCCTGGCGCCGGGCACCAAGGTCTCCAAGGTCGCCCAGCTCAAGGACGACCTCGCCTACGCCCTGGCCGCCACCGACATCCGCATCCTCGCTCCCATCCCCGGCAAGCAGGCCGTCGGCGTCGAGGTGCCAAACGCCCGCCGGCGGATCGTCCACCTCGGCGACGTCTTCCAGCACCCGCCCGAGGACTGGTCTCCGCTCACGGTGTGGCTCGGCAAGGACGTCGCCGGGCGCGCGATCGGGGCCGACCTGGCCAAGATGCCCCACCTCCTGGTGGCCGGAACCACTGGCGCCGGGAAGTCGGGCGCGGTCAACGCGATGCTGGCGAGCATCCTGCTGCGCGCGACACCCCATGAGGTGCGCCTCGTGCTCGTGGACCCCAAGCAGGTGGAGCTCAACCACTACGACTCGATTCCCCACCTGCTCACGCCGGTGATCACCGCCCCGCGCATGGCCGCGAACGCGCTGCAGAACCTGGTCCGCGAGATGGAGTCGCGCTACGGTGAGATGTCGCTGGCCCGCACGCGCAGCCTGATCGAGCTCAACCGCGCCCGAGCCAAGCGCAACGAGCCCGCGCTGCCCTACATCCTGTGCGTGATCGACGAGCTGGCCGACCTGATGATGGTGGCGCCGGCCGATGTGGAGGACTCGATCATCCGCCTCGCCCAGAAGGCGCGTGCGGTGGGCATTCACCTCGTGCTGGCCACGCAGAGCCCCCGGGTCGACGTGATCACCGGGATGATCAAGGCCAACGTGCCCTCGCGCATCGCCTTCGCGGTCTCCTCGCAGACCGACTCCCGGGTGATCCTCGACCAGAACGGGGCTGAGTCGCTGCTGGGGCAGGGCGACATGCTCTTCTCTCCGGTGGGGACCTCGCGGCTTCAGCGCATCCAGGGCGCCTACGTGGACGAGGAGCAGATCGCCGAGCTGACCGAGTACTGGTGCCGCCAGGGCGAGCCCGACTTCCACGAGGCGCTGCTCGAGGAGGTCGAGGCCGAGGAGGGAAGCGGGAGCGGGGGAGACGACGATTTCGACCCTGACGAGGATCCCCTGCTCGAGGAGGCGATCGCGCTCGTGGCGCAGATGGGCACGGCCTCGACGTCGATGCTCCAGCGCCGGCTGCGCCTGGGCTACACGCGAGCCGGCCGTCTCATCGACATGCTCGAGCGTCGGGGGGTCATCTCTGGCTACGAAGGATCCAAGCCCCGCCAGGTGCTGATCGGGGAAGCCGACGTGCCGCGCATGCTCAGCGGGGCGGGCGGTGGTGTGGGGGCAGAGATGCCCGAGCCGGTCTCCGCAGAGCCCGAGGAGCGTTAGGCCGCCCGGGGCAAGGGGCGCGCCGCGCTAGATTTGCAGCGCGCATGCCGGAAATTGGCGAGACCCTGCGAGAGGCGCGGATGCGCGCCAAGATCGACGTCGCGGACGTCGAAGCTTCGACCAAGATCCGGGCAAAGTACCTCCGCGCCCTCGAGAACGAGGAGTGGCGGCTGCTGCCGGGCCCGACATTCGTGCGGACCTTCCTGCGGACCTACGCGGACTACCTCGGGCTGGACTCCAAGCTGCTCGTCGAGGAGTACCGGGTCCGCCACGAGGGGCCCTCCGAGCTCGATCTCGCTCCGATCGCCCCCAACATGGGCCCGGACCGGATGCGACTGCCCGGCCCGCCACGACTCTCGCGAGCGTGGATCGTCGGGCTGGCGCTCGTCGGCCTGATCGCGGTGCTGATCGCGCTGGGATCTCTGGGGGGAGGCAAGTCGGACGAGAGCGGCAACGTGCCGACGCAGCGCACGGTGAACCAGCCCTCGAGGTCAAAGACACCACCGGCGGCCGCGCCCGCCCGACCCAAGCCCACCACCGTCCGGCTCTCGTTCGCGCCCATCGACGCGGTCTACGTGTGCCTGGTCGACGGGAACGGCAAGCGGCTGATCGACGGACAGGTCCTGCAGCCCGGGGGCCCGTCGACCACCTACCGGGCCAAACGGCTCCGTCTGCTCTTCGGCCACGGGCCGCAGACCATGAAGGTCAACGGGCGTACCGTCGCGGTTCCCTCGAGCAGCTCTCCGGTCGGGTACGAGCTCACCCCGCGCTCGCGGCGCGAGCTCGCGCAGTCCAAGCT
Organism: Actinomycetota bacterium; assembly: GCA_030945905.1. Classification (GTDB taxonomy): domain Bacteria; phylum Actinomycetota; class Thermoleophilia; order Solirubrobacterales; family Solirubrobacteraceae; genus JALYZC01. The sequence continues at coordinate 8,636 of JALYZC010000160.1, forward strand.
GCCGACCTGCACTCAGTGAGCGCCCGCGCCGGCATCCTGGTCACGGGCACCGAGGTGCTCTCCGGCCGGGTGACCGACCGCAACGGCCCGTGGCTCGCCGAGCGCCTGCGCGAGCTCGGCGTCGACTTGGCTCACACCTCGATCGTCGGGGACCGCCCGGAGGACATGCTCGCCGCCCTGCGCTTCCTCGCCGCTCAGGGCGTGGATCTCGTCGTCACCAGCGGCGGGCTCGGCCCCACCGCCGATGATCTCACCGCGGAGGTAGTGGGCGCCTTCGCCGGTCGGCAGATGGTGCTCGACGACGGCCTCGAGCACCGCATCGCAGACATCCTGCGCCCGCTGCTGGCGCGCTGGCCGAAGCTCGACGAGGCGGCGGTGCGCGCGAGCAATCGCAAGCAGGCGGTCGTCCCGGAGGGCGCGACGGTGATCGACCCGGTGGGCACGGCACCGGGACTCGTGGTGGCGCCGGCCGACGGGCAGGGACCGACGGTCGTCGTGCTTCCGGGTCCCCCGCGCGAGCTCCAGCCCATGTGGAAGACCGCCACCGGCACGGCCGTCTTTCGAGACGCCACTGCCGGCGCCACGACGATCCGTGAGTCGATGCTGCGGCTCTATGGCCTACCGGAATCCGAGATCGCCGCCACCTTGCGCAGCGCCGAGGAGGAGCCTGTCATCGACCTCGAGCGCTTGGAGATCACCACGTGCCTGCGCCGCGGCGAGATCGAGATCGTCACCCGCTATTCCCCTGCGGACGAATCCGCCTACGGCCGACTCGAGGCGCTCATCCGCGAGCGTCACGCCGACACGCTCTTCTCCGCTGACGGCTCCTCGGTGGACGAGCAGGTCGCCGGCCTGCTGGCCGGCCCGCCGCCGCGAAGGGTCGCCGTGGCCGAGTCGTGCACCGGGGGACTCGTGGCCGCCCGCCTGACCGAACGAACGGGATCCTCGGCGTATGTGGCGGGCGGCGTAGTGGTCTACTCCAACCAAGCGAAGACCCGACTTGCCGGGGTGGAATCGGGGTTGATCGAGCGCCACGGCGCCGTGTCGCCGGAGGTGGCCGCGGCGCTGGCCGACGGGGCGATCGAACGCTTCGCGGCAGACGTGGGGATCGGCGTGACCGGCGTCGCCGGCCCCCACGGAGGGTCGGAGGACAAGCCGGTGGGCATGGTGTGCTTCTGCGTGGCCGAGCGCGGGGGTGAGCGCATCGAGCGAGCGCTGCGGCTCCCAGGCGGCCGCGGGGACGTGCGCGATCGCTCGACCACGGTGACGATGCATCTGCTTCTGGGCCTGCTGCGGGGCGAGCGCGAAGCCGCGCCGCGGACCGCCCACGCGTGAACACGGCCAAGGCGCGGCTGTTCGTCGCCCTTGACCTCCCGCCGCGCCCGCGGGCGGCGCTGGCCCGCTGGGCGCGAGGAGAGCTCGCCGCACAGCCGGGCGTGCGGCTGGTGGCTGCCGAGGCGCTGCACGTGACCTTGTGTTTCCTGGGCTGGCGCGAGGAGGTGGAGGTCGGCCGATTGGGGGAGCTGGTCGCTGCCTGCGCGACCCCGGCGACGGCACGCGGCTGAGCGTAGGGGAACCCGTATGGCTCCCCCGCGGCCGCCGGGCGCTCTGGCCCTCGACCTCATCGACGCCGATGCCTCGACCGCGGCGCTCCAGGCTCGCGTAAGCGAGACGCTGGCCGCCAATGCCGAGTACGAGCCCGAGACGCGCCCGTTTCGGGCGCATGTCACCGTTGCTCGCCTGGGCCGGGCAACCGGCCGGGTGGCCGTTGCCCCCCGGCCGCCCCCGGCGCTGGGCTTCGACGGCGAGGCTCTGACCCTGTACCGGTCACGGCTGGGAGCCGAGGGCGCCCGCTACGAGCCCCTGCTTCGCCGAGCGCTCGGGTCGCGGGGCACGTCCTGAGCGCAGCCACGGTCACGAGCAGGGCTGTCGCCGCCGGATCATCTCCAGGGCTTTGGCGATCCGGCGCGTGCGGGTGTCCTCTCGCTTGGCCTCGGCGATCCACTGCGCGTACTCCTTACGGTGCGTGAACGGGAGCCTTTCGTAGATCTCGTTGGCAACCGGATCGGAGTCGAGAGCTTGACGGAGGGCTTCGGGCACCTCGACCACGCGCGGTGCATCGTCGCGCTCGAGCTCGACGTGCACCGTGTCGCCGATCTCCAAGGAGGCGGCTCGTCGGATCTCCGCACGCAGTCCGAGATAGTGCACGCCGCCGTAGACCGACAGGCGACTGCGAAATGGTGTGCCGTTGACCGTCCCCTTGACCAACGGCCGCGCCTCGTCGAATTCGGCCTTCACGTCGAACGGCACCACGATCCAGCGCCCGCCGCCGCTACCGCTGGCTTGCAACGTACCCGTGAACGAGCGTGTCACGAGCTCATCATTCCACTCGTACCCGCCGACCCTTTGGTCTTTTGTCGCATTCGCGCATTGTCTCTTCACAGGTCGACTCCTAGCCTGGGTTTCCGTCCGCCTCGCCGCCTACCGTGCAGCGTTCGCACCAAGAGCAAGGAGTCCGCGTATGACCGATGACACCAAGGCCGCCCAGGCCCGAGACGCTGCCCTACAAGGCGCGCTCACTCAGATCGAGCGCCAGTTCGGCAAGGGCACGGTCATGCGCATGGGGGACGAGGGCGCGCAGGTGCGCGTCGACGCGATCCCCACCGGTGCCCTCTCGCTCGATCTCGCCCTGGGCATCGGCGGCGTGCCGCGGGGGCGCATCGTCGAGGTCTTCGGGCCCGAGTCCTCGGGCAAGACCACCCTGATCTATCACGTCATCGCGGAGGCCCAGAAGCTGGGCGGCGTCTGTGCGTTCATCGACGCGGAGCATGCGATGGACCCGCTGTACGCCAGGGAGATCGGCGTCGACATCGATGAGCTCCTGGTCTCCCAACCCGATTACGGGGAGCAGGCGCTGGAGGTCGCCGACATGCTGGTGCGCTCGAGCGCCGTCGACGTCGTGGCCATCGACTCGGTGGCGGCGCTGACGCCACGCTCCGAGCTCGAGGGGCAGATGGGGGATCAAACCGTCGGCCTTCAGGCGCGGATGATGTCCCAGGCGATGCGCAAGCTCGCCGGCAACCTCAACCGAACCCAGACGCTGTGCATCTTCAC
>JALYZC010000170.1 GCA_030945905.1 Actinomycetota bacterium
GCCTCGGCCCGGCCCGCCCGGCGGCCCTGGCGGGCGCCTCTGGTGCGGCCCGCCTTGCGACCCCGCACCAGTCCGGCCTGGCGGCCCCGAGCCTGCGCCTGGTCAAAGGCCCGGCGGAAGGCCGGTCCGGCGATGGCCTGCCTCCCCTGCGCCCGCGCCCGCTCGGCGTCGGCGCGATTTGCCACCGAGCTCGTGCCCAGGGACAGCCCGGCCCGGGCCGCGCCGGCCACGAGCACGACGCACAGGAGCAGCAAGAGCAGGACGCGTGGTGCGCCGCCCGTCGCGCTGCGGGCCGGCGGCCGCTCCATCGGCGCGGCCCCGGGATGCCCTGGGACCCATCGCTCTTCCCGCGGGCTGCTGGTTCGTGGAACCGGCGGGGGCAACGGGGGGCCGATGACCGGTGTCCGGGAGGGCGGGGCCTCGCGGCGTTGACGGCTCTCCGGCGCGCGAGCCGCCGGTGGCGAGGGCGGCCCGTGCGGCGAGTGTTGCTCGACCGAGTCGACGACCCAACCCCGCTCGGCTTCGTGAACGAACGTCCAGCGCTGCTCAAAATGCGTCGCTGCGTCCGCCTGCCCCTCGAGGATCGCCCCCGTCCGTACGTCCTCGAGCCAGTCGTGCGCGCTGAAGCCCACCTCGGCGACCAGGCGATCCTCCTCCGCGGAGTCGCCGAACTCGATTCGGGTCAGGGTGGTGTGCTCGAGCTCGAGGTTCTCGATGCGGTTGACCTGGGAAAGGTCCTCGAAGCCGTCAAACCACGTGTCGATTCGGGCGTGCATCGCATCGGAGACGTAGGGCGCCAGCCCCTGCTGATCGCGGCGGGTCCAGGCCAGCTGCACAGCGTCGAAGCAGCGGACCACGCGCGACGCCAGGGCGGAGGGCTGCCAGTCGGGGCCGTCGCCGTCGGTCACGGCCGGAGCGAGCGTCCGCAGGGAGCGGATCGACATCTCGTCGCCGGCACTGGACGCCATGTCCGCTAGCCCCCGGCCTTGGCGAGGGCCTGCTTGTAAGCATCCCGGTAGGCGGGGCGGAAGGCCTGGGCATTGCCATCCCTCGTTCCGCCGGCCAGGCCGACGGCGTACCCCTGCTGGGAGCCCCGGTCGCCGGCGTCGGCCTCTCCGGCGCGCTCCCCGGCCGCGCGGGCGGCGCCGACGTCGGCCTTATTCGCGATGCCCGCCACGTACCCGATGGCCAGCCCGCCGACGACCAGGCCCACGGCGACGGACACCTTCAGCCGCAGGCTTGCCTGCTCCAGCCAGCCCTGGACGCCTTCGACGATGCCAGCCATGCGGCGACTAATCTACCTGGGCTCCACCTCGTCTAAAAGCCAGCGCCCCGGGCCGTGGGGCAGCAGATACCAACGCTGCCGGAAGCTCGAAGCGCGGTCGGGGTCGCCATCGACGATCGAACCGCTCGAGGCGTCGGCGACCCAGTCTCGCGCGCTGAAGACGATCTCGATCACCGGCGCATGCGGGTCCGAGGAGACAAGGCCGACCTCGAGCAGGCGCACCTCCTCCACCCGGTTGACCAACCCATCGCGCCGCAGCGCGGCCAGCTCGCGCGCGAGATGGCCCCTCAGCGCCGTCGAGACATAGGGCTCGAGACCCGGCAGGCTGCCGCTGCTCCACGAGGCCTGGATGGCCGCGAAGGACTCGCTGCACCAGCTATGGATCTCATCGTCGAGGCCTGGACCGAGGGTGGCGCTGGGTGCGGCACCGCGATCGAGGTCCGGCCGGGGAAGCGTCGTGGCGAACGGCATGCCCCGGCTGTGCCGACCGTGCTCAGGGAAGGATGAAGAAGCCCGTGCGCGAGCCGATGCTCTGCCCAGGCGGGTGCACGTAGATCGAATACAGGCCGAGCGGGGTGCTGGGGTCGGCCAGGAAGTTCAAAAACGCGCCGCCGCGCGGGAGGAAGACGTTGTTGAACGGGGCGCCGGCGAACTCGAAGCCCGGCGCCAGAGCCCGGGTCGTGAGCTTGGGGGATGGGGTGAGCGTGGTTCCGTCGGGACGCAGCAGGTCGGCTTCGAGGTTGAAGCCGGACGGCCAGCCGGTCACGCGCAGCAGGACGTTCTGACCGCGGTGGGGATTGCTGGGCTCTATGTTCGCCGCGGGAGCGGCGACGTAGAAGCGCCCGCACCGGCGCTTGCCGCCCTGGACGAAGCACAGCCGTTCCGTGACGCTCTGCTCCGCAAACACCTCGGGCTTGGTCAGCTGGAAGGTGACGCGCCCGGCGCTGTCAGACCTCGTCGAGAACTTCTTGAACGGCGACTTGTTGAGGTCGACGTTGTAGTACTCGACCCTGACGGCGCGCGAGGGCCGCCAGCCCGTGCCGCTGAGCGTGAACGCGGTCTCGAAGTCACCCGTCGTCGGGGCGATCGAAACGACCTTCCGCGCCTGGGCGACCGGTGCGAGCGCGAGTGCGGCGGTGGCGACTACAGCGGCGACGAGCGACGAGCGTGAGAGCACAAATCCTCCTTGACGAGGGCGCAGACTCTAGCTGCCGGTGGCGGCTGGCGCGCTGATGGCGCTCGTGCTCGACTCGCCGTGAGTGAACCGGCTGGAAACGGGGTAAACCCTCGGATGCGGCCGCCGCGGTCGCACATATCGGTCCCGGCACGAAAGGAATCGAATCCATGACCGTAGGCAGTTCGCTGTTTCTCATCGCAGTTGGGGCGATCCTGTACTTCGCCGTCACCGCTTCGATCTCCGGCATCAGCCTGGCGACCGTGGGCCTGATCCTGATGGTCGTAGGGGCCATCGGACTGGTCCTCTCGCTGGTCTGGATGCGCGGGTACGCCGCCGATCGCCGGCGCGAGCGCGTGGTGGTCAGAGACCGCGAGGTGCTCTAGCTGGTCCCGCCTTGGTAGTGGGGGGGGGGGGGGGGGGGG
>JALYZC010000173.1 GCA_030945905.1 Actinomycetota bacterium
CCCTCCGCCCGCGCCGGCCGCCGCCGCGGCCAAGGCGCGTGAAGCGGCGCCCGGCGCCCCGGCCGCCGAACCCGACGAGGCGCTCCTGCAGGCCGTGCAGGCGGCCACCTCACTGCTCAAGGCCCACCGGACCCACGGACACCTTGCCGCCAAGCTCGATCCGCTCGGCGGCGAGCCCGAGGGCGACCCCGCGCTCGATCCCGAGTCGCTCGCGCTGACCCCCGAGCTGATGGCGAGGATCCCTGCCCACATCCTGCGCATGTACGTCCCCGGGGCGACGCTGGCCGATGCGCTGCCCCATCTTCGCGAGACCTACTGCGGCCCGATCGCCTACGAGATCGAGCACATCGCGTCCCACCGCCAGCGGGTGTGGCTGCGCGGCAAGATCGAGAGCGGGGCCTTTCGCAAGCCGCTCACCACCGACGAGCAGAAGGCGCTGCTGCGCAGGCTCACCGAGGTCGACGCCCTCGAGAACTTCATGCACAAGGCCTACCTCGGCCAGAAGCAGTTCTCGATCGAGGGGCTTGACATGACCGTGCCGATGGTCGACGAGATCATTCAGCTCTCGGCCGCTCAGGGCGCACGCGAGGTCGTCATCGGGATGGCCCACCGCGGCCGCCTCAACGTCCTCGCCCACAACCTGGGCCGTCCGTACGACACCATCTTCGCCGAGTTCGAGGGCGCTTCGACGCTCGAGGCCGTCACGACGATCCCGCAGGGCGGCACCGGTGACGTCAAGTACCACCATGGGGCGGAGGGCTCCTACCAACTCTCCGACGAGGACTCGATCAAGGTCGTGCTGGAATCAAACCCCAGCCACCTGGAGTACGTCTCCTCTGTGGTGGAGGGCGCCACCCGCGCCGCGCAGACCACGCGGCAGGGCCCGCACGCGCATCGCGACACCAACGCAGCGGTGCCGATCATCCTGCACGGCGACGCCGCCTTCCCCGGCCAGGGGGTCGTGGCCGAGACCTTCAACCTTCAGGCGCTGGACGGCTACAAGGTCGGCGGCACGCTGCACATCATCCAGAACAACCAGGTCGGGTTCACCACCGACATCGATGACGCGCGCTCGACGCAGTGGGCTTCGGACCTTGCCAAGGGCTTTGACGTCCCGATCATCCACGTCAACGCCGACGACGTCGCCGCCTGCGTCTCCGCGGTGCGCCTGGCCTTCGCCTTCCGCCAGGAGTTCGGCCACGACGTGGTGATCGACCTCATCGGCTACCGGCGCTACGGCCACAACGAGGCCGACGAGCCCGCCTACACCCAGCCGACCATGTACGAGCGCATCAAGAAGCATCCCCGCGTTCGCGAGATCTTCGCCGGGCAGCTGATAGAGCAGGGCGCGGTGAGCCGAGAGGAGGTGCAGTCGCTCGATCACGACATCCTCCGCGAGCTCACCAACGAGCATCAGGCGCTCAAGGCACGGATCGCGGCATCGGAGCACGTCGAGCACCAGACGGGCCAATACGAGCTCGACCGTACCCCCAGCCCCAAGGTCAACACGGCGGTATCGGCGGAGCGCCTGCGCGTGCTCAACGGGGAGTTGCTGCGCGTGCCCGACGGCTTCACCGTCAGCTCCAAGCTGCTCAAGCAGCTCGAACGTCGCCGTGACGCGCTGGGCACCGACGGCGGCATCGACTGGGCGCATGCGGAGGCGCTGGCCTTCGCGTCACTGCTCAGCGAGGGCACCCCGATCCGGCTCACCGGCCAGGACACCGAGCGCGGGACCTTCTCCCAGCGCCACCTCGTCCTGCACGACGCCAAGACCGGGCAGGCGTTCTGCCCGATGCAGAGCCTGCCGGGGGCGCTGGCTCCGATGGAGCTGCACAACAGCCCGCTGTCGGAGATGGCCTGCCTGGGCTTCGAGTACGGCTACGGTCAGGAGGCGCCCGAGACGCTGGTGCTCTGGGAGGCGCAGTTCGGCGACTTCGTCAACGCCGCCCAGGTGATCGTCGATCAGTTCATCGTGTCCGGGCTGGCCAAGTGGGGCCAGACGACGTGTCTGACGCTGCTGCTGCCCCACGGCTACGAGGGCTCGGGCCCCGAGCACTCCTCGGCGCGCCTCGAGCGCTTCCTCCAGGTCGCCTCCGAGGGCAACATGCGCGTGGCCAACGTCACCACGCCCGCCCAGTAC
>JALYZC010000191.1 GCA_030945905.1 Actinomycetota bacterium
CAACACTACAACTCCATCCTCAAACCCAACCAATGGGTCAAACTCATCGAACGCCTCAACCAAATCGACGAACCCATCGTCCCCACCAAACCCAGCAAATACGCCATCAACACCGGCAAATAGACGCCAGCCGGGGACACGCCACGATCAACGCGACAGACGGACGTCGAACTCGAGCTCCCGAACCAGTGCCTGGAGCACGGCTTCCACGTCGCCGTCCAGCTTGATCTCGGCGGCGCCGTCGAGCGGCGTCTTGCCCTGCGTGACGAGCACGATTGATCCCCCGCGGGCCAGCGTCAGTGTCGGCAGCTGGGCCACCGGATAGACCTCGAGCGAGGAGCCGATGCAGAGCATCAGGTCCGCCTGCTCCGCGAGCGCCTGCGCCCGGTCCAGCGCAGCGGCGGGCAGCAGTTCCCCGAACAGCACCACGTCGGGCTTCAGGGCTTCGCCGCACTCACACCGGGGCACGGCGTCCGCATCGGCGCGCAGCCGGGCCTGGACCGCTTCCAGCCCGTGACAGGCCCCGCAGCGCCTGCACGACGATGTGTCGATGCTCCCATGGACCTCGACCAACTCCGCCGTCCCCGCCCGCCGGTGGAGCTGATCGATGTTCTGTGTGATGACGCCGTCGAGGAGCCCGTGGCGCTCGAGCTCCACCAGTGCGGCATGAGCGCCGTTGGGTCGCTTCTCACGCAACGCGGCGAAGCGGTCGCCGTAGAAGTGCCAGAAGCGCGTGGGATCGCGACGGAACACATCGATGTGCGCGACCTCCATCGGATTGACCCCTTCCCACAATCCAGTCCCCGGCGAGCGGAAGTCCGGGATCCCCGAGGGCACGGAGATGCCGGCCCCCGTGAGGGCCACCACCGAGCCGGCCTCGCGGACCATCTTCGCGAGGCGGGCGATCAGCGCGTCGGCGGTTACCTCCCCCGCCACGTCGGGCTTCGCTTCTCCAGGAAGGCGGCGATGCCCTCGCCGGCATCCTCCGACGCGAAGATCTCGCCGAAGGCGCGCTTCTCGGCGTCGATGCCTTCGTCGAGGTCAGGCTGGTGGGAAACCCGTTTGATCTGCTCGACCGCCAGCGGCGGCTGGGCTGCGAGCTTGCGGGCCCACTGGAGCGCCTGGTCAAAGAGCTCGTGGTCGGGTACCACCCGATGGACCAGGCCGGCCTCGTAGGCCTCCGCGGCGTCGATCGCCTCACCCACCAGATTCATCTCGAGCGCCTTGGCCGGTCCCACCAGGCGAGGCAGGCGCTGGGTGCCGCCGAAGCCGGGGATGATCCCCAGGTTGATCTCGGGCTGGCCGAAGGACGCGGACTCCGCGGCGATGCGCACGTCGCAGGCCATGGCGAGCTCACACCCGCCGCCCAAGGCGAGCCCGTTGACCGCTGCGACCGTCACCACGGACGACGTGCCAAACGAGCGCAACAGGCTGTGGGCCTCGTCGAGCAGCGCCCTGCCGCCCTGGTCGTCCATCTCGGTGAACGCCTTGATGTCGGCTCCCGCGCAGAACAGCATCGGGTTGGCCGAAGCGATCACCAGCGCGCGAACCTCCTCGGCGGCCTGCACCTGCTCCCAGATCGCGGTGAGCTCGCGGATCACGGTGGGCGAGATCGCGTTGGTGGGCATGCGGTCGAGCCAGAGGATGGCCACGCCGTCGCGGTACTCGAGTGCCACGGCTTGGCCCTGCTCGAAGTCCGCGTCGGGCCGTGCATAGGGGAAGAAGCCCTGCCCGGACTTCTGGCCCAGGCGACCCTGGGCGACGAGCCGGCGCAGGATCAGCGGGGGTGCGAAGTGCTCGCCCCACACGCGCTCGGCGCGCCGCAGAGCGGCGAGCGTCTCGTCCAGCCCCTGGGCGTCGGCTCGTGCGAACGGCCCCGGGAGGATGCCAAAGCCGGTCATCATCGCCAGATCGATTTCGCGAATGGTCGCGATACCCTCCTCGAGCACGAGGCAGGATTCCACGAACGCCTTGAGCTCGAAGCGCTCGATCAGCGCACGCCCGCCGGCGTCGCCGGCCTCGCTCGGGGTCACGTCCTCAGCTGCCGTGCTCATAGAACCCCTTCCCCGTCTTCTGGCCGAGGTTGCCGGCGGCGACGAGCTCCCGCATGCCGCTGTGCACGTGAATGCGATCGCCGTAGCAGTCGCGCAGCTGCTCGGCCACCTTGAGGACCGTGTCGAGCCCCAGCATGTCGGTGAGGAAGAACGGGCCCATCGGGAGCACGCGGGATTCCTGCACGCTCTGGTCCATCTCCTGCACCGAGGCCCCGTCCTCCTCCTGCACCCGCCAGATCTCCGAGATGGCCGACATGGCGATGCGGTTGCCCACGAATCCGGGCGCCTCGCCACAGCGGATGGGCATCTTGCGGATCGTCTGGGCGAAGTTGACCGCCGTCTGCATCGTCTCGGGTGAGCTCTCGTCGCCCTCGATGACCTCGATCAGGCGCATCATCGATGCGGGATAGAAGAAGTGGAACCCCACGACCTGGTGCGGGCGGGTGGTCGTCTCGGCCATCTCGGAGATCGACAACGAGGAGGTGTTCGAGGCCAGGATCGCGTGCCCCGGGGTGACCGCGTCGAGCTCGGCGAACACCGCCTGCTTGATCTCCATCCTCTCCGGCACGGCCTCGACCACGAAGTCCACGTCGCCGAAGGCGTCGTAGGTGGTGCTGCCATGGATGCGGCCCATCAGCCCCCGAAGCTGAGTGTCAGCCTCCTCCCGGGTGAGACGCTGCTTGTCCACGAGTCGGCTGAGCCGTCCCTCGGTCACCTCGCGGGCCCTCGCGACCCCCTGATCGATGAACCGCTGCTCGACGTCCTTGAGCACCACGGGGATATCCGCGGCGGCGATGACCTGAGCGATCTCGCCTCCCATGGTCCCGGCACCGACGACGGCCGCCTTGAACACGAACATCAGTCCACCCTAGTGACCACTACACGGCGACGGCCGCCGGCTCCTCGATTCGACGGGGCAGGAGCGTCTCGCGGGCGATGACGAGCCGCTGGATCTGCGACGTGCCCTCGTAGAGCTGCATGATCTTCGCGTCGCGCATGAGCTTCTCCACCGGGTACTCCTTGATGAAGCCGTAGCCGCCGTACACCTGCACCGCGTCGGTCGCGGCCTTCATCGCAGCGTCCGCGGCGAAGCGCTTGGCGTGCGAGGAGGCCAGCGTGTTGCGCCGGCCCTGGTCGAGCAGAACAGCCGACTGCCACACCAGCAGGCGGGCAGCCTCGACGTCGGTCGCCATGTCGGCGATCATGAACTGGATCGCCTGGTGCATGGCGATCGGCACACCGAACTGGACGCGCTCCTTGGAGTAGTCGGTGGCGAACTCGAAGGCCGCCCGGGCGATCCCGGTCGCCATCGCCGCCACTCCTGGCCGCGTGCGGTCGAGCGTCATCATCGCCAGCTTGAACCCGTGGTTCTCCTCGCCGAGCAGGTTCCCGGCGGGGACCTCGGTCTCGTTGAAGGTGATGCTCGCGGTGTTGGACGCGCGCTGGCCCATCTTGTCCTCCTTCTTGTCCACCGTGACCGTGTCGTCACGGGGCACCACGAAGGCGGAGATGCCGCGGTGGCCGGCCTCCTTGTCCGTCTTGGCATAAACGGTGTAGAAGTCGGCGTAACCGCCGTTGGTGATGAAGCACTTGGAGCCGTTGATGACGTACTTGTCGCCCCGCTTGACGGCTGTCGTGCGCATGCCCGACACGTCAGAACCCGCGTCGGGCTCGGTCAGGCAGAAGGACGCGAGCTTGAAGTCCTCGGTGAGCATGCCCAGGTACTCGCGCTTGAGCTCATCGGAACCCCCCAGCGCGATCGGCGCGACGGCCAGGCCGTTGCAGGTCAGCGAGGTCCCGATGCCCGAGCAGCCCCAGCCCATCTCCTCCTCGATCAGCACCCCTTCGAAGTAGCTGGCGCCCGGCCCTCCGTACTCCTCCGGAACGTGGGCGTTCATGAGGCCGAGCTCCCAGGCCTTGCGCAGGACCGGCTCCGGCCACGCGCCCTCCTTGTCGTACTCCCAGGCGACAGGCCGCATCTCCTTGTCGGCGAAGTCGTGCGCCATCTCGCGCAGTGCCTTCTGCTCGTCGGTCAGCGTAAAATCGACCACGTTCGATGTCTCCTTCGGACGGCGCGGAAGGGGATGAAGCGCCCCCCGGGATCCGCGTAGATTGACTGGTCAGTCAACGTGCGAGTACAAGCGTAGCGGACCCCTCGACGCCCGAGGGCGCCCGGTGCGGGTGGGGCGCCCGGGCCCGGGCTGCAGCCGGACCACGAGGGATGGTTTCCCGGTGCGAGGGCGGGTAGGGTGAGGTCATGGCCGATCCACGCCGCTTCGAGCTCGACGACCTGCTCGTCCGCCCCGGCACCTATTTCAATCCCCAGACCGAGGTGCTCCTCGTCGTTGACGACTCGCCCGAGCTCGACACCGAGATCTTCAACATGGAGGACCTGGAGGGCGCCGACTGGGTGCTCATCTCCGACGAGTCGCCCCTCGACGACAATCAGCGCGACGAGATGCTCGAACGCTTCCAGGTCCACTACCACCCCGGCGGAGCCGAGTCGATCACCGACGACGGCGACGAGCCCGACGACGAGCTCGAAGAGGACGACCAAGAGGTGGGCCGGGAGGACTAACTGCCCGAACAGCGGAGGCCCCGCTGGTTGCGGGGCGAAGCCAGCCACCCCTAGGCGAACGCAAACGTCACCCCCAGCACGCCATACACCGCGAGCAGCAGCAGCCCCTCAAACCAGTTGGATTCCCCCTCGTTGGTCACCTGGTTGGCGATGAGCACCGCCACGACGATCGCGACCACCTCGAGTCCGTTGAACACCAGCGGCATGGGTCCCGGCCCGATCAGCCACGACATGAGCACGAGCAGCGGCAGGACGAAGATCGCGATCTGCGCGCTGGACCCGATCGCGATGTTGACCGCGAGGTCCATCTTGTCCTTGGCCGCGACCAGCACCGCCACCCAGTGCTCGGCGGCATTGCCGACGATGGCGATCACGATGGCTCCGATGAAGAACTCGCTGAGCCCGAGCGACTTCGCGGCGGCGCCGACCGATCCCACCAGGATCTCGGACATCACGCCGACCGCTACGCCGGCCAGGGCCAGCAGCAGAACCGACCGGCGTACCGTCCAGGGCTCCGCGCCACTGCCGGCATCTTCCTCGCTCGCCAGGTTCTCCGGTGGGTTGAACAGGTCCCGGTGGGTGATGAGCGAGAACACCAGGTAGGCGCCGTAGACCAGCATCATGATCACCGCGAGGGCGAAGGACACCCGCTCGACGCCGACGCCGAAGTCCAGGCGCTCCGCCGTCGGGCTGGGCAGACCCCCACCTTCGATCAGCTGGAACGCGGCCACGAGCGTGATCGCCGCCACCGATAGCAGCAGGAGCGAGCTCTGCGCGGACGCGGCGACGCGGTCGAAGACCTGCCGGGGCGAGTTGCGAATTCCTCCGACGAGCATGGACGCGCCGAGCACAAGCAGGATGTTGCCCAGCACCGAGCCCACGAGCGAGGCCTTGACGACCTCGTGCAGGCCCTCCCCCAGTGCGAACAGGGCGATGATCAGCTCGGGAGCGTTGCCGAAGGTCACATTGAGCAGCCCGCCCACGCCGGGACCCGAGCGTTCCGCCAGCTCTTCGGTGGCCCGGCCCATGAGTGCGGCGGTGGGGATGACTCCCAGGGCGGAGGCGAAGAAGGTGACCGCGGGGTTGGTCTCCGTCACCGAGAGCGCGACGGCGAGAGGGATGAACGGGACAAGGAGGTAGGGCCAGCCCTCACCGCTCAGGAGGAACCGCCGCCGGCTCCGCCGCTCTGGGGCCACAGCGCTCACGGGAACGGCCAAGCTTAGGGATCGCGGGCAACTAGACTGGCGAACATGGAGACCCGCACGTTCGGCACCACCGGACTGAAGACCTCGGCCATCGGCTTTGGAACGTGGGCGCTGGGATCTGATTGGTGGGGAGAGCACGAGGACCCCGATCGGTTGGTCGCTCGTGCGCTGGCGCTCGGCATCACGTTCTTCGACACGGCCGACACCTACGGTCAGGGTCTCAACGAGGAGATCGTCGGGACGGCACTCAAGCGCGCGGGTGTGGCGCGCGAGAGCATCCAGCTCTCCACGAAGTTCGGTTACGTGATCGATCGCGACCGGACAGCCCACCGCGAATCCGAGCGACCCCACGACTGGTCCTCGGGCCACACGCGTAGGGCCGTGGAGGCGAGCCTCCAACGTCTGGGCACTGACTACGTCGACCTCTACCAGCTGCACAACCCACGCATGGAGGCGATCGTCGGCCCTGGAGCCGACGAGCTGTTCGCCGCGCTGCAGGCGCTCCAGGCCGAGGGGAAGATCCGCCACTACGGCGTCGCGCTGGGACCGAAGATCGGCTGGCGCGACGAGGGGCTCCGCGTCCTTTCAGAGCGCGATATCGCAGCCCTGCAGACGGTCTACAACCTGCTGGAGCAGGAGCCGGGCTCGGAGTTCCTCGAGCTCGCCGAGCAGCGCGGCGCCGGCGTCATCGCGCGGGTGCCTACCTCGAGCGGCCTGCTGGAGGGCCACCTGACCCTCGACACCGAGTTCACGGGCAACGACCATCGCCGACACCGGCCGCGGGAATGGCTCGTCGACGGCTTGAAGAAGATCGAGCAGCTCGAGTTTCTCACCCGCGGGGGGGAGCGCACACTCGCCCAGGCGGCGATGCGCTTCGTCCTCGCCCAGCCCGCGATCGCGTGCATCGTCCATACGGTCACCACTGCGGCCCAGCTGGAGGAGTGGGCGGCCACCACCGACGTCCCGGCGCTGGATGCCGCCGAGCTCGCCGCCATCGAGGAGCGCTACCACGCGGGCTTCGGCCTCGCGACCGCCGGCGCCTGACCTCGAGGACGCGCCCGAAGAGTCAGCGACTGGGAAGCAGGCCCGCGCAGGCCTGCTCCTTGGACGGGTCACCGCCCGCGGCGGTGACGCACTGCGCGTAGGCCTGGACGCTGCCCGAACCCCCGGCCGCGCCGCTCGGGTTGGTTGCCGCCGCCGGCCCCGGGCCCGGAGCGGTGCTGCTCACTTGACTGGGAGAGACCAGGAGGCCGAGGCCCGGAAGGCCGGCCAGGATGCTCAGCGCGCTGCGCAGCTCGCTGAATGGCTTGAGCTTGGTGGGAGCCCGCGTGGGTTCGGGTCGGTTGACGTCAGCCAGCTCGACATCGACGGTCACCCTGCCCGACTTCAGCCCGTTGGCGCGTTGCTGCTGTTTGGCGGGAACGTTGAAGGCGAAGGCGACGGTGAGCTTGCGCAGGATCCTGTCGTGCTTGCCGGAGTAGACGTCGAACCTGGGGTGCTCGATCGTGTCGACCACCGCTTTCTTCTGCGCAGCGGTCAGATTCGTGGAGACCTGGCGGTTGCGCGCCACCCCCAGCTGGTTCGCCTTCTGCAGGATCCGCGCGCGGTCATCGAGCAGCTTGGGCACGTCGATATCAGAGCTCACGTGCGTCGTGGCCTCGCCGGCGACCTCTTCATCGCCCTCCACGCTTGGATGACGCATCCATTTGCGCGGGTCGATGCCTGGTGAGGTCGAGCGGGCCTGCTCAAACCCCTGTTTGAAACCGGCGAAGATCGTGTCGGGCACGGCGTAGGCGGAGCCCTGGAACTTGATGAAACCCTTGTCTCCGGTGGAGACGGCGCCCACGGCGAGGGTACGGCCCCCGGCGGTGAGCGTCGTGTCCAGGTCGAACTTGGGCAGCTGCCGGGCCGGCCGTTCGAAGGGGCCGGTCAACGTGATCGTCACCGGGCCGTTGACGCCCGAGAGGCCCTTTGCGTCGACCGCAACCCGCACCTTGACCTTGCCGCTCCTCACGGTTCGCTTCCCGGAGAACGTCTGGTCGAGGACCTTGGCCGGGTCCTCCTTGGTTCCTCCGCCGCACCCGCTGAGCGCCAACGCAGCGATCGTGCACATCAGGACCAGGAACCGTGACCGAATCGAGCTGCGCACGAACGTGTTCCTGTTCCTGGCTTGCACGGACTCTTGCAACCCATCGAGCGACGCGGCGGCGAGCGTACCATCCCCTTGGTGCGTCATATCCTGCGTGCCTGGCCGGGGATCCTCGCGGCGTGCCTGCTTGTCGCCTTCCCCGCGACCGCAGGCGCCTCGCGCGTGCTCGTACTCGACCAGCACGGCCGCACCCACGTCGAGAACGACCGGTTTCTGTCGGCGGCCGACCTGCCCGCTCCACGCGGGGCGCGGAGCGCACGCACGCATGCCCGTGGCGCCAAGGTCCAGGCAGGCGCCACCCGGGCCGCCTTGCAGGCGCTCCTGGCCGGCGGGCAGATCAGCCCCGTGGACTATCAGGCCCGGCTCAACGGCTACAACGCGGCGGTGGCCACGCGCAGCTCCCTGGGCGGGCGCAGCGGCAAGGAGCTGGGATGGGTGATCGAGAACACCGACGAGATCGCGCAGGCCGGTCGCCTCACGGCCGCTCGCCTCAACCCCGTATTTCTGGTGCTGGACAAGAACCGCGAGTACTGGAGCTCGTCAGGCGCGCTCCCGGCCGCCGGCGAGCGGGTGAAGTTCTACGGCAGCCTGGTGCTGTTCCAGTACTACCCGGGCGAGGGGCTCCAGCTGCAGCAGCTCGCCAACTGGGGCAAGGTCAACGCTTACCTCAACAGCGGCCTCACGGCCACCGCGCTGTACCTGCTCAAGGACCTCGTGCCGCTGGGCGTGGCTCGCGACGGCGGCGTGGCGTGGGAGTACTACTTCCATTACGGCGGCGGCCGCCCGCCGTGGACCAGTTCGCTGTCGCAGGGCACGGCTATTCAGGCGCTCGTGCACGCCGCTCGCCCGCTGCACAACGACGCATACCGAAGCCTGGCGCTGCGCAGCCTGCGCCTCTTCCAGCTCCCGCCCCCGACGGGTGTGCGCAAGGCGCGGGGTCCGGGACGAGTGCACTACCTGATCTACTCGTTCGCGTCGAGCTACTACGTGGCCAACGCGTTCATCCAGTCACTCAACGGCCTGTTCGACGCCGGCGCCCCCAGCCTGGGCAACAGCGCCAAGGCCCGAGCGCTGTTCCGGCTCGGCGACCGGGAGGCGCGGCGTGAACTGCCCCGCTTCGACACGGGCCGCTGGTCGCGCTATTCGCTCTCCGGCGAGATCTCCACGCTGAGCTACCACGTCCTGCTGCGCGACTTTCTGCGCGACCTCTGCGACCGCACCCGGACCGCCGTGTACTGCAGGTACGCACAGAAGTTCACGCGGTATCTCGGCTAGCTCCTCCGGCGCCCGTAGACTTGCGCCGCGATGGCGCCCCCGCGGACCATCCTGTACACGGGGAAGGGCGGCGTCGGTAAGACGTCGGTCGCCGCGTGCACCGCGCGGCGCTGCGCTCGCGACGGTCACCGCACGCTCGTGCTCTCGACCGACCCGGCGCACAGCCTCTCCGAGGCGCTCCAGGTCGAGCTCGGGCCCCAGCCGACCCAGATCGGCGACGGGCTGTGGGGCCAGGAGGTTCAGGCGCAGGAGGAGATGGAGCGCAACTGGTCCGCGATGCAGGGCTGGCTCGGCGAGCTCCTGATCGACCAGGGGGTCAACCGCATCGCCGCGGAGGAGCTGACGGTGCCCCCCGGCGCCGACGAGCTGTTCTCGCTGCTCGCTATCAAGCACCACCACGAAGCAGGGGAGTTCGACGTCGTCGTGGTCGATTGCGCCCCCACCGGCGAGACGCTTCGGCTGCTGTCGTTTCCCGACGTCGCCCGCTGGTGGTTGGACAAGGTGTTCCCGTTCGAGCGCCAGCTCATGGCCGCGGCGCGGCCGATCGCGCGAACGGTGCTCGACGTTCCGCTGCCCCGCGCGGAGGTGGTGGCCGACGTCCGGCGGCTGGTGGAGAACCTGGTCGCCATGAACGAGATCCTGCGCAACCGCGAGCGAGCGACCATCCGCCTCGTGATGACGCCGGACCGGGTGGTGATCGGCGAGGCGATGCGCACGTTCACCTACCTCAACCTGTACGGGTTCCTGACCGACGCGATCGTGGTCAACC
The DNA here is from genome assembly GCA_030945905.1 of Actinomycetota bacterium. Lineage (GTDB taxonomy): Bacteria > Actinomycetota > Thermoleophilia > Solirubrobacterales > Solirubrobacteraceae > JALYZC01. Next base: position 10,031 of record JALYZC010000191.1, read on the forward strand.
GGGTCTTCCCCGACGCCGTGCGCGGCACCTACTTCGGCGCCTGGCGCGAACACCAAGCCGAGCAGGTCGAGCTCGTACACGGCGCCTTCGCGCCCGTACCGGTCCTACTGGCGCCCTACTTCGAGGCGGAGGTGGCGGGTCCGATCATGCTCGATCGCCTGGCCGACGCCGTCTTCGACGATCGCCCCCCTGCCGCGGTGCTCCACGACTCCCTCTCGCAGGAGCTGACGATCGACGAGCACAGCGCACACGTGCGGCTGGAGCTGCCGTTTGCGGAGCGAGGGGACGTGTCGCTGAAGAAGATCGGCCACGAGCTGATCGTTCGAGTCGGCGGCCAGAAGCGGACTATCATGCTCCCCCCTGCGCTGGCGGCCTACCAGCCGACCGAGGCCCGGCTGGCCGACGGAGCGCTGGTGGTCACGCTCGATGAACACGCCGAACGACCCTCCGCCCCAGACGGCAGCCGGTCCGGCTGATCCCGACCCGCTCGACGCCCTGCGCGAGCGCATCCGCTCGACCCAGGATGCCGTCGAGAGGCTCGCCGACGAAGCCGCGCGCGCGACCGGCGCGGCGCGGGAACGCTCCCGCGGTGAAGGTCCGCCCCCGAGGGGCTACGCGGTGCCCGGCGACGAGCCCGACCGTGGCGCCTCGGACCTGGGCGCCCTCGTCGCCCTGCTCGAAGTGGTGCGGGCCGCGGTTCCGCGTGAGCTGACCGAGCAGCTCGCGGACCTGCTGCGAGAGGTGCTGCTACTCGCCCGCGCGGCCATCGACTGGTACCTGGAGCGTCTCGAGCCCCACAGCCGTGCTCCCGTCGAGGTGCAGGACATCCCCATCAGCTGAGCGGCTCCCCGGCACCCACCTAGAATGGCCGGCGTGGGCGCGCCCCAGAATTGGATCCTGACGGGATCTCCAGAGAACCTGGCGGCCACCCGCGAGCGGCGGTTTGGCCTCATCGGGCTCAAGGAGCGCCGCCTACGCCAGGCGGAGCAGATCGCGCCCGGCGATCGCATCGTGCTCTACGTGACCAAGGTCAAGGCCTTCGCAGGCTCCATCAGGGTGGTCGGCGAGCTCTTCGAGGACCGTACCCCGGTGTGGCCGGGAAAGCCGGGCAAGGCCGACCCCTACCCATGGCGATTTCCCACCGAGCCCGAGCTCGTGCTCGAGGAGCCCGAGTGGGTGGAGGCGGCAACGCTCGTCGACGATCTCGAGCACATGCGCAAGTGGCCGCGCGAGCACTGGACGCTGGCCTTCCAGGGGCAGGTGCGCCCGGTCTCCGCCGCCGATGGGGCGATTCTGGTCGATCGCCTGCGCGCCGGAGCAGGGGTGCGCGCGTGAACGCGCAGCCGCCGCCGGCCGGCCACGAGCGCGTGGCAGCGGAGAGGATCGGCGGGGCGGCACGGCGCCTGGTGCGCGCATGGCGTGCGCTGCACGGTGATCAGCGCGTGGCAGCGCTCGCGTCGCTGGCGCTGTTTCTCACCCTCCTGCTCCCCTGGTACTCGACCAGCCCCACCGCCGTCGGCAAGGGCCAGAGCGCAGTTTCCAGCCATCACAGCGCCCTATCGACCTTCGGCTGGGTCGAGGGCGCGGTGCTGCTCGTGGCCGGCGGCGTGCTGCTTCTGCTGTTCGCACGGGCCGAGCGACGCGGGTTCCATCTCCCGGGAGGCGATGGCGGCGTGATCGTCATGGGCGGCGTGTGGGCCGCGTTCCTGGTGGTGTGGCGCTTCTTCGACAAGCCCGATCTCGGGCGCGGCGTGGCGGTGGGGTTGCAGTGGGGCATCTTCGTGGCGCTTGCCCTCGCCGTGGTCCTCGCCTACGCCGGCTCGCGCATCCGCGCGGCGCAACGCCCCGAGCCGCCCATCGAGCAGCCTCCACCCGAGGACGCCGTGCCCCCGCCGTCACCCGGCACCGTGCAGACACGTCCGCTGGTCGACGAGCCGGCCGACCCGGCCGGTCATCGATCCCAACGCCCTGTCTGATGCTCAGCTGCCACTGCGGGCAATCCAAGGCCGAGCGACCGGGGTTCGACGAAAAGTCGTCCGTCAAGCGCAGGTCAGCGCAGCGTCTCCCTCGTCTCAGACATGCTCGCGTGTCGTCGGGAGCGATAACGGCCGGACACCGGGGCCGGCGTGATCGCTTGGCGCCGATAGGAGTAGCGGGCTGCTACGGGCCGGTCGCTACTGCTTCTAGTCTCTATGAACCGGGGGAGTCCATTCAAGGTGCGCTCTCAGCGCAGCGCACCGACGCGACCTGAAAGCACGAGCTGCTTGGCTTTCGCGGCGTCTGGATCGTAGACCTCGACGAGGTAGTCGGAGCCTGGGTAGGTCAGGTACACGCTTGATTTGCGCTGCGGACCGTCTATCACTATCGCCTGGTCGCCACCAACGCGAGCTGCGTTGCGCCTTACTGGCAAAGCCAGTTCCGGTACAGGAGCGAAGCTCGCAGCAACCTGGGCCTGCGGAGCAGTAGTGCGACTCAGGGGAACACATGTTCGGAAACCCATGGCCGTACCCGCTCGCCAGCGTCAGGGCGAGCAGGAGCAGGCCGAGAACCTCGGGGATGCCGGGTTCGGCCGCCGCCTTCTTCGCCGCGCGCGCGAGATACATCGACTGGTTCCTGAGCGCCGGAACGCACGAGCACCGAGGGGTCGACGCCGAACTGCGCGATGCGTTCTTGAGCGCCTACCGCGACCCCGCGGTGCTGCGCGGGCTTCGACCACTACAGAGCCTTGGCCGACAACGCAGCCCTCGTCGAGCACGCCGCCCGCAAGCCGCTCACGCTGCCCGTCCTCGCGCTCGGAGGCGACACCGTCGGGAGCGCATTGCAACGCCAGCTCGAGCCGATCACCGCCGACCTTCGAGGCGAGATTATCCCCGACTGCGGTCACATCATCCCGGCCGACGCGCCGGGCCCGCTCGCCGCCCAATTGTCGGCGTTCCTAGAGGGCTCCTCGACCTCCCACGCCGACGCTGGACGGTCGTGCCACAGTGGTGTGCATGCCCGATGATCTCGCCGACTGTCTTCGCTCGTGGCGCGACGGCTTGGACCCCGCCGAGGCCGGCCTTACGCGCCACGCGCGAAGCCGAGCTCCCGGCCTGCGACGCGAGGAGGTCGCCGAGCAGGCCGGCATCTCGGTCAACTACCTCATGCGCCTGGAGCAGGGCCACGCGCGCACCCCTTCGCTGTTGGTCGTCTCGGCGCTAGCCCGCGCGCTTCGTCTCAACCCCACTGAGGCCGCCCACTTGGACCGCCTTGCCGGGCACGCCGACAGCACCGCGCGGGTCGCCGCCCGACACATCACCCCGTCCGTCCAGCGGATCCTCGCCCGCTTCGACGACGTGCCCGTCATCGTCATCGACCCGGCCTGGACGATCGTGGCGGCCAACGCCATGGCGCGTGCCCTCCTCGGCGACGATCCAGTCGGACAGAACGCTGCGCGTCGACAGTTCGTCGGCCCGAAGTGGGTTGAACGAGAGCTTGAGGAAGAGGAGCGCTTCGAACGCGAAGTTGTCGGCGACCTGCATCTCCAGATCGCCCGCCACCCCGACGACACCGCGCTGCACGCGCTCGTCGCCGAGTTGCGCGCCGCCTCCGAACGCTTCGCGACGCTGTGGGCCGACCCTCCCGCCAGCGCATCGTCTAGTTCGCGCAAGACGTTTCACCACCCGACAGCGGGCACCATCACCCTCGACTGCGACCACTTGGAAGTTGTCGGAAGCGATCTCCGCGTGGTCCTGTGGACCGCAACCCCCGGCTCGCCCGACGCCACCGCCCTCGCCCTGCTGAGCGTCGTCGGCCTTCAGCGCTTCGCGACCTCGTGATCGTCGTCACGACTCCCACCGGCCAGATCGGCAGGGAGCTCCTCCCCTACCTTCTCGACAGCGCCGAACCGATCCGGGTCATCGCGCGCGATCCCTCCCGGCTCGAGACGACCTTGACCGATCGGGTTGAGGTGGTGCAGGGCTCGCACGACGACATCGACGTGGTCACCCGGGCGTTTGCCGGCGCAAGCTCCGTCCTCTGGGTCCTACCTCCCGATCCCGAGACCCGCAGCGTCGAAGGGCACTACCTGGACTTCACCTGGGCGGCGTGTGACGCGATCCGGGCCCAAGACGTCAGACGCGTGGTCGCGGTCTCGACGCTCGGTCGCGGCGCTGATGCGGGACACCTCTCGGCAGCACTGGCGATGGAAGAGCTGCTCATAGCTACCGGGACCGCTATCCGGGTGTTGCGCATGCCGTTCTTCATGGAGAACCTGCTCAACCAGATGGAGGCCATCACCACCCAAGGGATGTTCTTCCTGCCCAACGACGCCGACCGCAAGCTCGCGACCGTCGCCACGCGTGACGTCGGCGCCGCCGCGGCAGGGCTGCTGCTCGACCGTTCCTGGGACGGGCAGGACAGCGTCCCGGTGGTAGGCTCAATCGACCTTTCCCCGAACGACATGGCCGATGTCATGTCCGAGGTGCTCAAGCGCAGCGTCCACTTCCAGCAAGTCCCTGGGCAGGGGTTCAAGGCGACGATGCTCCAATACGGCATGAGCGACGCCTGGGCTCAGGGCCTCGTCGACATGGCCACCGCCCAGAACGACGGCTTCTACGACGCTGAGCCGGGCGGTGTGCACTCCACTGGCCCCACCACCTTCCGCACGTGGTGTGAGGACGTGCTCAAGCCGGCCGTTGAGCCCCCAGACGCACGCGCCTGACCCGTCGCAGGCCAGGGCGGAAGAACTCCGCCGGCCTCGTGGGGGACGCCGCCTGGGAGCCATGAGAGCAAGCCAGTCGCGGCGAGCGCCTCGCTTGGTGGACGAAACGCTGCCCCCTCATAGTCGTTTTCTGGGCTTTGAACCAGAGCCAACACGTCCCAGCTGCCCTGATTTCCTTCCACTTGTTCGTCCGGTGGTGAGCCCGGAGGTCAGGGTGCGGGCCCGAGCGCAGATCGCATCGCGCCCGCGAGCGGACGAACACGAATCAGCACCTTCGACGGAAGCGAGCCGCACGTGACGAGCCAGGACAATGAGCCTGCGACCTGGCGACGCGTCGAGGTCGCGACCCCTCATCTCCCCGTTCCCGTCTCCGTCGTCGCCGCGGAGAACATCCCGTATCTCCCCGAGGCGAACAGACTTCAGAACCTGAGCATTTACCTGCCCGAGACGCCGGAGACGTCAGAGCTCATCGGCGCTTCGGCCAACTCACTCCCAAGCCCTGACTCCCAGTCCCCGGTCCCGCGTTACTACGTGCACGTCCACGGCGGGGCCTGGCGCGACCCTGCACTCACCTCCAAGTCGATCGAGCCTGCCGTGGCGCACGCCTTCTCCGCCGCCCACGAGGCGGCCCCCATCGTCGCCGTCGCCTCACTGAACTACACGGTGTCGCAGTTCCCCACGCATCCATCTCTCCCCTACGACGCTGTCGAGGACCACCACGCGGATCGCGCCCGCGAGGCGACACATCCCCAGCACCTGAGTGACGTGCTGCATGGGCTTGCCCTGCTTCGCTCCTTCGGCCTCACCGACCAGTCCTACGTCCTCTCAGGCCACAGCTGTGGCGCCACCCTCGCGTTCCAGGCGATCCTCCGCCCCCCGCAGCACTACGGGCTCGAGGACATCTCCGATGCGCCCTGCCCGGCCGCGCTTTTCGGTCTCAACGGTTTGTATGACCTCCCCGAGCTGGTGAACGGCTTGGGCGCGTCCCACGAGCTCCTCCGCGAGGAGTACGAGATGCTGCTGTCCAACGCGTTTGGAGCAGACATGAGCACCTGGCCACCAGCAAGCCCGGCGCGATTTGATCCGGCACAGACAGCCGAGCGGGTGTGCGAAGGCAGGGCGCCGCGGCTTGTTGTCCTGGATCAGAGCACCGAGGACCAGCTCGTCCCGATGAATCAAAGGGAGCGACTCCAGGCCACGTTGGCCAAGGTGAATGGGCTGCGGGTTGTTGAGGGGCATCGGTGCACGGGGAAGCACGCTGCGCCGTGGGAGCAAGGCATCACGATCTGGGAGACCCTTCGGGATGTCATCAGGCTCTTAGCGGAGGAGAGGCGGGATTGAGGACGGCAGCCAAGCGGCGACCTGGCGTGCCACCTGGCCTTTGCGAGTTGAGCCCTTCAAACCTCGTGACTCGGCCCGTAGGCGACACCGAAGCGATCACTCGCTCCCCGAAAGCGTTTTGCCGTTGATTCCAGCGGAGCCTGGCTCTGGCAAAGCGACCAGCGGACGACTGCCCACGAGCGTCCCCAGTCGACAAGGCATAGACCTCGTAGCAGCGCCCCCGCGCCTGCGGGGTGGTCGGCAGGTCACCCTGAGGGTCCTCCCTGATCACGTCCGCCGGCCGGTCTTCACCGGGACTGTGGCACCACCACCGCCGCGAGGATGGGCCTGCCAGGGGCATGATCATCTGGCCCATTGTGGGTCGGCCTGTCGAGCAGGAGGATGACGCTCATGTCCATCGACGAGAAGCAAGTCCAAGGTACGCACAGCTCCCAGGCCGCGAGGCAGGGGTGGGACATCTACGACGAGTTCGAGGGGCCCAACCTCGACGCGAGTCTTTGGCAGCCGGCCGACTTCGGCTCCGGTCCCCGCCTGGAGCCCGAGGCGCGCACCACGGTCGAGGATGGGGCGCTGACCGTGGACGTCCAGAGGTTCAGCAACTGCGACCCGAACAACCAGGGCCTTGACAACACCAAGCACCTGGTGATCTCGACCAAGGGGTTCGCGATTCCCGCCGACGGCGCCCGGCGTTTCTCGGTCGATCTTCACGCCGAGAACTTCGACGCGTCCGGCGACTACCGGCACGGCTTTGCGACGCTGACGCTGGTCGACTTCACGACGCATACGGTCCTGGGCATCTTCTCGACGGGTGATCGGGTCTTCGCCGAGCAGGAGATCCTGGAATCGCCCGGCCAGGAACATCCGTTCACCCGTGTCGTCGAGGACCCGTTCTTCGCCTCGCGGGCAGGGCTTACGCCGGGCCCTGGATACGTCCGCTGTGAGATCGAGATCGACAGGACGCACGGGCAGATCACCTACCGGATCGACGACAGGGTCCTGCACGTGGCCGCGGGCGTGACCGGTCTGCCCGAAGAGGTGCACATGGCCTTCGGGATGTTCACGCTCCTGCCCGTCGAGGAGGGCAGCTCCTGCCGTGGCCAGGGCGGCCGCGCGTCCTGGCGTAACTTCCAGTCCAGCGCGCCTCCAGAGGACTCGGCGTGAGGTAAAGCCGGCACCGACCAGCCAAGCCAACCGGGTGAAGGGTCACCGGCGCCGAACGTGGCAAGGGTGAAGCGGTTCGAGCCCGCTTCACCCGCAAGCGGTTCATTGCGTCGGCTGTCACGGCCAGCCGAATGCACGAGGCTTCGGCCGACAGCGCACCCCAGATCACCGCGAGGACGCTTTCGCGCATGAACCCGCAAGCCTGGCGCGATCCTCGGACGCCTTGCGGTGGGCCCACCAGCAGTCAGCGCGGTTTCTCGTCGCAGGCAGCCACTGCCCGTGCTCGACCCCGCAACGCACGAGCCCTCGCCGCAGCGCGTTGGGGGATCTCATGTCGCGCCGGCTGGATGACGTGCGCCTGGCGGTGATGATGCTCGACGGCCCAGAGATCGCCGAGCGCACCCACATCGTCGCGCTGGGCATCACGACTGAGGACGTCAAGATCCCGCTTGGGCTCTGGGAAGGCTCGACCGAGAACGCCACACTCGCCCGCACGTTGCTGGCTGATCTCGTCGACCGCGGCCTTGACCCCGACCAGGCGGTCCTGTTCGTCATCGACGGCGCTAAGGCGCTGCGGCGCGCGATCAAGGACGTCTTCAGCGAGCACGCGCTGGTCCACCGCTGTCATCGCCACAAGGAGAGAAACACGTCACCGATCTGCTGCCCGAACGCGACCGTAACACCGTCCGCGTCCGGATGCGCGCGGCGTGGTCGCTGACCGACCCCGAGCTCGCGCGCCAGCGACTCGAGCTGCTCGCCTCAGAGCTCGACCGGAGCTGGCCCGACGCCGCCGGCTCGCTCCGCGAAGGCCTCCACGACACGCTGACGCTGATGCGACTCAGGATCACCGGGCAGCTCGCCAAGACACTGTGCTCGACGAACCCGTGCGACACCATGATCGAGATCGTCCGCTACACCCAGCGCAACGTGAAGCGCTGGCAGGACGGCGACATGCGCAAGCGCTGGACCGCCGCCGGCATGCTCGAAGCCGAACAGCAGTTCCGACGAATCATCGGCTACCGCGACCTCGCCAAGCTCGTCATCGCCATCGAACGCCACGCCATCCACACCGCCCCCAACAACCCCGACCTTCAAGCGAACCGCCAGCCCGTTACCGTCTGACCGTCAACCCCCGGAGATCGCCGTCGAAGTTCCACGACGATCCGGACAACCTCAAGGCACCGTTCCGGGTACGAAGAGATTGCAGGCACCGCCGCGGTCGCTCCGGCCACCCGCCGAGTTCGAAGCTCTCTACGCTGCGCAGACCCAGACAACTATCTCCCTCAGATGAACAGAGGAACCCACCAAACCCGGTCTCCGTGGAACCCAGCCCGGCTCAACTCTCCCGCTGGACCACGCCCGCTTCCGCCGGGCATTGCGGAAGTCACGCCCTGTGGGCGAGACAAGCGCGCGTCGTCAGGAGCGATAACGGTCGTACACGGAGCCGGCGTGATCGCTTGGCGCCGAAACCAGTGGTCGGACCAGTCGTGCGTGTCACTTCTGCTTCTGCACAATAGGGGCGGCGCGGTGTGTTGCCATGCCAGTTCATGCGCTCTGTAGGGCTGTAGGGGACCCACCCACCGGCGAGCGCCTACTGGCTGGAGTACTCGAACACTGGGTGGCCTTCGAGGCCCGGCACACACGAACGCCCAGCTGCCTGCCGGTTCTCAACGGGACCGACAGCGGCACAGAGCGTTGGCCCGACGAGCGGTGGCGAGCGAATGCCGCTGGCAGCGGGAGTCAAGCGTTCGCCTGCACTGGTGAGGCGCAGAATGCGCACTTTCGTGCTTGGCAGGGGATGTCGCTCAAGCACTCGGGGCAGGGCATCGTCTCTGATTCGACGTCGGGCTGAGTCTTGCGCCGCTCCATCAGCGCGTTGACGGGCTTCACCACGAAGAAGAAAACCGCAGCCGCAATGGAAACGAACGCGAGCAATGCGTTGATGAAGTCGCCGTAGAGAAACTTGCTTCCATTGACAGAGAACGTGAGCCCGGAGAAGTCGGGCTTACCGATGATCGCAGCGATGATTGGCGTGATGAGGTCCTTGACCAACGCAGTGACGACGGCGCCGAACGCCGCGCCGATAACGATGCCAACGGCCAAGTCAACGACATTGCCTCTCAGTAGGAACGCTTTGAAGTCTCTTAGCATCGCGCGCCTCTTCCGAAACTCCCGCAGGGCTTGGATGAGGACCCTATCTCAGGTCTGGTCCGCGACACCAGGCATCCCTGTCAAGCCCCGTCCAGGCGTAGCCGAGGAACCTCGATGCGGCAGCCAGCTTCTACGGCGACCTGTTGGGGCTCCCAATGTCCAAGCGGTGGGCATCGAAAGTACAAGCCATTGCATCCCGAGGGCACGCTTCTCTTCACGGCGCGAAGGAGTCACGCCCGGCTCCGTGTACGGCCGTTATCGCTCCGAATTTGGGAAGGCCAGGGTCCCGGGCCGGGGATCACGCCCGCATCCGCATGCCAATGCGACAGCGGCGTCCTACGTGGGCGAGACGAGCACTTGTCGTCCGATGCGAGGACGAGCGGAAGCCATACGAGAGTGCCACAACCAGGCGAAGGGAGAGCGAGCGAGGAAGGCTGCTCGAGGCAGTGTCAGCGTCTCTTGCTTCGCGCTACGAAGGAGCATCCGATCGCGAAAAACGAACATGCGAAAACGAACATCCATATGTTCGACGACCCGTCCCCTGATTGTCGAGAGCGATCAGGAAAGAGGAGCCGGACACCAGGAAGAACGCGCCGGCTGCGAACTTTGCAGGGCTTATCGACGCGAGATCATATCCCGACCCCGCACGGCGCACTATTCCGGTGGGTGCCATGCTCGCCCGAGCGAACAATCGCTTCCAGCGTACCGATAGCGGCACCGAAGCGAGCGGCCTTCTCTTGACAAGAAAGCCACCGGCGGCCGAGCGTACGAGGACGCCGCGTCGGGACAGAACAAATAGGCGGACATGGCCGCCCGCGGCGACCGCTGCGGCGAAGCGCAATAGCCGTGGACCCGGACCGCGCGTGGTCGCTAAGGGCGCGCAGGAGTAACGAGGCGCGTCGTCATCGGCTGCGGTGCGTGGGAGGGGATTGACGGTCGTATCGGAGCGGTTTCATTGGTTCGGAGAGATGAGCTTCGCGCCGGGGATGTAGGCGGCCACGCGGCGGGGGTCTCGCGTCAGCAGCGGGCGATCGGTGACGGCGGCATGCGCACCGATCAGGAAATCCGGGAGGATCGCCTCGCGGGCGCCTCCGGCGCGCCTGTATGCCGCGTGGGCGTGGCCGGCGAGGAATGCGGCGGATGCTGGGACCTCCTCGGTTTGCGCGATGGACGGCAACGCCGATCTCAGGTCCTCGATCAGCGAGAAACGGGGCGCGACCTCGGCGAGGATTACCGCGTTGAGGATCAACGGGCCACGCCGGGTGCACTCGATCAGCCGCGCCTGGGACCAGTCGAGCCATTCGGGGTCCTCGGTGAAGATGTCGAGCAGCACGCTGCTGTCGACGAGGGCACCGGCGGCGGGCCTCACCGCCTGGTCAGGGCGAGGATCTCGTCAGTCGTCAGCGCCACATCGCCGGCACCCCGCATCTGGGCGACCTCCTCGGCCGCGAGATCGCGGTCGAGGACGAGGTGGGCGCCGTCCTCGTCGAGCATGAACTCGACCTCGGTCCCCGGGCGAATGCCAAGAGCCTCACGAATGCGCTGCGGGATGGTCACCTGTCCCTTCTGCGTTACTCTCATCGTCGGTAATACTACTAAGTCTTACCGGCCTTAAAGGGATCCTGCCCCGGGGCGACCACTGACGCTGGCGAGGCGGTTGGCGGCCGGCCGGAGCCTCAGCCGATCTGCTGCGCCAGCTCGACGATGATCCCCTCCGGGCCGCGGACGTAGCAGAGCCGATAGCTGTCTTCGTAGCGCTC
>JALYZC010000210.1 GCA_030945905.1 Actinomycetota bacterium
GGCCGGCGCGGATCGCCCGCGCCGTCGGCATCGGCGCTTCCACCGGCGGGCCCCCGGCCCTGACCACGGTGCTGGGCGCGCTGCCCGCCGACTTTCCCCTGCCGGTGCTGGTCGTGCAGCACATAGCGGCTGGTTTCAGCGACGCCCTGGTGCACTGGCTGGACCGTCGCCTGGCGCTGCCCGTCGGCTTCGCCACGCCGGATGGCCTCGCGCGACCGGGGGTCTGGTTCGCTCCCGACGACGCGCACCTTCGACTCGACTCGTCGATGCGCTTTGTGATCGACAGGGAGACCAAGCGTGGGGCGCATCGCCCGTCGGTGGACGAGCTCCTGGAGAGCCTCGCCGCGTCGGCCGGTGAGCGGGCCGTCGGCGTCGTACTCACCGGCATGGGCCGCGACGGGGCCGACGGCGTTGAGGCCATCCGGGAGGCCGGCGGGTTGGTGATCGCGCAGGACGAGGAGACCTCGGCCGTCTTCGGGATGCCGCGCGCCGCGATCGAGTCCGGCGCCGATCTGGTCCTTCCCCTCGATGACGTGGGGCCCGCACTACGCGCCCTGCGAAGCGCCGAGATGGTGTCGTGAGCGACGCGCTCGCCGAGGTCGCCCGTCTGGTTCACGCGGAGACCGGGGTGGTGATTCGAGAACCCCAGATGACTGCGCTCGCCGCAGCCCTGGGACGCCTGGGAGACGACATGGACGCCGACCGCTTTCTCGGCGAGCTCGCCGGGCAGACCGCGATGGCGTCGATCAGCCGCCTGATCGACGAGGTCACGGTGAAGGAGACCTACTTCCTGCGCGAGCTCCGAGACCTAGGGGCCGTGGACTGGCACGGGCTGCTGGCCCGGGCGCGGGCCGGCGGCTCAGAGGTGGTGCGCGTGTGGGTGTCGGCGTGCGCGACGGGCGAGGAGGCCTATTCCCTGGCCATGCTGGCCAGCGAGGCGCTGGGCTCGCTGCCCCCCGTGAGCGTGCTGGCAACCGACATCTCGCCCGCCGCCCTCCAGCGCGCCGAGGCGGGCCGGTATACGGAGCGCTCGATGCGAAATGTCTCGGCGGAACTGCGAGAGCGCTACTTCGTCCCGGTCGAGCGAGGCCATGCGGTTCGCCAGAGCCTGAAATCGCTCGTCCGCATCCGGCGCCACAACCTCGTCGCAGATCCCTCGCCGCCGGCCGGCGAGGTCCCATTCGACGTGATCGCCTGCCGCAATGTGCTCATCTACTTCGATACCCCCACGGTGGAGCAGGTGATCGGTTCGCTCGAGATGGCTCTGCGGCCTGAGGGCCATCTGATCCTCGGCGCAGCCGATCGCCTCTGCGGAACGGCGGTGAGGCTGGGAAGTACGGCGCTCGATCGGGACCCGATCGAGCGACGACGCCCGCGCCCGCCCAAGCCCGCGCTTCGGCGCCCGCTCGGCCTCGAGGCCGGTCAGCCGGCGGGCTCAATCGGCACCCTGAGACCCCCGTCGCATGGCCCCGAGGACCAGGCCCCCCGGCGCCGGGTCGAGGACCGACTCGAACAGGCGCTGGAAGCCGCGGACCGAGGTGATATCGAGACGGCGATCGTCACGGCCGCCGCCGTCATCGCCGCCGCGCCGCTCAACGCGGACGCCTATTTCGTGCGCGGCCTTGCCGAGCTCCGGTACGGCGACCATGACGCAGCCGCAACCTCGTTCAGGCGGGCCCTGTACGTCGACCCCTCCTTCAGCCTCGCTGCGTTCGAGCTCGGGCGAGCCCACGATGCCCGCCGCGACCTGCCGGCGGCGCGGCGCGCCTACGAGCAGGCCCTGCGCACCCTGGACCCCGACGACGACCGCCATCGGCTCCTCATGGATCAGGTGGACCTCGCGGACATCGCGGCCGCGTGCCGTGCCCGCCTGGTCTCGACTCGCGCCCGCGCCCGCGCCCCTCGGTGAGCCATCGAGCGCCGGTCTCGGGGCGTCTGGGGCGCGATAGGCTCGGTCTGTGCCCGCGACGACGAATCAGGAGCAAGCCAACCTCGAGCTCGTCCGCCGTATGTGGGAGGCCTTCAGCGATGAGGGGCTCGTCGGCATCCTCGCGTTTGCCGCGCCAGACGCTCGCTGGGAGCCCTACAGCGCGGGCGGCCGCGTCTTCGAGACGACCGCCGAGTACCGCTCCTACATCGAGGAGATGCTGTCGCGCGAGGAGATCGTCGAACCGACGCTCTCCGACGTCAGGGTTCGCGGCGACCACGTGCTGGTCAACGGCAGGATGCGCCTGCGCGGCCCTTCCGGCCTGCACGACACGAACCTGCACTGGGTCCACCGCATACGCGATGGAAGGGTCGTCTTCACGGCATCGTTCCTCACGGTGGAGGAGGCGCTGGCAGCCGCCGGCCTGGGTCCCCGCGGCTAGCCTCCCTCGCCCCACACGGTGAGAGTCAGCGACCGTGCTCCGGCCCGGTCGCGGTGCTCGCAGAGGTAGATGCCCTGCCACGTACCCAGCGCGAGACGGCCGTCGCTGACCGGCAGGCTCAGCGACGGGCCGAGGACCGACGCCTTGATGTGGGCCGGCATGTCGTCGTCGCCTTCTTGCGTGTGCGTCCAGTAGTCCGCGCCCTCGGGCACCGCCCGGTCAAACCATGACTCGAAGTCGCGCCGGACATCGGGGCTGGCGTTCTCGTTCAGGGTCAGCGACGCAGAGGTGTGGCGGACGAACAGGTGAGCCATGCCCACGCGCACCTCCCGCAGCTCGGGCAGGGCGTCCTGCACCTCACCGGTGATCAGGTGAAAGCCCCGAGGGCGGGCGTCGAGCGTGAACTGTCGTTGGAGCCACATGACTGCCACGAACGGCGGGCCGCTAGCGCAGGCCGGGCTTCTTCTTGGGGTACATCGAGGTGGGGATCGACAGGTTCAGCGCCGTCGAGACGATGCGGTTCTGCTCGCCCACGTGCGCGGCGGGATAGCCCTCTCCGGGCGAGGCGCGCTCGGGGCGGCCGACGTAGCCGAAGGCCAGGTGCTCGGGCAGCACCTGCATCAGCCGCGGCGACATGTGCGCGCGGGCGCCCATGTTGCGCGGCTCCTCCTGCACCCAGACGACCTCGCGCAGGTTGGGATAGCTTTCCACGAGCTCGAGGATGTCCCCCTCCGGGAACGGGTAGAGCAGCTCGATGCGTCCGACGGCCACGCCCTCGTTGCCCTCGCGGCTGCGGTGGCCCACGAGGTCGTAGTAGATCTTGCCAGTGCACAGGATGAGGCGCGTGACCTTCTTTGCGTCGACCCGCGGCTCCCCGAGCACGGTGTAGAACTGGGTCTCTGAAAGGTGCTCGATCCGGTTACTGGCCTGCGGCAGGCGCAGCAGGCTCTTCGGGGTCATGATGATCAGCGGCCGCTGCTTGCGAATGCGTGCCTGGCGGCGGAGCAGGTGGAAGTACTGCGCGGGCGTGGTCACGTTGGCCACGCGCATGTTGCCCTCCGAGGCGACCTGAAGGAAGCGCTCCAGCCGCGCCGAGGAGTGCTCGGGGCCCGAGCCCTCGTAGCCGTGGGGCAGCAGCAGGGTGAGGCGCGTCGTCTGGCCCCACTTGGCCAGGCCGGACACGATGAACTGATCGACGATGACCTGGGCGGCGTTGACGAAGTCGCCGAACTGAGCCTCCCAGAGCACGAGCGTCTCCGGCGCCTCCTGGCCGTAGCCGTACTCGAAGCCCAGACAGGCCATCTCCGACAGTGGGCTGTTATGCAGCTCCATCGGAGCCAGGGCGCCCGGCAGGCTTTGAATCGGGCAGAAGGCCTGCCCGGTCTTGGCGTCGTGCAAGACGAGGTGGCGCTGGGCGAAGGTCCCCCGCTCGGTGTCCTGGCCGGTCAGACGGATCGGGGTGCCCTCGCTGAGCAGCGAGGCGAAGGCCAGCGCCTCCGCATGTGCCCAGTCGATGCGGACGTCGCCGCCCAGGGCCTCGCGGCGGCGCTCGAGCTGCTTGAGGAGCTTGGGGCTGACGGTGAAGCCGTCGGGCACGCGCAGCAGCTCCTCGTTGAGCACGCGCAGCCGCTCCGTCGACACCGCGGTGTTCACCTTGGGGCTGGGGGTGCGGTCGAGCTCGTACTGGCCGGTCTGGTGCTCGACGTGCTGCGACGCCGCGATCCGCGCCTTGAGCGCCTGGTGCTCATTGGTGAGCTCGCGGAGGATCT
Organism: Actinomycetota bacterium; assembly: GCA_030945905.1. Classification (GTDB taxonomy): domain Bacteria; phylum Actinomycetota; class Thermoleophilia; order Solirubrobacterales; family Solirubrobacteraceae; genus JALYZC01. The sequence goes on from JALYZC010000210.1 coordinate 4,139, forward strand.
CGTGGTCGAGCGCCTGGACCTCGTCCCGGCTCACGGATCCCTGCTCGATCAGCTGCCCGGCGAAGATCTCGCGCACGCGTGGATGGCGCTTGATAAGCCCGTACATGGTCGGCTGGGTGTAGGCGGGCTCGTCGGCCTCACTGTGGCCGTAGCGCCGGTAGCCGATGAGGTCGATGACCACGTCGTGACCGAACTCCAGGCGGAAGGCGAAGGCCAGGCGCACAGCGGCGACGCAGGCGGCGACATCGTCGGCGTTGACGTGGATGATCGGGACGTCAAAGCCCTTTGCGAGGTCCGAGGCCCATTGCGTCGAGCGCGCGTCGTCGATGTCGGTGGTGAACCCCACCTGGTTGTTCTGGATGATGTGCAGCGTGCCGCCGACCTTGTAGCCGTCCAGCGCCTGGAGGTTGAAGGTCTCCGCCACGACCCCCTGGCCGGGGAAGGCGGCGTCACCGTGCAGGATGATCGGCACGGCGGCGTTGGTATCGCGATGAGCGTGCGGGCCCTGGCGCGTGGTCTGGGCCGCGCGGGTGGCTCCCTCGACCACAGAGGAGACGTACTCGAGGTGGCTGGGGTTGGACTCGAGCACGACCTTGATCGAGTCCTCGTCGGACAGCTGGTAGGAGCCCTCGGCCCCGTGGTGATACTTGACGTCACCGGTGCCGCCCTGGGGAATCGTGGTGACCGCCTCGAGCGTGGAAGCACCCTCGAACTCGGCGAAGATGGTGTCGTAGGCCCGTCCCAGGTTGTGGGCAAGGACGTTGAGACGGCCGCGGTGGGCCATTCCGATGACGACCTCGCGGCCGCCCTGGGATGCCGCGAGCTGGATCATCTCGTCGATCATCGGCACGGTCATGTCGAGCCCCTCGATCGAGAACTGCTTCTGGCCGAGGTAGGCCTTGTGCATGAAGTTCTCGAGCGCGTCGACCTGGGTGAGCCGGCGCAGCAGCGCCTTCTGCTCCTCGGTGGTGAGCGGCATGCGAAACGCGCCGCTCTCGATCTTGCCGCGCAACCACACCCGCTGGCGATGGGAGGCGATGTGCTCGCTCTCATAGGCGATCGGGCCGCAGTAGGTCTCGCGCAGGTGGGGCAGCGCATCGGCCAGCGTTGCGCCTGGAACGTACATGCGCAGGATGTGCGCCGGGATCCTCGCCATCAGCTCGGGAGTCAGCGAGAGCGGCTCGGGATCAAGCGCGGGGTCGCCCTCGGGCTCGCCGCCGAGCGGGTCGAGCTTCGCGGCGAGGTGTCCGTGCGTGCGGTGCGCCTTGAGCAGCGAGGTGGCCGCCTGCACGGCCTGGAGCAGTGCCTCGTCGGGTTCGGCGGTCGGCGCGGCGGGCGCCGCCTCGCGCGCCTTGGCCGCTGCGGCGGCAGGCGCGGGCGGAG
>JALYZC010000074.1 GCA_030945905.1 Actinomycetota bacterium
CCGAACGATGAGCTCCTGCTCGGGATGGGTCGGCAACCAGCCCTCGCCCCGGCGCATGAGCTTCTCGATCTCGGCGTCGTCCACCCAGTAGTGCTTCTCGTCGTCGAGAACCGGCAGCAGGACGTAGAGGTGGTTGAGCAGGTCCGAAAGGCGGACCTCGCCCCGCAGCTCCAGACCGACGTGGCGGCCTGTGCCCCACTCCGCATGGGCGGTGTCGAGAGCGATCGCCTCGCATCCGACGGTGTATCCCAGGGGCTCGAACAGACGGCGCACGAGCCCTTCGCCGCCGCGGGCGGGCACGGTGGGAAGTCGAGCCTCGAGAGGGATCGCCGACGCGGCGAGCTCAGCGCGCTCTGTGCAGGTCCCAGCCATTGCGCTCTTGTAGACCTTGACCAGTGCGACGCTCATGAACGACGAAGCCACGTACGGACGGTCGTTGACGTATTCCGCCAACGCAAAGCTTGGACCCGTGTGTCCGCGGCGCACCAGACCGACGGGGTCGACGTCCAGCAACAGAGCAGCAGTGCAGCGTTCGTCCGAAACCTCTGGATAGAAGACGTACGCCTCGCCGAAGGGCACGCTGAACGACTGCACTCGCTCAGGGTGCTTGTGCAGCAGGTAGCCCAGGTCCGTCGCAGGGCGGTGGGTCATGGTGACCGTCAGGAGCACGGCTGCGCAACGGTAGCGGGGGTTACGCCGAAGACTTCGCCGGGCCGGCGAGTTGGTGAACGCAAGCGGCGGCCCGTCGCCGCGTCTGCGGAAGCCGGGGAAGCTCCCACGCCAGAGCTGCGAGTTGAGCTTTGGAGGGCAGGATCGAGTGGCTTCGGACCACGACGGGCCCGGATGAGACGATAAACGAAGCTCGCGTCGGCGGGTCCAGGGTAGCCCCGCCATGGCATGAAGTCTCGGTGGCGCCGCGGACACGACCGATAGGTCGACCCGTCCCAAGTACACCGCCGCTGCGCGATGTTGCGCCACAGCCTCCTTGCAGGGTCCCTCCGCTACTCGCACCGGTTCGCTCCAAGCGGACGACGGGTCTCGAACCCGCGACCTTCGGCTTGGGAAGCCGACGCTCTACCAACTGAGCTACGTCCGCGCGACGACGCATTCTAAGGCGGCCGGCACGCGCCGAGGATTACCCTTGAATGGTGCCCCCCGCCCTTCGCCTGGCGCTCGCCGTCGCGCTCGCGGCCATCCTGACGGCGCCGAGCGTCGCTTCGGGCGCCGGGGCCAAGACCACGCTCAACGACATCGAGGACGAGGTCATGTGCCTGGTGTGCGGCACGCCGCTGAACCTGGCCACCGACGCCCCCTCGGCCAATGACGAGCGGGCGCTCATTCGCCGACTGATCGAGCAGGGCTACACCAAGGAGCGGATCAAGCAGCGCCTGGCGCAGGAGTTCGGCCCACGGGTGCTGGCGCTGCCGCCGCAGAGCGGTTTCAATCTCGCCGCCTACCTCGTCCCGATCCTGCTCGGCCTCGCCGGGCTGGCGGCGATCGCCGTGGTGGCGGTGCGCTGGCGGAGGCGGCGGCCGGCCGCGCCTGCGGAGGATGGCGCCGAGCCCGTCCTCGATCCGGCGGATGCCCGGCGCCTCACCGAGGACCTCGCGCGCTACGACGGCTGAGTCCTACATCTTCGACGGCGCCTGCACGCCCAGAAGGTCCAGCGTTCGCGCCAGCGTTCGCTGTGCGAGGACCGACAGGGCGAGCCGAAACGACTCGACGGCTTCGGGCTCGGCACCTATGACGCGGCAGTCGCGGTAGAAGGCCGTGAACTCCTGGGCGAGGGCGAGGGCGTAGACGGCGAGCTTGTGGGGGGCGCGCTGATCGGCCGCCTCGTCGACCACACCGGGGAAGGCGAGCAGCTTGTTGATCAGCGTGCGCTCGGCCGGGTCGAGCGGGGCCGGACCGCCGCCATCGGTCGCCACCGCCTCAAGCGCCGCGACCACCCGCGCCTCCCCGGCTTTGGTCCGAATCGAGGCGATTCGCGCGTGCGCGTACTGGACGTAGTACACGGGGTTCTCGTTGGATTGCTCCCGCGCCAGATCGAGGTCGAGGTCGACCGTGGTGTCGTGTGAGCGCTGGAGCAGGAAGAAGCGGGCGGCGTCCACGCCGATCTGGTCGATCACCTCGTCGAGCGTGACGAAGTCCCCGCGGCGCTTTGACATGGCCGCACGCTCACCACGCTCGATCACGTTGACGAACTGCATGATGATGAGCTCGAGCTGCGCCGGGTCGCCGCCCAGCGCGGCGAACGCCGCGCGGATCCGGGCCACATACCCGTGATGGTCGGCCCCCCACACGTCGATCAGGCGGTCGAACCCGCGCTCGCGCTTGTCCTCGTGGTAGGCGACGTCGGCGGCGAAGTAGGTGTGCTCCCCGCTCGAGCGTTGGAGCACGCGGTCCTTGTCGTCGCCGAAGGCCGACGTGCGAAGCCACACCGCGCCGTCCTGACGGTAGATGTGGCCCTCGCGCTCGAGCACCCCGTAGTGGGCCTCGACGGCGCTGGGCTCGGACTCGTGCAGGGAGCGCTCGGAGAACCAGGCATCGAACTCGACCCCGAAGCGCGTCAGGGTCGCGCGAATCTGTTCCACCAGCCGCCCCACGGCCGCGAGGGCCAGGGCGTCGAGACCGGCATCCGCGGCGTGGGGCAGCTCGGCTGCGAGCGCGCGCACGTAGTCGCCCTCGTAGCCGCCCTCAGGCGGCTCCTGACCACGAGCACGCGCCCGGATCGACTCCCCCAGGCGGTCGACCTGGCTGCCGTGGTCGTTGACGTAGTACTCGCGCTCGACGCCGTGGCCGACGAACTCGAGCGTCCGGGCCAGCGCGTCCCCATAGGCGGCGTGGCGACCCCCGGCGGCGGTGAGCGGACCGGTTGGGTTCGCGCTGACGAACTCGATCAGCACACGCTCGGGGACCAGGGCTCCACCCCCGCCGAAGTCCTCGCCCGCGCGCAGGGCGTCGCCCAGCGCGTCGCCGTACCAGGCGTCGGAAAGGAACAGGTTGAGGAACCCCGGGCCGGCAACCTCGACGTGGTCCAGGCGATCGCCGAGGCGCTCCGCGAGGACGCCGCCCAGACGCCCCGCGATGACGCGCGGAGGCTCCCCGAGCACCGGGGCCAGCAGCATCGCGGCGTTGGTCGAGTAGTCGCCGAACTCGGGCTTGCGCGCGCGTTCCAGGTTCGGCGGAGGGCTGGCCGACGCTCCGTTACCGCCCCGCAGGTCCACGGCCGCGGCGCGTACGGCCGCGCGCAGATCACCCAACGGCGTCACTTGGCGGCGGGGGCCGTGCGCTCGAACAGGCTCTCGAGGCGCTGGATTGTGCGCAGGGTGCCCATCGCGACCAGCACGTCGCCCGGATCGAGCGTGGTCTCGGCCGGCGGCTGAACGGTCACGCTGCCATCGGGCCGGCGCAGCGCGACGATCACCGATCCGCCGCGCACGTCGCCGATCGTCTTGCCGGTGCCCTCGCAGCCGGCAGTGACTTCGATCTCCTCCATGCGGTACTCCGGCGCCACGTCCACCACGCCCGATACCTGCGGATGCAGGGCAAAGCGCGCCATCTCGCTGCCGCTCGCCTTATAGGGGGAGATGACCCGGTCGGCGCCCGCACGGCGCAGCTTGTTCTCGGAGTCCTCGACGCTCGCGCGCGCGACGATCGCGATGTCGTCGCGCAGCTCGCGTGCGGTCAGGGTGATGAAGATGTTCTCAGCGTCGGAGTCGACGCAGGCGACGACGCCCCGGGCCCGCTCGATCCCCGCCGCGCGCAGCTCGTGGTCGTCGGACGGGCGGCCCTCGATGAACCGCACCCCATAGGCGCGGGCGAGCTCGTGGTTGTCGGGGTCTTCGTCGATGACCACGTACTTCACCCCCGCGCCGTGCAGGTCGCGCGCCACTTGGCGTCCCACCCGCCCATAGCCGCAGATGATGTAGTGGTCGGAAAGCGAATCGATCATGCGCTGCTCGCGAAGCTCGGAGAGCAAGCCGTTCAGGTGGCCGGCCACGAAGAACTCCGTCGCCGTCACCAGGGCGTAGAAGAGCGTACCGACGCCCAGCACGATGAGGGCGACCACGAGGACCTGGCCTCCGGCGTCGCGCGGGGGCGGGATGGAGCCGATGGTGGCGACCGTGTCCAGCGTCCAGCGCAGCGCCAGCCACACCGACGCTCCCTCGGTGACGATGAACCCGATCGACCCCAGTACCAGCAGCCCCAGGATGGCGAGGCCCAGCCAGGCCAGCCGGCGCAGAAACGTCAGCACCTCCGCGCGCGCTCGCAGCCGCGGCACGCTCGTCGCGACCCGATCCCGGCGGGGCTCCTGAGACTCGGCCATCAGTAGTGGTAGGGCTCGCGGGCGAGGATCTTGTGCCCGCGGTAGAGCTGCTCGAGCAGCACCACGCGGGCGAGCTGGTGGGGAAGCGTGAGTGCGCCGAGCGAGAAACGGTGGTCGACGCCGTCGAGGTCGATCCCCTTCGGGCCGCCGATCACGAAGCACACGTCGCGGCCGTTCTGGCGGCGCTCCTCCAGAAACCGACTGAACGCCTCGGAGTCGTAGGTGGCGCCCTCGCGGTCCAGCAGCGAGACGTAGGCCCGCGGCGGTATCCGTCTGCCCACCTGTTCCTCCTGGCGCAGCTCGATCAGCTCGAGTCGCGCATGTCCGGCGAGCAGCTTCTGATAGTGCCGGACGTCGTCGGCGAAGGGTGGCCGGAGTCGGCCGACGGCCAGGACGACGATCCTCACGGCTGCGATACTAGCCCCGCCGCTCGCCCCGCCCCCTACCCGCGCGAGGAAGCCATGGCCGACGAAGACGACGCCCAGGAGCGTCAGATCAACATCCATTTCTCACCGGAGATCATGGCGGGCGTCTACGCCAACTTCGCGAACGTCAGCCATTCCGACTACGAGTTCACCGTGACCTTTGCCCGGGTCGACCACGAGGTCGAGGAGGACGAGATCCCGGGGGTCGTCGTCTCGAGGGTCAACCTCTCCCCGAAGTTCATGCGCGAGCTGATCGACGCGATGGAGGACAACTACTCCAAGTGGCGCACCCGCGAGGGAATCAAGAACCTGCCGGAGTTCGGAGGCGCCGGAGGATCCGGCGGCGGCGAGCCCGAGCCGCCGGAGTAGCCCCGCCTCACCCGGCCCGCGCCCCGCGCTCGTAGGCGACGGCAGCGCCGATGCGGGAGAGTATCGGCGGGTGGGTTCCCAGCAACGCGGTCTGCCAGGCCGGGGGGTCGGGCTCGGCGAAGTTCTGGACGGCCAGGCGGCGCTCGGAGGAGATGAACGGCCGCGGCAGGCTGGTGAGCGCCAGCGAGTAGGTATCGGCGCGCGCCTCCACCCGCCGCGAGAGCTGATTGGAGATCACGCCCACCCCGGCGCTGACCAGCACCAGGGCGAGGGCCGCGGCGGGCAGCGCGGCCGGCGCGCCGGGCCCAATCCCGCGCGGTGAGAGCCGGTCGGTCAGCTGCGCGGCCGCGAAGAGGGCGGCAGGAGCCACCAGCGCCAGGTAGAGCAGGCCCCGGGGCACGTCGTCGTAGTGCACGTGCCCGAGCTCGTGGGCGACCACCAGCCGCGTCTCGTCGCGCGAGAAGCGCCGCAGCAGCGTGTCGTAGAGCACCACACGCTTGGTGTGGCCCAGTCCGGTGACGTACGCGTTGGCGGTCGTGGTGCGCCGGCTGGCGTCGACCTCGTAGACCTCGCCGACCTTCACCGCGGCCTGGCGCGCCAGATCCAGCACGCTGCTGCGTACCGGGCCCTCCGGCAGGGGCTTGAACTTGTTGAACAGCGGATCGAGCGCGACCGGGCCGGCGTAGAGGAACACAGCCCCCAGGCCGACGGCCAGCGCGGAGCCCGGCGCCCACCAGGCGCGCGGGAAGCGCCGCATGAGGCCGAGCAGCAGCGCAGCGCCGGCGCTCGTCATGACCGCGCCGATCATCGTCGACTTCGCCACATCGCCGGCCCAGCCCCCCCAGGACTGGGTGATCAGACCTGCGTCGACCGCGCGCGCCCTCGCCACCGCGCCCAGTGGCAGGGGCGCCACGGCGACGATCACCGACAGGGCGCCGCCCGCCAGGGCGCCCGCGACCAGGGGCCGTCGAAAGGGTGTCCGCAAGCGGGTCGGCGGGCGTAATACGAGCAGCACCAGCACCGCGATCTCGATCGCCGCCTGGCCGCCGGCCAGAGCGAGCTGAGGGCGCCGGAAGTCGCGCGCGCGTGCCAGCTCATGCTCGCTGAAGTACGATCGCACGTTCACCGGTGCAGGTTCGATCACGCCGTCGCGCGGACGCAGCAGCAGCACTGCCCCCTCCGCCACGAGGACCGCGGTCACGACCGCGAGTGGTAGGCGCAAGCGTCCGGTCCGCACCTCGAAGAGACTAGTCATGCGCATCGCCGTCCTCTCCGACATCCACGGCAATCGCCCCGCCTTCGAGGCGGTTGTGGCCGCCGTGCGGCGGGCGAACGTGGAGCGCATCTGGTGCCTGGGCGACCTCGTCGGCTACGGGGCCGAGCCCGACGCCTGCGTCGAGCTGGCCCGTGCGCGCGTCGATGTGTGCCTGGCCGGAAACCACGACCTGGGGGTGCGCGGAGACATCTCGCTCGCCGAGTTCTCCCGCGGCGCCGAGCTCGCCGCCCGCTGGACGCAGGAGACGATCGCCGAGGACAACCTCGACTATCTGTGCACGCTCGAGCCGCGCGGGGTACAGCGCGAGATCGGCCTCTACCACGCGAGCCCGCGCGACCCGGTATGGGAATACGTGCTCTCGGCCCTGCTGGCAGAGCTCTGCCTCGACGCTCAGGCCGAGCGCGTGTGCCTGATCGGGCATTCGCACGTCGCACTCGCCTTCATGCGCATGGCCGGGCAGGCCGCGACCGGCGAGGCCTGCCCGGTCGGCACCACGCTCGACCTCTCCGAGGGCGAGTGGCTCGTGAACCCGGGCAGCGTGGGCCAGCCCCGCGACGGCGATCCACGCGCCTCCTGGGTGCTGCTCGACACGGCGGCCTGGACCGCGGACTACCGCCGGGAGGAGTACGACATCGCGGCCGCCGCAGCCGCCATCCGCACCGCTCGCCTGCCCGACTCGCTGGCCGAGCGCCTCGGGTACGGCCAGTAGCATCAGGCCGAGATGCGCCGTGTGATCCCCCTGCTGCTCGCCGCCGCGCTCGGGCTATCCGCCGCGTTCTTCGTGGCCTGTGGGGACCGCAACAACCTCATCCCGTCCTCCAACGCGGATGCGATCAACAGCAAGCTCGACTCGGTCGGCGCCGCGGCGGCCAGGGGCCGCTGCGGCCGCGCGCGCGCGGCCGCGTCGGCAGCCCAGGACGAGGCGCAAAAGCTGCCCGACAAGGTCGACCCCAAGCTGCGATCGACCCTCGACGACGGACTGCGCCGGGTGGCCAGTCAGGCGGACCACCAATGCACGCAGAGCACTGCGAGCACGCAGTCAACCGCAACGACCCATTCGACGGAGACCACTCCGCCGACGACGACCGAGGTCCCGACGACCACCACGAACACCGAGCCGCCGACCATCACCACGGACACGACGCCGACCCAGGCCAATCCGGACGATACGGGGGGCGTGGCGCCGGGCAACGGGAACGGCAATGGCGTCGGGCGCGGCAACGGCGGAAGCCAAAGCCCGGGCAACTGATGGCCACCGAGGAGCAGATCGCCGGGCGCTACCGCCTGGAGGGCAAGCTCGGGACCGGCGGGATGTCCACGGTGCGCTTGGCCTTCGACCGCAGGCTCGAGCGTCAGGTGGCGATCAAGCTGCTGGCCGAGCACCTGGCCGACGACGACAATTTCGTCTCACGCTTTCGCCGCGAGGCGCTCGCCGCCGCGCGCCTCGTGCACCCCAACATCGTGCAGGTCTTCGACTTCGGGCTGGACGAGAGCTCGGGGCAGCACTTCATCGTCATGGAGTACGTCACCGGCAGCTCCTGCGCGCAGGTCCTGCGCGAGCAGCGGGTGCTGGGAGTGGACCAGGTGGTCGATGTCGTGGGCCAGGCGTGCCAGGGCCTCGACCACGCGCACCGCAACGGCGTGGTGCACCGAGACGTCAAGCCCGGCAACCTGCTGCTCTCCGACGACGGCGTCGTCAAGCTCGCCGACTTCGGGATCGCCAAGGCGACCGCGCAGTCGAGCATCACCCAGGTCGGATCGGTGCTCGGGACCGCCGCCTATCTGGCCCCCGAGCAGGCGCGCGGCGAGGACGCCGGCCCCGCCGCCGACCAGTATGCGCTGGGAGTCGTCACCTATCAGATGCTGGCCGGCCGCCTCCCTTATGAGGCCACGTCGCTGACCGAGCTCGCGTTCAAGCAGCAGCGCGAGTCACCGATCGCGCTGCCGGAGCTCAACCCCAACGTCTCCCCCACCCTCGGCCACGCCGTCGCCCAATCCATGGCGCTCGATCCCGGCGCGCGCTATCCCGGCGCCCTCGCGATGGGCGAGGCGCTGCGCGCGGGCAGCCGCGGCGTCGAGCCGCCGCCGACCGGAGCTGCCGGCGATCCCACCGCCGCGACATCCATGCTGGACCGCGATCAGACACCCACCGACGCCACGCGCGCCCTGCCGCCGCGTGAGGCCTCCGCCCCCCGCCGAGCGCCGCTTCAGCCCCGGCGCGGACCACCGCC
>JALYZC010000023.1 GCA_030945905.1 Actinomycetota bacterium
ACCTCGAAGAAGGTCAGCTGGGCGCCGGGGCGCTGCAGGCAGGCGAGTGACCCCGCGCCAAGTCCGATGGCGGCCACCCGGCTCGTCGCTGCCGGGGGAAGCTCGGCGAACGCCTGGCCGGCGGGTCCCGAGCGGCCGTAATAGCTCAGTGCATCAGGACGCCGCGCGCCGGCGGCCCGCTGCGCCCCGTGCAGGGTCGTGCCCGAGTAGAGCTCGTGCTTGCGCCCATGCTCGCTCGCCACGACCCGGTAGATGCCGAAGAAGCTGCGCTCGCGGTCGAGCACTCCGCCGCCGTGGACGGCCGCGATCGCTCCGGCCAGGAAGATCGCGCCGATGGCGAGTCCGAAGCGCAGTGGTCGGCGTGAGAGGTTGAGCGCCAGCCCGCACGCCACGCCCACCACCGCACTCTGCACCGGACTCGATCCACCGGTCGCGAGCAGCGCTGCGGCCACGGCCGCTCCCATCAGGACGGGAACGACCACATCCATCCACCGGGTGGGGCGGGCGTCGTCCAGAAAGAACTCCAGGAGGTCCGGCCGCGTCTTGGGCGGTGCGGGACGAAGCAGGCAGGCCGCCACGATGGCCAGTGGGTACTCGACGAGTCCTGGGAAGATCAGCGGCGAGATCACCGCGTTGAAGGCCCCGCCGAGCGCGCCGCCGAGCGCCACCCAGAGATAGAACTCGGTCAACCGTCCGGTGCCCGGGCGATCGGCGGCGAGGCGGCCGTGGCAGAGCAGGCCGGCGCTCACCAGTCCCACCAGGTGCAGCGCAAGCAGGACCGCGAGCGGACCCTGGGCGCGGATCACCAGCGTGTAGGTCACGAGAATCGCGGCCACGGGCACCAGGCGCCGCCCCAACACCACCAGACGGCCGGCGTTCGTCCAGGGGGAGAACGCGATCACGAAGGTGAGCAGATAGAGGGCGAGCGGGGCGACCCACAGCAGGGGTATCGGGCTCACGTCGCGGGTCAGGTAGGTCGTCGTCCCGAGTACCAGGCTCGACGGCACCGCCGCCAGCGCCAGCCACCGCAGCCGTCGCCGCCAATCGACGCGCTCGCGCTCGACCACGGTCTGGGCGCCGCGCTCGCGCGGCTGCAGCCATAGGGCCACGGCGCTGGCGATCACCAGCATTCCGGCGAGCCCGTAGCCGATGCTCCATGCGATGCCCTGCGCCCCGAGCGACAGCTGGGGCTCGAGCAGCAGGGGGTAGGCCAGCAGCCCGAGCAGGCTGCCGCCGTTGCTCGCGGCGAAGAGAAAGTAAGGGTCGCGTGCTGCCCGATGGCGGGTGCCCGCCAGCCAGCGCTGGAGCATCGGTCCGAGCGCGGCCAGCACGAAGAACGGCAGCCCGGCGGTGGTGGCCAGCAGGGCGACCAGCCAGAAGATCGGATGCTCGCTCCGCGGGGGGCTCGCATGCGGCACTCCGATCGGCAGGGCCGCCACCGCGACGGCCAGGAGGGCGAGCTGGAGGACAGCCTGCCGGCGGGCGGGCAGGCGGCTGGTGAGGTGAGCGAAGGCATACCCCGCGAGCAGTGCGGCCTGGAAGAACAGGACCGTGGTCGGCCACACCTCTGGCGCGGAGCCGAGCAGTGGGAGCACGAACTTGCCCACCATCGGCTCGAGCAGGAACAGGAGCGCCGCACTGACCAGCAGCGCGAACGAGTAGAGGACGGTCACGGGTCACGCAGCCTAGGGGCAGCCCGGCTGCGGCCGCTTGGCCCACGCGCCCGCAGCGGCTACGATGCCCGCCATGACGGAGGTGCCCGCGGTGTGGACGGTCTCTCCCGGAGCGGATGGGGAAAAGCTCGACGACGTCCTGAGCCGTCTCGGCGAGCGCCTGGACATCGAAAAGCCCGAGGTCAAGGGTAACTACGTGATGCTGCCGGCGGACTACCCGAAGGTGGCCAGGGCGCTCGACGAGGTCGAGCCCGACTGGAAGGACGAGGGGCTGCTCACTCCTCCCGAGCCCTAGCGGGCCGGGATCAGTCAGCCGGTTCGAAGTCGAGCTTGTCGCGGACCGCGCAGTCCGGGCAGGCCCAGTCGTTGGGGACGTCGCCCCACGGCGTGCCCGGCGCAAACCCCTCGCGCGGGTGGCCGGCCTGCTCGTCGTAGACGTAGCCGCAGGACGGACAGCAGTAGCGGCTCACGAAGCCGAGGCGCGGCTCGCGGCCCGGCGCGCCCGATAGCGCCGGGTCATGTTCGCCCGGCTCAGCTCACCCTCTAGTGATCGAGCACCCGAGGGTCCATGACGTGGCGCCAGAGCGGCGGGACCGCGGCGAGCAGGATCATCCCGGCGTATCCGGTCGGGAGCTGCGGCGCCTCGTCCACGTGGCGCAGGGCCTGGTAGCGCCGCGTGGGGTTGGCGTGGTGGTCGGAATGACGCTGCAGGTGATAGAGGAGGACGTTAGAGGCGACGTTGTTGCTGTTCCAGCTGTGCTCGGCCCCAGGGCGCTCGTAGCGTCCGTCCTCCCGCTGCTGTCGACGCAGCCCGTAGTGCTCGAGATAGTTGACGACCTCCAGAAGGCAGAATCCGAAGAACGCCTGGATCAGCAGGTAGGGAAGGACGACCAGACCGAAGACCGCGACCAGGACCGCGAACACCACGATGGTCATCGCCCAGGCGTTGAGGATGTCGTTGCCCCACGTCCAGTGCCTCGCCCCCATCCTGTCCAGGCGCGCGCCCTCGAGCTTCCAGGCCGAGCGCAGGCTTCCAATCACCGTGCGGGGCAGGAAGGCGTAGAAGCTCTCGCCCAGCCGCGAGCTCGCGGGATCCTCGAAGGTCGCAACGCGGGCGTGGTGGCCGCGGTTGTGCTCGATGAAGAAGTGACCGTAGGCGCTCTGGGCCAGCGCCACCTTGCTCAGCCAGCGCTCCAGCCTCGCCCGCTTGTGCCCGAGCTCGTGCGCGGTGTTGATCGCAACGCCGCTGACCATCGCCATCGTCAGCGCCAAGCCGATGCTGTCGATGCTCGAGAGCTCCCCACTCGCCCACAGCCCGCAGGCGAACACCAGGCCCGCGTACTGGATCGGCAGGTAGAGGTAGGTGCACCAGCGGTAGTAGCGATCCTGCTCGAGCCACTTGACGATGCTGTCGGGGGGGTTCGCGGCGTCGGTCCCGACGATCAGATCGAGGACGGGAAAGACCGTGAACACCACCAGCGGCCCGAAGAACCAGAAGATCGACAGCCCGGTGGCATGCACGAGCCCCCACGCCAGGAACGGGAGCGTGGGGACGAGAAGGCCGAGTAGCCACGCGTAACGCTTGCCGTCCTTCCAGGTCGCGGGCGCGGGCACGTCTAGATGGCGGTCAGCCGCCGCAAGGTCTGCACGTCGAGGCGTCCCGGGGGATCCAGCCCGTGCGGGTCGGCCAGTACCGACGCCGGGCCCTCGCTGCCTCCGAAGCCGTCCAGCACCAGGTCTGCGTCGTTGAAGTCCTGCTCGTAGGTGTAGTCGTTCACCACCACCACGCACGACAGCCCGGCCGACTTCGCGGCCCGCAGCCCGTTGAGCGAATCCTCGATCGCCGGAGCGGCGAACTCCGGCAGGCCGAGGCCCTCCAGCGCCATCCGATGAGCACTGGGGTCGGGCTTTCGCTCCGGCGCCTCCTCGCTGGTTACGATCGGCTTGAAGCGCTCCGCGCCGAAGAGCCGCTCGAGCAGGGGATGGACCCAGGCGGCACTGCCCGTGGTGGCCACGGCAAGGCGCACCCCCTCGCGTTCGAGCTCGTCGAGCAGCTCGTCGACGCCGGGGCGGGGCTTGATCTCGCCCCGCTTCGCCATCTCGGTGAAGATCTCGGTCTTTCGGGCATGCAGGCGCCCCGCGAGCTCGCTGCGCTCGTCCTCGGGCATTCCCCGCTGCTCGAGATGGGCATTGATCCGTCGATCTCCCCCGGTGATCTCGAGCAGCTCGCCGTAGCGCTCGACGTCCCAGCAATCGGAGAGGCCGGCCTCCTCGAACGCCCGATTGAAGGCGACGCGGTGGCCGTCGCGCTCACTGTCGACCAAGGTGCCGTCGACGTCGAGCACCACCGCCTGCAGGCGATCTTCGCCAGTGGATGCCGAGGACCGCTGCATGATGCGCATAGTCTGCCATGCGTGGGACCTGCCACCCGGATCGAACCCGCCGCCTGGTTGGGACTCGACATCGGCACGCAGAGCGTGCGCGCCCTGGCGGCGACGCCGGAGGGCGAGATCCTCGCGCACGCAACCTCTCCGCTGAGCAGTCGCCGCGAAGGGTCGCGCCACGAGCAGGACCCCGAGGAGTGGTGGCGGGCACTCGCGACAGTCTGTGGCGCAGCCCTCGCGGACGTAGCGCCCGAGACCATCGGCGGCCTGGCCGTCTGCGCCACGTCGGGCACGGTCCTGCTCGTCGACGCCTCTGGCGATCCGCTCTCACCGGGGCTCATGTACGACGATTCTCGGGCCGAGGAGCAGGCCCGGCGAGCCAACCAGGCGGGCGTCGAGGTGTGGGAGTCGCTCGGCTACCGCATCCAGACCACCTGGGGCCTGCCGAAGCTGCTGTGGCTCCTGCAAGAGCACGGCGGCGACGCGCGCGGGGCGCGGCTGTCCCACCAGGCCGACTTCGCCGTCCGCAGGTTGACCGGATGCGAGGTACCGACCGACAGCAGCCACGCGTTGAAGACGGGCTTCGACCTACGCAGCGATGCCTGGCCGCACGACGTGATGTCCTCGCTGGGCATCCCCGACGGGATGCTGCCCGACGTCGTGCGCTCCGGGTCCCGGCTGGGGACGGTGGGCCACGCCGGCGCCGAGGCGACCGGCCTGCGGGCGGGCACCCCCGTGATCGCCGGAATGACCGACGGCTGTGCGGCTCAGCTTGCCGCGGGGGCGCTGGATGTCGGCGCCTGGAACTCCGTGCTGGGCACGACGCTCGTGCTCAAGGGCGTAGCGACCGAGCCCGTCCGCGATCCCCACGGCACCGTGTACTCCCATCGTTCCCCCGACGGGCGCTGGCTGCCCGGCGGGGCCTCGAGCGTCGGCGCCGGCGTGCTCTCCAGCCGCTTCCCGGACCGCGACCTCGGGGAGCTCGATCGGCGGGCCGCCGAGCACGAGCCCGCGGACGCGCTGGCCTACCCACTCGTCTCACGCGGTGAGCGGTTTCCGTTCTCGGCTCCCGACGCCGAGCCCTTCATGCTCGGCGAGCCGGCGGGCGAGACCGATCACTACGCCGCCCTGCTCCAGGGCGTCGCCTACATCGAGCGGCTGTGCTTCGACCACCTCGGCCGTCTCGGCGCGCCCATCGACGGGGAGCTCAGCCTGACCGGAGGCGCGGCGCGCAGCCGGTACTGGTGCCAGCTGCGCGCGGACGTCCTCGGTCGTGCGGTCCGACTGGTCGAGCACGCCGAGCCCGCGTTGGGGATGGCCGTGCTCGCCGCCTCGGCGGTCGAAGTACAGGACCTGGCGGAGGTCGCCTCGCGAATGGTGCGCGCGAGCGAGGTGATCGAGCCGCGGGAGGACCGAGCAGGCCGCTTTCGCGAGCCCTATGTCCGCCTGGTCGACGAGCTCGAACGCCGCGGGTGGCTCGACGCGGGCGTCGCCGAGCATGCTCGTGCGAGAGCCGCGCGCTGACTGCCGGTGGTACGGGGCGTCGCGCCGTCAGGGGCGCGAGCTGAGTCGTACTTCGATCTGGCCTTCGCGTTCGCGTACCTCGTAGACCGGTTGCGGAGCCGTGGCGGGGCCGCGTAGTACGGACCCGTCGCGCAGGTCGAAGCGAGAGCCGTGGCAAGGACAGGTGACCACCTCGCCCTCGATCTCACCGCCGCTGAGCGGACAGCCGCGATGGGAGCAGCGGTCATGGAGCGCGTGCAGTCCGTCGCCGTGGCGCAGCAACAGCACCGGCGCATCGCCCACCACGACGGCGCAGGGGGTTCCCTCCTCGAGCTCGCTTGCGCTCACCGCCGGCGTCCAGTCTTCCGGCACCTGGTCAAACACGG
>JALYZC010000032.1 GCA_030945905.1 Actinomycetota bacterium
CCCTACAAGGTGCCCAAGGACCATCGCATCGGCGTCGGCCTGTGGGGTGCCGGCCGGGGCTACCTGACTCATCACATGGAGATCGAGAACCAGGTGATCCAGAACTACCAGATCCTCACGCCCTCGACGTGGATGGCCTCGCCGAAGGACCCCTTCGGCAACCCGGGCCCCTACGAGGAGGCCGTGGCCGCAACGCCGCTCCTGGAGAACTACGAGAAGCCCGAGGACTTCAAGGGCATCGACGTGCTGCGAGCCCTCCGGAGCTTCGACCCGTGCATGCCGTGCACCACGCACATGCACACGGGTGAGGGCAGGACGGTCTCGCGAGAGATCGTCACCTGCGCCTGCGGCGCCGAGGGCGACCACGACCACTAGGCACGGCGCCATCAACAGCGACGAAGGGCCAGGGGCCGTTAGCGCCATGCGGGTGCTTGTCGGCGGAGTCGGTTACCGCTTCCTGCGTGACGGCGGCCTCGGCCCGTACATGTCGGACACGCTCGCCTCGCGCGCGACCAAGGCCATCGAGGTCGAGGACCTTGGCTACCACCCCGTCGGGTTCACGCAGAACCTGCAGGAGCGTCCGGTCTACGATCGGATCGTGTTCGTGGCCGCGGTCGAGAGGGGCCGAAAGCCGGGCACGGTAAAGGCGTATCGTTGGGACCATGTCCTTCCACCGACCGAGGAGATCCAGGACCGTGTCGGCGAGTCGGTCACGGGCACGATCTCGCTGGACAACCTGCTCATCGTCACCGAGGCCTTCGGGGCCTTCCCCGACGATGTCTGGGTCGTCGAGGTGGAGCCGGCGGACGAAACCTGGGGCGAGGGCTTCAGCGACATCGTGGAGGCCAAGCTGCCGGAGATCGAGGAGACCGTGTGGAGTTTGACCAAGCCGTAGCCGAGCTGGAAACGCTGGTGGAGACGCTCGAGCGCGATGGTGACGAGCGCGCGCTCATGCTGCTCGAGCTGATGGACGCGGTGCATCGTCCGGCGCTGGAGCTGATCATGAGCGGCGACGCCGATCACCCGGTCGCGGCGGCCGTGCTCTCGATGTACGACCTGGGTCCGATGGACGACGTCCTCCAAGTCGAGGAGGCGCTGGACGAGGTCCGGCCATACATCGAGTCCCACGGCGGGGCCCTCGAGCTGCTCGACGTCGACGACGGTGTCGTGCACGTGCAGATGAGCGGCTCGTGCAGCGGATGCGCCGCCTCGGCCATCACCCTGCGACGCGGCGTGGAGGAGAAGCTGCGCGAGCGCTACGGGGCCTTCAAGGAGGTCGTCGCGCACGAACCCGAGGGGGAGGGCGAGCAGAACGGGGACGCCGGTGGCGGGCTGCTTCAGATCGAGCAGCACAATGGCGGCGGTGGAGGCAGCGACGGAGGTCAGCTTCTCCAGATCGACGGACTCAAGCGCCCGGTGTTCGTGGACGCGGGACGCTTCGACGAGTTGCCGCCGGACACGCTCAAGGCGGTCGACGTCGAGGGCAGGTCGATCCTGCTGGCCAACGTCGACGGCGAGCCCTACGCTTTCCAGAACGTGTGCCCGGTTGACGGGCGGTCGCGGCTCGACGGGGGTCGCCTCACGGCCGGCGTCCTGGTCTGCCCGTGGCACAACTGCGCCTACCACGCGCGCTCGGGCAAGCGCGCCGACGACGAGCCCGACGCCGCCGCCCTCGCCGTGGTGCCGGTCGCGCTTCGCGACGGCACCCTGCAGGTCGCGGTGAACGTGGCGTGAGCCTAGTGTTCGCCTCCGACGCGCCCGGCGTCGGCGCCAAGCGCGTGCTCGTGGCCGGCGTGGGCAACGTGCTCCGTGGCGACGACGGCTTCGGGCCGGCGGTGACCGAGCTCCTCGGCCACCTGCCCGAGCAGGCCGAGGTGATCGAGACGGGAATCGGCGGCATCGCGCTGCTTCAGGAGCTGATGGTCGGCTGCGACGGCCTCGTGTTGATCGACGCCCTGGATCGCGGCGCCCCGCCGGGTACCGTGTTCGTGATCGAGCCCGACGTGGCGGAGGGCGTGCACGTGCCGGACGTCCATCTGGCCAATCCCGACCGCGTCCTCATGATGGCCAAGACGATGGGCGTGCTGCCCGACCGGGTGGTGATCGTCGGCTGTCAGATCGCGGAGGTGGACAAGCTCGGGGAGGGGCTCTCGCCGGCCGTACAGGCTGCCCTCGCCACAGCGGTTACCAGAATTGAGGAGACGGTGAATGCTTGGGTTTAACTCGATGGAGGATCTGACCACGGGGCTCTCGCGCCAGCGGTACCTGGTCGACGAGGGTCTGGCGACCGTGGTGTGGCTGGCGTTGCGCATGCACAAGCCGCTGCTGGTGGAGGGGGAGCCGGGGGTGGGCAAGACCGAGCTGGCCAAGGCGCTGGCCGCCGCGATGGGAGCACCGCTCATCCGGCTCCAGTGCTATGAGGGAATCGACGTCCACCACGCCCTATATGACTGGGACTATCCGCGGCAGCTGCTCCAGCTGCGCGCCGGCAGCTCGGCGCCACTGTACTCGGAGGAGTTCCTGGTCCGCCGACCGCTACTCGAGGCGCTTGCCCAGCCCGGCGCGGTGCTCCTGATCGACGAACTCGATCGCGCGGACGACGAGTTCGAGGCCTTCCTGCTCGAGTTCCTCTCCGACTTCCAGGTCACGATCCCCGAAATCGGCGTGATGCGAGCCGACACGCCCCCGACGGTCATCATCACCTCGAACCGCACCCGCGATCTCCACGAGGCGCTCAAGCGACGGTGCCTGTACCACTGGATCGACCACCCGGGCATCAAGCGCGAGGTGGCGATCGCGCGCGCCCGTTTGCCCGAGGTCAACGAGCGTCTCGCCCAGCAGGTGTGCGCTTTTGTCCAGGATCTCCGGTGGCTCGACCTGTACCGGTCCCCCGGCGTGGGCGAGACCCTCGACTGGGCCGAGGCGTTCCACGCGCTGGGCCGGGACAAGATGGACGCGCCCACCGCCGACCGCACGCTCGGCACGCTGCTCAAGGAACGCGACGACCTCGAGCGCATCCGCGGCAAGGGCCTCGAGGGCCTGGTCGACCAGGCCGAGGAGCGCGCGTCCAAGCTCCGTCAGGACGGTTCCCCCGGTGGCGCTGTCTGAGGATTCGCATCTCTCGCAGGGCTCCGGCCAGCGGTCGCCCGACCGCGCCATGTTGGAGGCCGGCGTATCGCTCGCCCGCGCGCTGCGCGGCTACGGGCTGTCCGCAAGCGTGGACTCGGAGCTCAACTTTCTCCGTGCGCTGGCCGAGGTCGACGTGCGAAAGCACGATCAGCTCTACTGGGCGGCGAAGTCGATCTTCACGCACAATCCCGACGAGCGGCCCGTGTTCGACAGCATCTTCGAGCGCTTCTGGGAGGGGCACCCCCTCTCGGTTCCCCAGCGCGTAGCCGAGCACGGTGAGAGCGATCCCCGTATGGGCGGGGCGCAGCACGGTGGCGACGCGCTCCCGCAGTTCAAGCACGAGGGAAAGTCGTCTGCCGTCGACGGTGGCGAGAAGAACCGGGCGACGCGCGAGGTTCCGAGTGCCGAGGGAGACAGCGGGATGAGCAACCAGCAGAAGGGGATCCTGGCCGCCTGGAGCTCATCGGAGACGATGAGCGAGAAGGGGCGGCTGGGATATCGCGAGGAGGAGCTCGAGGCGCTTCGCAAGCTGGCCGAGGAGATCAAGCGGTCGGCGCCCAAGCGCCGCTCGCGCCGCTCACGCGCGGCCCGCTCCGGCGATCGCATGGACATGCGCCGCACGCTGCGCAACTCCCTCGCCACCGACGGGGAGGCGTTCCGGCTGGCCTACATGGCGCCGCGCCAGCGGCCGCGCCGGCTGCTCTTCCTCTGCGACGTCTCGGGCTCGATGGAGCGCTACTCCCGGGTGCTCCTGGCTTCGCTGAAGGCGGCCGTGGGCGCCGCGCGCAAGGCGGAGGCGTTCGTCTTTGCCACGCGGCTGACCCGGCTCACGCGGTCGCTGGGCGGACGGGACCTCGAACGCGCCCTCGAGCAGGCACGGGCGGCGGTGCCCGACTGGTCAGGCGGCACCAGGATCGGCAAGACGCTGGCCGACTTCAACCGCACCTACGGCCGGCGCGGGTTCTCGCGCGGGGCGATCGTGCTGGTCGTGAGCGACGGATGGGACCGAGGCGACCCGGAACTGCTGGCCGAGGAGGTCAGGCGCCTACAGCTGCAGGCGCGTCGACTGGTGTGGATCAATCCACGGCCCATGGAGGTCGACCAGCAGCCCCTCGCCATCGGGATGCGTGCGGCGATGCCGTTCATCGACGAGTTCGTCCCCGGGCACGACCCGCGGGCCGTCGCCGGCCTGGCTCGGCTGATCGGAAACCTCGGCGGACAGCGTCCGCAGCGGAGGGTACTCAGGGGGACCCGGCCGGATCAATCGTAAGTGTAAGTAGGCCGGACTGTCTTCTTCCGCCCCCCGGTTACAGCGGAGCGGAGTCGAGGGGGCTGATCTCTGGATCGGGGGGCTGATCTCTGGATCGCCGGGCCGGAACCGCGCTTAGCGGTTCCACCAGCGGCGGCCACCCGTGCCGCCGCCGCCGCGGGGATCGTCGTCATGCGCCCCGGGACCGCGGCCGCCGGTCTCCGGTGGGTCGCTGATCGCCCCTTCCGAGACGGCGGGTTCTGCGGTGTTGCCGCGGCGAAGGTTTGCGCGTTTCGTAATCGTCTCGTCTGCGGCTGCGGAGGCCGCCGAGTAGCCGGTACGGACCACGGGCCGTTTGTTGCCCATCGCGATGCCCTGGAGCTCGGTGTCTCCGTTGGGAGCTCCATGGCGCTGAACCAGCCGCTCGACGCAGGCTTCGAGCGTGACCCGGCTCGCGTCGAGGTCCCGGTTGATGTCGTCGATCACGGCCCCGACGGGCTCGGAGCGCTGTGTTGAGTCTCCCACCCCACCGAGAATGATGACCAAGCGGTTGACCACTCGTTGGAGGATCATGGCGATGATGATCAGGTAGGTGGCGATCGCCACCACCGCGATTCCGACGCCGACAAGGGTCAAGATGCCAGGGTCATCCATCAGAACCTCCTAGGCGAGCTTGTCGAGCGCCCTGACATAGCGCTCGAGGTCGACGTTGACTTCCTTGACCAGCTGGCTCGTCGTGCCCAGTTCCTGGAGTGCCTCGAGATGTGGGGGAAACGCCACGACATGCTCGGTGATGTCGTCCGCGTAATGCATGATCTCAAGCGCCGGTTGGAGGACGCGCTGAAGGATGACGAGCACGACGGGGATGACCAGCACGATCAGGAGGATGTCGCCGATCCACCAGAGGATCATGATCTCACCGGCCCGCGGCTGAGGTCCTCGGCCTTGTCGGCAACGTCGGGGAGCACCGCGGCGATGTCCTCGAGCGCCCAGTTGATCTGGCCGATGTTGGAGCGTGTGGCACGCAGCTGGCGCTCCACTGCGCGCGCCCCCCAGGTGACCTCCGAGAGCGTCGAGGCGATCGAGCGCAGCTGCTTGGCCACGACGATCAGGTAGGCGCACAGCACGACGACCAGCCCGACGATCTCGGCGACGGTGCAGACGATCAGGAGGGTCTTGCTCATCGCCCGGAGAGGAGGTTGTCGTGGCGGAGCAGCTCTTCGCGTAGCGCGCGCACGATCGAGCCGGTACCCGCGAGCTGGTAGAGGCCCGTGGTGTTTTGCGCCACTCGCTTGGTCATCTGCCACAGGGACACCACGCCTATGTCAATGTCGTGGACCAAGCGGCTCAACAGGGTCAGAAGGGCGATGACCACGAGGATCACCACAAGCCCCAGCCCCAGGGCAATCTCCCACAGCGCGGTCTCCTGCGCCAGCAAAGCGAACGTCATC
>JALYZC010000054.1 GCA_030945905.1 Actinomycetota bacterium
TAGCGACACGACGGCCCCAGCGACAGCGTCTCTCGGTTGCCGATCGGCTGGTGGGAACGCGCCGCCCCAGTCGTCTGAAGAGACCGACCGCAGGGACTATCTAGGGGAGACCAAACCATCCCCTCCAACCTCGTCGGCGAAGCCGTAAGGCGTGAGCGCTCCGGCAGCTCAGCGCCGCAAACGGATTGCGTTGAGGTCCTGGTCGACGATTTCGTCCGCGCGTGCGACCAGGTCCTCGATGTTGTCGTGCTCGGCGTGGATGTACCTGCCAGTCAGTCGATCGGCGCGACCGGAAGCGAGCGCCCGGACGAGTTGCGGCGCGAGCGAAGGCGGCGTCCATGGAGCATCGTCCCCCAGCGCCTCGGTCAGAGCGGTGCGAACCAGTCCGGGACTGATCGTGAACACGGCGATGCCGTGCTGCTCGAGCTGACCGGCGAGCACCTCGCCGAAGCGGTGCAGCGCGGCTTTGCTGGGGCCATAAGCGCTGCCGCCAACCCTCCCCGGGGTCACCGGCAGGTAGGCGCCTCCGCTGCCGACGTTGACGATCCGGCCACCACCGCGCGCGACCATTCCGCGCAGGACACTCCGGCAGCACAGATAGGTTCCGAGCATGTTGACCTCGAAGACCCGCCACCACTCGCGTGCGTCGTTGTCCTCCCAGACCGGCCGCGCATCAGGCTGGACCCCGATGCCGGCATTGTTGACCAGCAGGTCGATCGCGCCGACCTCGCGCTCGGTGTCCTCGACCATCCGCGTGACCGACGCCTCGTCCGAGACGTCCACCTCGAGCGCGACGCCGCCGATCTCCTCTGCCACGCGCTCGACCTGCTCACGCGTCCGCGCCGCAACGGCAACCCGCATCCCGGCTTCGGCGAGCTCCCGCGCGATATTCGCCCCGATCCCGCGACCGCCGCCGGTGACGAGCGCTACCTCTCCAGAGAGCTCATCGGCCACAGCGCCGCAGGATAGGAGGTAGGTCGCGATCAGCTGGCTCGGCGGGAGTGTGAACGTCCCAGTCCCGACGCCGCCACAGGCGCCGCGGCGATCAAGGTTGTCCGCCTGAAAGCGCAACTCGGTGACCGCCCGCTCCTGCGCCGTCGTATGGCGGGGGGCGCGGGGCAGACGCGACGGGCGAGCACCACCGACGCACCTATCATGGAACGGGCATGACCGTGCAGCCGCGCTCCGTTCCCGACGTAGCCCGAGGGCTGAGTGCCGCTGGCTACCTGGCGGCCGAGTCCACGGCGCTCGTCTCCTACCTTGCCGCCCGGCTGGGCAAGCCGATTCTCGTGGAGGGCCCCGCCGGCGTAGGCAAGACCGAGCTGGCCAAGGCGCTCGCCCGGTACCTGGAGCGCTCGCTGGTGCGCCTCCAGTGCTACGAGGGGCTCGACGAGGCAAAGGCCCTGTACGAGTGGAACTACCGCAAGCAGCTGCTGCGCATCCAGACGGGCTCGGGCGGCGCCGAGGGCGTCGAGGCGAGCTGGGACGCCGTGCAGGACGACATCTTCTCCGAGGAGTTTCTGCTCGCGCGCCCGCTCATGACGGCGATCGCCGCGCCGGACCCCGTGGTGCTCCTGATCGACGAGATCGACAAGACCGACCAGGAGTTCGAGGCCATGCTCCTGGAGCTGCTCTCGGACTTTCAGATCTCGATCCCCGAGCTGGGGCGCATCGAAGCCCGCACCCAGCCGGTGGTGGTCCTGACGTCGAACAACTCGCGCGAGCTCACCGAGGCGCTCAAGCGGCGGTGCCTGTACCTGTGGCTCGACTATCCCGAGCTCGAGCACGAGCTCGAGATCGTGCGCCTCCACGTCCCGGAGCTGGGGGCGACGGTGGCCCGCAAGCTCGTCGAGGTGATCAGCCTGGTTCGGGCGCTGGATCTCAAGAAGCCCCCCTCGATTGCCGAGTCGATCGACTGGGCGCGCGCGTTGCTGCTGCTCGGCGCCGACGACATCGACGCAACGACGTTCCGCGAGACGATGAGCATCATCGTCAAGCACCGCACCGACCTCGACACCGTCGCCGAGCGCGTGGGCCTCAGGCTCGGTGAGCTCACCGATGCCCCCTTCGGAGCACCCAGCGCCGGCTGACGGGCGACCCCCGGGATTCGCCCCGCGCCTGCTCGAGCTCGCCGAGGAGCTCCGGGCCGAAGGCGTGGCGATCGGAACCTCGGAGCTGCTCGATGCCTTCAGCGCCCTGGCCGCGGTGTCCTGGACAGAGCTCGCCGGCGTGCGCGAGGCGCTCGCGGCGACGCTGGCGAAGTCGCAGGAGGACCGCCGCATCTTCGAGCTCGTATTCGAGCGCTACTTCTTCCGCGCCGCAGAGGGCGAGGCGCTGCGCCACGGAGTCCGCGAGCAGGGCGACGCCGACGAGCGC
Source organism: Actinomycetota bacterium (assembly GCA_030945905.1). Lineage (GTDB taxonomy): Bacteria > Actinomycetota > Thermoleophilia > Solirubrobacterales > Solirubrobacteraceae > JALYZC01. The sequence goes on from JALYZC010000054.1 coordinate 2,377, forward strand.
AGCGGGCAGCTCGCGGAGCATTTCGACCTCGACGCGTTGCGCGCACAGATCGCCGTGGCACTGCGCGAGGGTTCCGCGGGGTCCATGCGCGATCTGGCGCGGCTTGCGCTCGCCGCGTTCGGCCGGCGGGGCGAGGGCTCGGGGGTCATCGGCGTCGACGTCCAACGCATTCGCCGCGCGCTGGGCCTGCGTTCCGAGCCCCAGCCCGACCTGCCCCACGACGATCCGCGTCGTGAAGGACTGCCGCGCGATGCCCTGCGCGCATTCGAGGCCCAGCTGCGCCGGGAGCTCGAGCGCGCGACGATCGAGCGCACCGAACGCCTCCCCCCCTCCCGCCCGCTCTCGGAGCTCGACCGCGCCCTCCCCAGCGGCCCGCTGCAGGACCTGGCCACCGTGCACCGGATCGTCGCCCAGCTCAAGCGCCGGCTGGCCACGCAGGGCCATGAGGCCCGGGGCCGTAAACGCCACGCCCACGTTGACTTTCGGCGTACCATGCGCGCGTCTCTGCAGACCGGCGGCGTGCCGGTCGTGCTGAAGTATCGCCCGCGCCGGCCGCGCCGCCCCGAGATCTACGTGCTCTGCGATGTGTCCACGAGCGTGACCTCGGCGTCGGTGTTCTTCCTCTCCGTGCTGCACGCACTGCACGACTCCTTTCGCAAGCTGCGCTCGTTCGTGTTCATCGAGCGCATCTCCGAGGTCACCGACGTCTTCGAGCGCGAGCGAAGCTTCAAGGCGGTGTCCGAGGCGATCGGTCGCGACGCGGGCGTGGCCGACATCTCGGGCTACACCGACTACGGGCGCGTGTGGACGGAGTTCCTGGCCCAGGTGGAGGACGACCTGCACCCTCGCGCCACGGTCATCGTGCTCGGCGACGCCCGCACCAACGGACGCGACCCCCGCGCCGACGTGTTCGCCGCCGTAGCGCAGCGGGCGGGGCGCACATTCTGGCTCAATCCCGAACCACGGCTGTACTGGAACTACGGCGACTCGGTGATCGCGGCCTACGAGCGCCACTGCCGCGCGTTCGAGTGCTGGACGACCGCGCAGCTCGAGGACTTCGTCAAGGCCCTCACGCAGCCGGTGATCGGCTAGGATCGGGGCAGCTGACCACAGGGGGGCTGGCGGGACAGCCGGCTGAGATAGCGCCTCTGGATCGATTGATCCGCCCGGCGCTGACCCTTTGAACCTGTGGGGTAATGCCCGCGAAGGGAGCGATGAAGAGCACTGCGCAGGCTCCGGTTGCGGAGCCTCGTCTCAGCACCGGCCTCGGAGGCGTGGCACTTGAGGCCGTGAGCCGGACCTACGCCGGCCGCCGCGGGCCGGTGCCCGCGCTGGCGGACCTGACCCTGCAGGTGGCGCCGCAGGAGATCGTGGCGGTGGTGGGACCAAGCGGGTGCGGAAAATCGACCCTGCTCGAGCTGGTCTGCGGACTTCAGTCGCCCGATGCCGGACAGATGCGCTGCGAGCCGGCCGCGTACATGCCCCAGCGCGACCTCCTGCTCCCGTGGGCGAGCGCGCTCGACAACGCCGCCCTCGCGCTGCGTCTCAAGGGGCTTGACCGCGCCGAGGCTCGCGAGC
>JALYZC010000056.1 GCA_030945905.1 Actinomycetota bacterium
CCTGCATGTACACCCGTCCAGCACGCGAGAAGCCGCCGAAACTCTCATTTAGATCGGCGATCAGCAGCTCGTTCTTCCCATCGCCATTAAGGTCAGGCACCGTCGCGATCCGCTCCGACCAACGCCCGGCAGCCTGCGGGTCCGGAGACTCAAACCGCGTGAAATTCGTGCTGTAGTCCGTGAAGGACGTCGCTGCCACACCGCGGGAAACGCCAAACGTGAGCGTCCCCGAGATCGCCGCGGACAACGCGAGCATGACGAGCCACGCCCTCCTGCGGCGTGCAACCGCTACTTTGGCGTTGCCCGGCAGAACCACAAAATTCGCGAAAAAGCTGTGTATAAGCACGTCGGCTTGCCTCCCTCGGAATGAAGCGCCGACGTTCCACCCCTGAAACCGGACCGACGCGACCCCGCAAGCTAGCAAAGCGCGTTGGAAGGCCTTAAGTGCAGAACACATATAGGAACGGGTTTCCGTCTGCCCAGCGGCCTACGGTCGCCGGCATGGGCGAACCTGAGAACGAAGGTCGGCCGGCCAACAAGGGCCGGCGCTACCCCGCCGAGCTCCTGGGCGAAGATGAGGTCCGCGCGCTGATCCGCGCGTGCTCGCCGCGGGCGGCGACCGGCATTCGTAACCGCGCGCTGATCGCCGTCCTCTACCGCGGCGGCCTGCGGGTCTCAGAAGCACTCGCCCTCTACCCCAAAGACATCGACCAAGCCCACGGGACGGTCGTCGTGCTGCACGGCAAAGGCGACCAGCGCCGCACCGTCGGGATGGACCCCGCCGCCTTCGCGCTCATCGAACGCTGGTTAGACAAACGCCAGGGGCTCGGGCTCACCGGGCGCCGCGCGGTCTTCTGCACGCTCGCAGGCCAACAACTTGACTCCTCCTATGTGCGGCGGCTGCTCCCCCGCCTCGCCAACCGGGCCGGCATCGAAAGACGCGTCCACGCCCACGGCCTACGCCACGCCCACGCCGCCGAACTCGTCGCCGAAGGCATCCCCGTCAACGTCATCCAACAACAACTCGGCCACGGCTCCCTCGCCACCACCGACCGCTACCTCCGCCACATCGCCCCCCGCCAACGCGTCGAAACCATGCGCGCGCGGACGTGGGAGGCGTAGGGGCGCTGCAGCCAGACGCACTTGCGGCACCTGACGCAACGAGGGGCTGCGGCACGTGACGCACCTGCAGCCGGCTGCGGCAAGCGCGCTTCCCCTTGGCAGCGCGCGGACGCAGAGCAGGCGCTGCAGCCAGACGCACTTGCGGCACCTGACGCAACGAGGTGCTGCGGCACGTGACGCACCTGCAGCCGAGTGCGGCAGGAGCGTCCGACCAAGCGGCGAATCTTCGGAGGATGCGGAGCTACACGGTGCGCGAAGCAGCAGAAGCTTGCGGCGTCTCCTATCAGGCCATGAGAACTCGGGTCGATCGCGGCCAGCTCGAAATCATCAAGCGAGACGGAACCCGTCGCATTCCGGAGATCGCGCTTGAGAAGGCCGGACTGCTTGGCGGACCCACCGACCCCGAGGTCGTCCAATTGCGCTCGGAGAACGCGGAGCTGCGCCAAGAGCTTCAAACGATGCTCGCGTTACCCGCTCGCGTCGAGGCCGAGCGCGAGGCGCGCGAGCGTATGGAGGAGGCCTTCCACCAGGCGCGCACCGAGAAGCAGGCGGCAGACCAGGCAGCCCAGGAGTTGCAGGCCCAGCTTGAGGAGATCGCCTCGGCGGGGCCGATCCGGGCGCTCAAGCTACGCCGCAAGCTGCGCGCTGCTGACGCATAGAGATCGCCGGCTGACGTGATCGACGTCCGCTTCCTCCTGTTCGTTTCGGAGACAGAGGAGCACATGACCCGGGCGACCCCGAATGAAGTCCGCCAGCTCCTGGCAAACGCCCACGTCACGACGGACAACCCCTCCGGCCCGAACCCGGCCAGCGAGGCTGACCGGCACCTCCTGATCGGACGCACGGACGGCGGCCGTGTTCTCACCGTGGTGATCGAGGCGACCCTCGATCCGACCACCTGGCTTCCGGTCACCGCCTGGGACTCAAACCCGGCCGAGCGTAAGATCCTCAAGCGAGGCGCATGAGCGAGAGCAAGCCGACCAACACCCAGACCCACGAGGGCCGGCCTGTCGGGGTCAAGGTGCTCGTCGAGTTCGGACCCGACGAAGCGAAGCGGCTCACCGAACTGGCCGAGGAGGCCGGCCTGTCACTCGACGCCTACCTCAAGCGCCTAGTCGACGAGGCCGCGACCGCCCGCACGCGCTAGGCAGCTTTGGCCAACGACACGGCGATCGCTCGCCGCGCCTCCTCATGCTCGGCCTTGAGTTCACGCCAGCACTCCCAGGTCGGACGCCTCGCCTGGACGCGCCAGGAGCTGCCCACCTTCACGATGTCGAGCTGACCGGCGGCAAAGCGCGCGTCCTTATGCCGGATCGTCTCGCAGGCCCGCTTGAGCGCCGCACGCGCCTGCCGCGGCTGGGCGTAGTCCATCCCGAGCGCCGCGAAGAGCCGATCGCCGCAAGCGATCCAGGTGGCTTCCGCCGAACCATCGCCCGTGCGCTTCCAGCGCTCGGCGTGGAGATAGATCCACAGCCGCTTCGCGAGCTTCTGGTTCTTACTGAATGACCGTAGCGTGCGCCAGTGGAGCCGGACGGGCGCCCCTTCGTCGATGGCGCGTCGCAGCCAGCCTGCCAGCTGGACCCCTGGCCGGTAGCGCCCGTCGAGCGCCAGTGCCGTGCTTCCCGTCCACACAAGAAGGCCCTCCCCCTCGATGAAAGCGTCACGATCGTGCTCGCCGGTGATCCCGTCAATTCCGAACAGCGTCAGGGACACCGTCGCCAACCTTGAAAGCGACTTCCGCAGTGTCCGGTAGTCCTCGCCACTCGGTGCTTTGTCGTAGAGGTCTGAGCCGATCTCGTAGAGGCTTGGGCGCATCCAGCCCGACTCCGTTGGGCGTTGCTTCCACCGGGTGCAAAGCCACGCGAGCACGTCGTAATCCGGCGTGATGACCAGCGAGCCTGAGGCGATCGTGACCTCGGAGAGCCCGCGCGCCTCGATCGGTAGCGCGAGCTGGCGTGACCCCGTAGCGAACAGGCCGGCGCGGGAAACAGCGCGCCCAGCAGTTGCGGTCTGGAGCCTCTCGCGAGCCACTGGGTCCCAAAGGGTCGCCGCTGGCGCGGACGGAAAGCGAAAGACACGTTGTGGGAGTGACGCCCCGGACACGTTGTGGGAGTGACGCCTTTAGCTCTAGGGCACGTTGTGGGAGTGACGCTTTAAACGTCTCTAGAACGAGTAACTGCAGAAACGGTGCGCTCGCCTGCGGCTCGCCGCTCAGATGGACCCGAAAGAAGAACACCCAAAACCCACTGCGCTCTAGAACCTAGTGTGGGCTTGTAAGCGCCGTAGAGCCTCTGTACTGCTGGGGGTGGAGGAACGGCAACGGCGGCATCGAGGGTGCGGCCTCCTGGCTTGTGGGCAGCCGATCAGCCGGCTTGGCCGGGCGGTCAGAGAGGCGATGAGCCGGGCCGGGTGGACGGCGCTGGTCACCGCTCGCTTGACCGGGGGACGACGCGAGGGCCAGGAGAAAGGGCACGGCGGCCATCAGCGGCGTGCCCGAGCCCCGCGCGTCAGATAGTCAGCCACATGCCCCCCGCTCATCCCGTGCTGTCGATCACCGCCGCGTCACGGCTCGCTCCTGCCGAGCCAGCGAGATCAGGCTTATGAGCGAACCAGTCGCAGGCCCCCAGAGCTGGCTGCACCTGCCTTTCGCGCCGTGGTTCTTCGCTGCCGCGCATCGGTCTGCACATTTGCACAAGATGTGCAGAGCCTTGTTGGATCCAGGCTCAGTGGCCGCTGAGAGCCCCGTAGAACGCGCCGGTCGCGCGCGCAGTACCGCTCGCCGCGTAACCTGCGGCCCGTGAAAAAAGGGCGCCACCGCTGCCCCGCGTGCGAGGAGCAGGTTCTCGCTAAGCCGGCGTGGGTCGGCAACGCGGGGAGCCTCCAAGTCTGTCCGAACTGCAAAATCAAGTTCGGATATGACGATTACGCTGCGGGCGACCCCTCAAAGCGTGCGGCTATCTGGCGCGAATGGGCCGCGCAGAAGCAACGCCGCAAACGTCGGAAGTTTCGCTAGCCGTTTCGCCAGACCCTCCTAGCCTAGCCGGGGGCTTCGACGCGGTCGAGAACACAGCCCTGCTTGCCATTCTCGCTGGCCGCGACGGTCCCCTGCCTGCCGTCGCCCGCGCCTGCGCGACCGCCAAGTTTTCGCTGCTCACCGCGGGATGGAGCTACCTGCTCCTCGCGCTCGCAAACAACGCCGCAGGATCGCCCCCGGGGGCTGGGTTTACCCGCCGAGGGTGGGTGTGGGCTGGTCTTTGATGGGTTGCCCGGCCTTGGCGCTCGCGGCGCTCGCGGTGGTGGTGTCGGCGTTGGCGGAGTTGATCTGCGCGCCGTTGTATTGGCCGCGTTTGAACCCTGGGCCCATGCTTCTCAGCTTGCCTTGCAGTGCGGTAAGGGGGCTTACGAGCTTTGATAGGAGCCGGCTGGATTGAGCGTCCTTGAGCGCGACCTTGGTCTCGTGGTAGGCAAACACCGCCGCCAGCGCGGCCTTGGCCAACGCTGCCTTATGTGAGGCGGGACGACCGAACACGCCGGCCTTAAACGGCTTGTAGATGTAGCGATGAAAGGCCCCGAACGCCAAGCCAGCATGGATCACGAACTTCGTCTTGGCAAAGTGAGTCTTCTTGCCCGCGCCCGCGGTGGTAGGGCTCGCGGAA
>JALYZC010000099.1 GCA_030945905.1 Actinomycetota bacterium
ACGCAGGAGCGCCTGCAGGCCTGCTCGTACGCGATGGCGCACCCGGAGTCAGACACCCTGGTGCCGGCGTGCGCCCAGCACTCGGTGCTCGATCCCCAGGAGAACCTGGAGCTGATGAAGCTCCTGCCCCTGCTCGAGCCCGAGGAGAACGCCGAGCCGGTCGCAACGTAGCGGTTCACGAGTCGTGGATCGCGGCGATCAGCTCGGCAACCGTCGGGCGATCCTCCGGTCCTGCGCTGCGGTAGATCCAGCGCAGCCGGCCCTCGGAGTCGAAGACCGCGTCGCCTCCGAGCTGGAGGGTGTCCTGCTGAACGCGTCTGAAACGACGTCCCCGGGCCAGCAGCTTCGCGTAGCGGCGCCACACCCGAGGGTCCAGCCACACTCGCGCCACCGACCCGCGCTCGAAACCGAAGACGGTGTAGACCGCGCGGTGAGGATCGCCGTAGAGCGGGATCTCAAGCCCCATCTCGCGCTCGAAAGCCGCCAGCAGCGACGGCGGCGCGAACGTGATGCAGATCGTCCGCGCACCCAACTCGCGGCTGCTATGTGACACCTCGACCAGGTGCTCGCGGCAGGGCAGTCAACCCAGATGGCGCAGGAAGATCACGAGCGTGGCAGCCCCGCTCACCAGCGCTTGCAGCTGGACCTCGTCGCCCGCCGGAGTCAGCACCCACAGGCCCCCCGGAACGTGATCGCCGGACGTCAACGCCATCAGCGTGAGCGCTCCTGGGGGCCTCCGGGCACGCGACCGCCCTCTGTGCCTGGCTCGGAGGCCGGCCCCCCCGGCGCGGCGATGCCGAGCACGCGCATCGCCTTGAGACCGAGCGACAGCCGCTCCCTCCCGTCGCTGGAGAGGATGTCGATTCCCGACAGCTCGTGCACCCGCTTGAGCCGGTAGCGAATGGTGTGCCGATGCGCGAACAGTCGCTCTGCCGTCTGCGCGACGTTGCCGTCGCAGTCCAGGAAGGTCTCGAGGGTCCGCACCCAGCCCGACTCGTACTGCTCGTCATAGGCGCGGATGGGCTCGACGGTTTCGGCGTAGAAGCGCTGGAGCTCCTCCGGCCCCGACGTGAGCAGGATGGTGTATGCCCCCATGTCCTCGAACGCCAGGACCGTGGAGGCCCCGTCGGCCATCGCCACATTGGCCGCCAGCAGAGCCTCCTTGCCCGCCCGCGCCAGCTCGAGCGGATCGCGCGCGGCTCGGCTGCGGCCCACGACGAAGCCGTAGCCATACAGGTTGGCCCGCAGCTCACGGAGCACCGCGTCGGCCACCCGGCGCCCGGCACCGTCCTCCTCGCCGGGGACCAGCAGCACGATCTCCCCGGGCCGGGCGTCCGGGCGCTCGGCCAGTGCGGCCAGGGCCCCCGCCACGGCGCCCCGCGCGCCGCGCTCGGCAACCGTCAGGACTCGCCGCCGCCAGTCGCCGTCCGTCGGGACCAGCGGCTGGGCGTGCGCGACCACGATGCTGCCTCCCGACTCCAGCGCCGCGCCCAGCTTTGCGCCCGCGGCGAGCAGCTCATCCCGGCTGGAGTACCGCCGAGCCAACAGGTCGCACAGGAACCCGGATACGGCCTGCTCGGACGCGCGCTCGGGAGCGCGGACCCGCTCGGCCTCGGAGGCCAGCAGCGTCCGGACCAGCGTGACCAGCGTCGTCGACGGCGAAGCGCCCCGCGCTCGCAGGCGCAGGCGGCCCACCGGCTGGCCGGCCACTCGCAGCTCGAGATCCTCGACACCGGCGCCGGCGGTGAGCAGCAGTTGCTCGTCGGCGGGCGACTCGGGGTCGACGGCCAGCGGGCTACCGCTGGTGTCGAGCAAGGCGAGGCTGCAATCCAGCGCGCGCCCGGCCGCCCGCACGACCACGGGGAGCCCGGCACCGGACTCGACAGCGTCGGCTACCGCCTCGATCGGGTCGATCTCGGCGACGACCGGTGCCTCAACTGGATCTGGCGTCACCTGAAGGCGCCGCACGGGCGATGACATCCAGCAAGTGTAGGCGCGGAGACGCCGGCGCCGCGGGGCGTTCTACGCGATGCTGTCCCAGAAGTACACGACCAGGAGCCCCGCGCCGGCGCCCAGCCCGACCATCGCCAGCAAGACGTAAAGGGCCAGGAACATCGCCGCTGCGCGCTGCCAGCCCCGGCCGTAGGCGTTCCAGGCCGGGACCACCACGAAGGCGCTGAACGCGGCGAGCGAAAAGACCCCCGCGAGCGCCCCCACCAGGTAGCTGATCGATGTATTGCTCATGGTTGGTCGACCATCGAGTCCCATTGTGCCGAAGCGAGCCGACGACGAGCTACGAGGGCGGCGGGGATGTTCACCACGTCACGGGCCGCAGCACGCGCGCGGCCGGATAGCGCTCCAGCGCAGTGAAGTCGATCGACGGCTCGCCTCCCCGGAACACGCCGAACACCGTGGGTCCGGAGCCGCTGACCAGCACGCGCTGCGCCCCCGCCGTCCGAGCGGCCGCCAGTGCATCGCCGATGCCGGGGCACAGCGAGCGCGCTGCGGGCTCCAGGTCGTTGTGCATCAACTCGGGGGGGAGGTCCCCGCCGAGCTCGAGCGACGCCTCGATCTCGCCCCGTATCTCTCTCAACGCCCGGCGCGAGCGACCGAGACCGAGGCGGTCCGCCTCCCGGTAGACCTCAGCGGTGGAGAGGCGATCCGGGAGGACGAGCACGAGCAACCACAACGGCTCCAGGGCAGCTAGCGGCGAGACCCGTTCGCCGGCTCCGGTCATGAGCGCGAGACCCGGCGCAAGCAGACTGGCCACGTCGGCGCCCACTCCCGGCGCGATCGCGTTGAGTCGCGGATCGTCGGGCCTGCCCGCCGCCTGCGCGGCAAGGCGGAGGACCGCCGCGGCATCGCTGGAACCGCCGCCCATCCCCGCCGCCACGGGAATGTGCTTCTCGATGCTCACCCGTTGCGGGGGGGCGTCCCAGCCGGTCGCCGCCCGGTAGGCGGCAAGTGCGGCCACGGCGAGGTTGGGACCCTCGACCCCGGGGCAGATCGCTTCGTCGCCGGTGGCGCCGGGCGGCGCGGGCTCGAGCCCGATCTCGTCGACCAGGTCGACGGCCTGCACGAGTGACACGAGCTCGTGCAGGCCGTCGGCGCGGCGCTCTCCGAGATAGAGGCAGAGGTTGACCTTGCCCGGAGCCAGCGACTCGAGGCGGGTCATGAAAGCCGGCCGGCCAGCTCGCGGAACTGCTCGGGCGTCAGGCGCTCGGCGCGACTGTCGGCGGGCAGCCCCATCGCTGCGAGCGCCCGCCGGGCGCGCTCCCGGTGGTCGGGGTCCGCGCCCGGCGCCAGCGCCAGCGAGCCGGCCAGCGTCTTGCGCCGGTGGGCAAACGCCGCATGGACGAGCCGCCGCAGGTCCGACGGCGCCGCCGCGCCCCGGCGCACGAGGCGCACGAGCACCGAATCGACATTGGGGGCGGGGTGAAACACGCTGCGCGACACCCGCCGTATGACGCGAACGTCGCAGGCCAGCTGGGCGATCACCGAGGGAATCCCGTACGCGCGGCTGCCGGCGGCTGCGGCCAAGCGCTCGCCCACCTCGCGTTGGACCATCGCGACCCACAGCGAGACCCCGGAAAGCTCCTCGATCGTGCGCAGGATGGCCGTCGCAGCGATTCCGTATGGCAGGTTGGCCACCACCTTGTCCGGCCGCGGCCGCAGCGCCCCGAGATCCAGCGTGAGGGCATCCCCGAGATACAGGCTCGCGCGGCCCGGGAATGGGTCCAGCGCATCGCGGAGGGCGGGCTCGAGGCGCCGGTCGAGCTCCACCACGTGGACGTGCGCCGCCCGCGACGCGAGGTACTCGGAAAGCACGCCGAGGCCGCCCCCCACCTCAAGCACGACATCGTCGGGCCCGAGCGCGGCGGCGCGACCGATGACGCCGAGCAGGTTGGAGTCGATGAGGAAGTTCTGGCCGAGCTCGTGGTTGGGGCGGACGTCGAACTGGCGCATGCGCCGAAGGCTCGGCTGCAACGGTTGGTCTCTGGCGATCACCAGCCGAACACCGCGGCCGCATTGCGCTGCACAGTCGCTTCGAGCTCCTCGTAGGCGATGTCGCGCCGCTCCGCGATGAACCGCGCGGTGTGTACGACGTGCGCCGGCTCGTTGGGGCGGCCTCGCACCGGCTGCGGAGCGAGGTAGGGCGCGTCGGTCTCCACCAGCAGCCGCTCGGCGGGCACCCGGCGTGCCGCATCCGCGAGATCGGTCGCACTGGGATAGCTGACGTTCCCGGCAAACGAGATCATCCATCCCCGCTCCACGCACTCCTCGAGACGCTCGGGCATGGAGAAGCAGTGCATGACCACTGCGAGGCCGCTGCCGTGCTCGTCGAGCGTGGCCAGCGTGTCATCCGCGGCGTCGCGCGTGTGAACGATGAGTGGCTTGCCCGTTTCGCGCGCCAGCGCGATCTGCGCGATGAACGCTCGCGCCTGGTCGGCGTGCGGAGCGTGATCGCGGTGGTAGTCCAGCCCCGTCTCCCCGATCGCGGCGCAGCGCTCGTGGGCCGCGAGCGCCCGCAGCTCGGAGAGGTCGCCGTCGTCGAACCCGGTGGCCTCGGTGGGATGGCGCCCGACCGCGGCGTACACCTGGGGAAAGCTCTCTGCGGCCGCAAGGGCGGCACGACACGAGATGCCGGTCATCCCGATGGTCAGCAGCCGCTGCACGCCGGCTTGCTCGGCCTCCGCCACGAGCTGCGCATCGGGGGGCTCGCAGTGGTCGAGGTGGGTGTGGGTGTCGATCACCGCTTGGGGAACAGCGGCTCGATCGCCTCCACGACGGCTCCTCCCCCCCGGGCGCCGAAGCGAGCGTGCGCGAGCTGGATATCGGGCTGACCAACAGCGGAGAGGAGTCGCTCGGCGGTGGCCGGCATATAGGGGTAGAGGAGCACGGTGACCGTACGCAGCCCCTCGGCGAGGTTGTAGAGGGTCCGGTCGAGGTCGCCGGCGACCGCGGGGTCCTTGGCCAGCCGCCAGGGAGCCTGCTCTTCCACGTAGCGGTTCAGCCGTCGCACGCGCTGCCAGATCTCCTCGAGAGCGGCCGAGAGCTCGGCGCGGTCCAGCAGCTCGGCAACCCGCTCGGGCAGACCGTCGAGATCGCCGGCAAGCGCCGGATCGGTCTCGGCATCGGGCACCTCGCCCTGCCGGTAGCGCGCGATCATCGCCAGGGTACGGCTGGCCAGGTTGCCATAGCCGTTGGCCAACTCGCTCTCGTACCGGGTCTCAAAGCTGTCAGGTGCGACCGAGCCGTCCTGCCCGAACTGCACCTCGCGAAAGCAGTAGAAGCGCAGGGCGTCAGCTCCGAAGCGCTCCATCACCTCGAAGGGGTCCAACACGTTGCCCATCGACTTGGACATCTTCTTGTTCTCACCGGTCGAGGCATCGCGCGAGAGCAGGAACCCGTGGACGAACAGGTGGCGCGGCAGTTCGTAGCCCGCCGCCAGCAGGAGCGCCGGCCAGAACACCGCGTGAAACTTGAGGATGTCCTTGCCGATGACGTGGTAGCTCGCCGGCCAGAACTCCTTCGTCAGGTCCTGTCCCTCCCGCGCATAGCTCAGCGCCGTCACGTAGTTGAGCAGCGCATCGAACCAGACGTAGAAGACCTGCGACTCATCCCAGGGGACCGGCACGCCCCAGGACAGCCGCGCCCGGGAGAGTGAGACGTCCTGCAGGCCCTGCTTGATGAAGGCGTGCGCCTCGTTGAAGCGCGAGGAGGGCATGACGAAATCCGGCTGCTCGGCATACAGGCGCTCGAGCGGCTCCTGAAAGGTCGAGAGGGCAAAGAAGTAGTTCTCTTCGCGTTCACGTTGCAAGACGATCTCGTGGATCGCGCAGGTGTTTCCGGGCCCCAGCTCGGAGTCGGTCTTGAAGTCGGCGCAGCGCGGGCAGTACCAACCCTCGTAGGTCCCGGGGTAGACGTGGCCACGGTCATAGACGCCCTGGAGGATCTCCTGCACTCGCGCGCGATGCTGGGGATCGGTCGTGCGGATGAAGAAATCGTTGGAGGCGTTGAGCTGGGGCATGAGCGCCTGGAAGCGGGGGGCGTTACGATCGACGAGCTCCTGGGGGGTCACACCCTCGTCCTCGGCCGCTTGGGCAACCGGCTCGCCATGCTCGTCGGTCCCGGTGAGAAAGAACACGTCCTCGCCCCGCTGGCGCATGTGACGGGCCAGCACGTCGGCCCCGATCGTCGAATACGCGTGCCCGAGATGGGGCGCCGCGTTGACGTAGTAGATGGGCGTCGTGACGTAGAAGGACACGGCGGCGAAGGCTACCGTCGCCTCTCGGGAAGCTGTCCTCGAGCGACTGCATGCATCGAGCGGCGGCTCCGCCGAAGGCGAAGTGCTTGCTCCCTCAGCCGGCGCGCAGACCTGCTTTGACCACCCGGACCGGCCGGCGTCGGCGGCGCACCCGCCGGACGCCCCAGCTCGGCAGGGCCGCAGCCAGGAGGCCGAGCCCAGCCCACGCGACGAGTGGTTGGCTCGCCGGCTGCGGATGGGCCGCGGGGACCTGCCGGGGCTCGGCCACCGGGACCCGCCCCGGCTCCGGTGGCCGCACGGGGCTTCCATGCCACACCGGAACCGGACGCGGCGCGGGACCGAGCGGCGGCGTCACTGGGGGCCGACGTGCACTGAAGCGCGGGACGAGGGGGATCGGTGATCCCGTTTCTCTCAGCAAGCTCAGCGGATCGACATAGCCGAACCGATCCCCCGTCCGTCGCGCGCTCAAGTAGAGACGCGACCGCCGGCCCACGCTGCCGATCTGCTCGCCCGTGCCAATGTCGGCCCCGGCCCGCACGGTGATCGAGCCGAGGTGAAGATAACTCGCCGCCAACCGACCGCAGGCGACGCTCACGATCCCGTCCGAACCCGCGACCGACCCTGCGAACCGCACCTGTCCCCGGCAAGCTGAGCGCACGACTGTGCCTTCCGATGCGGCAATGTCGATACCGCGATGCTGCCCGCGCGAGAACGGCATGGACTCGTGGTAGGCGAAACGCGCAGCCAGCGGGCCCTCCACCGGCCACCGCCACGGTTCGCCCAGCGCAGCCGCCGGGGAGGCCAGCATCGCGGCGGCCAGTGACATGTAAACCAGGCATCTCATGACGGCCACGCTAATGACAGACGAGTAGTGCGAAGCGCGGTGCGTATGAGTTGGAACGTTGCTCCCGCAGAGTCGTTGCGCGGCGTGAGGATTGCGTTACTCGGGTCGCGGTGCCTAGAGGCTCTGGGGCTTCCCGCTGGAGTAACCTGGCGTTCGTGCGGTGGGTCTTGGCGATTGTGGTGGCATTGCTGCTGGCCGTCGTAGCCGTCAGTTGGGCGAGTGGGGACTCGTCAGGCGGGGATGATCTTGCTGCGGCGCGGTATCTGAACCCGCATGCTCAGCTCGTCGCAGCGATCGATCTTGACTATGAAGGCGGGCAGTGGCAGCAGCTCAAGCGCCTCTACGCTCGCGCGGTGGGGACCGGCGTCGCGCGTGAGCTGTTCGACGGCCCGGCCCCGGCGACGCTCGATGGTGCTTTGGAGAAGGTGGGGGGGTTTGCCGGGCTTTCCTTTGGCCGCGATATCCGGCCACTCCTACACGGCAAGTTGCTCGCCGCTGTGCACGTTACGCCGGCATCGCCGCTGTCAGCGGCAACCCGTGATCTCCTCGAGCGGGTCGACGGGGACAAGACGCGCTTCGACCGCCGGGGCCGCCCGGTGTACGTCGATCGTCGCGGGCGACGGCTCGATCGCAGGCGCGTCTTGGCCGCGATCCGCGAGCGCGGCAAGCGCCAGCCGCGCACCGAAGTCGATGTGGCCTACCACATCCAGGACAAGAATGCGCTCGACCGGCTGCTGGTTCGGCTCAAGCGGACGGGCCTCAAACGGCGCGCACTGCGCGGGGTCAACAATGCTGAGCTGCTCGGCGATGGGGTCGCTCTGGTCGGCGGCGACACGCTCGTGGCAGTGTCCGGTGACAACCTTGGTGAGAAGCGGACCAACAGCCTGCTGCGCCAACGGGCGCGTGGGCAGGCCTCGCCGAACCTGCGCCTTCCCACCCCAGGGGAGGCACTCGTTCGCCTGCGGGCGACAGCGGGAGTGCTCGCCTTGCTGCTCGACCGCGACGAGCTTCGACGTTTGCGACACACCCCACCTGGCCGAGCCCTTCATGCAGCCGAGCTGAGCCTGGTGCTCAGCGACGACGCAGCGCACCTTGATGGCAGGGTGGACTTCACCGGCCTGGCCGATAATCAGCTGCCCCTTCCCCCGGCCACGCCGATCGAGCTTCCTCGCGACGCGGGGATCGCATCTGCGTCGGCCGACCAGAGCCGCACAACCGTGTTCCTGGCCAGGCTCGTGCGCCAGTTGTATCCCCGTTCGCGGTTCATCCGACGGGTCAAGGCGCTCGAGCGCCGCGAGCGACTGCGCTTCGAGGACGCCGTCCTGCGACAGTTCACCGGGCCCAGTCAGTCGGTACTACGCCCGACTCCGAGTGGTGAAACGCGCTTCGCCGCACGCAGCAGCCTGCGCGATCCAGCCGAGATGCGCCGCCTGCTGCCCCGCATCGCCCCACGACTGCCCGGGATCCTGGAGGGGCTGCAAGGGCTGGGCCAGACCGGCCTCTCCAGTCTTCTCTTGGTGGCTCCCGACGCTCCGCTGACGCCGAATGCGTTTGGTCTGCTGGCTTCCGTCCACGTGCGGCCCCTACCAGACCGCCGCCCCTCTACGCCAGGCGACCCGGGCGAGCTCCTCTACGAGATCACCGGTCTCGAGCAGGCCCGCGGTGTGCCTGGCCTCGACCGAGTCGTCTACGGCGTCATCGGGGACAAGTTCGTCGTCGCCTCAGATCGGACGTTCGCGCGCAGGGTCGCCACGATGACCACCTTCCAGGCGGAGCCGGCGGGCACGCGTCTGCGCATCGATCTACCTCGTCTCCTGCGCGAGGCGGGCGGGACCAACGCCGAAGCCCACCTGCTCGAAAGCTTCGTGGCCGGAGCCGAGGTCTCCGCCAGCGCCGAGAACGGCGACATCGTCGCCCACGGCACCGTGCGCTGGACGCCCCATTAACCACTCCCCGTAGTGCATGCGCACGAGGCTCGTCAGAACAGCTGCTTGAGCTCCTTCACCACGAGGGTGCCCAGCGTGACCTCGGCGACGACGCCGAGGACGCCGACGACGAGACCGGCGACGACGAGGACGAAGTCCTCGAGCAGCACCCCGAGGGCCAGCACGACCACTCCGATCGCCGGCAGGGTGTCGAGCCCGGAGAAGGGCGGAGCCAGGAATGCGGCCGCGGTCAGCGCGAGCACGGCGAGGCCGAATACCACCCCGCTCAGCCGATGGTTGAACAGCCACCGCCCGCGGGGACGGGAGAAGCGCTCGAACCAACGGATGCGCTTGAGCAGCGCGTTGATGAACTTCTGGCGCGACGGACCGGCCAGCTCGATCTGCTGCCAGCGCTGGGGCAGCCAGATTTCCCGGCGCCCGACGATCAGCTCGAGCGCCAGCAGCGCCGTGATGACCTCCAGCACATGTGTCGCCCCGCCGGTGGGCAGCGGGAGCGCCGGAACCGCCATCAGCAGCACGAAGACGATCGCGAAGCCCCGCTCGCCGAACAGGTCGATGAGGCTGCCCAGTGTCTTGGGCTGATCGCCGCGCAGCCATCGCTCGACCTGGTGGCTGACCTTTTCCGTGTGCATTTCGCCGCCTGGCTCGATGGCACCGGTTTCGGTGGGGCTCCCCTCGTGGTCCGCGGCCGAGGGCGGCTTCATGATGCGAGCGCGGCGGAGGTGGGAGCGGGGCGTCGGGCCCACGCGACGGTGTCGATCAAGGCTCGCGGGCCTTCGGGCTCCCGACGCTCCCGAATCACCTGCTCGCAGCGCTCGAGCTCGAGGCTCGCCGGCACCGCGGCGGCCAGGCGGTCGACGGTGAAGCGCCGGTCGGGATCCGACGGCCCGTAGCCTGCGCTCAGGTCGGCGACGTCGCGCCCGACGACCAGCAGGTGACCGCCCGGCGCGAGCGCCCTGGCGGCATGCCCGAACACGGCGGCCCGCTGATCGGGCTCGGGGTGCATGTAGGCGATGAGCACGAGCTCGAACGAGTCTAGGGCCGGCCGGTGGTCGTACAGGTTCGCCTGCACGCACTCCAGCTTCACGCCGAGCTCCTGCGCACGCACAGCCGCTTTGTCCAGGCCCACGCGCGAGAAGTCCACGGCTGTGACCCGCCAACCGCGCTGGGCGAGCCACACCGCGTGTCGACCCTCGCCGGCCGCGAGGTCCAGGGCTCGACCCGGCGCCAATGGCGACACCAGCTCCTTGACGACCGGCGTCGGCTCGACCGAAAAGACACGGTCCCTGGCTGCGTAGCGAAGATCCCACCCGTCGGCGTCGAGCATGGCCCCAAGGATATGGGCGAGCCCCCGCCTCAGCTCTCGCTGACGGCTCGATAGAGGGCGTTTGCCCCCACCCCCGTGAGATCCGCCACCACCCGGGCGGCAACGCGCGGCTTGGCCCCCGCCTCCACCAACCGTCGCACGGCATCCACCGCCGGCGTCGCATCGACCTCCGACCCACCCGCTACGAGCCCGACGACGAGGACGATCTCGCCCTTGGGCGGTGCCAATGCGTAGCGCGCGGCCAGCTCCGCCGCCGAGCCGCGGACCACCTCCTCATGGAGCTTGGTCAGCTCGCGGCACACGACCGCGCGGCGCTCTGGATCGAGCGAGGCCAGCGCAGCCAGCGATGCCCCGAGGCGCCGCGGTGACTCGAAGGCCACGAGCGTCTCGGGCGAGCCGAGCACCGCCAGCAGCTCGCCGCGCCGGCGGGGCAGGAACCCGACAAAGCGCCACCGCTGGGCCGGCAGGCCCGACGCGACGAGCGCTGCCAGCGCGGCGGACGGGCCCGGAAGCACGTCGACCGCGAGCCCGGCGGCGATGCACGCCTCGACGAGCACGAAGCCGGGATCTGAGACCAGCGGCATCCCGCCGTCCGAGACGAGGGCGACGACCTCCCCTCCCCGCATTCGGGTGACCAGCCCCGGGGTGCGCGCTCGTTCGTTGTGCTCGTGGTAGCTGAGCATGCGCGCCTTGACCCCGTAGCGCTCGAGCAGGATGCCGGTGCGCCTGGTGTCCTCGCAGGCGATTACGTCAGCCTCGCGCAGAGCGGCGAGCACGCGCAGCGTCACGTCCTCGAGGTTGCCGATCGGAGTGGGACAGACGACGAGGCGCCCGTCGCGGGTGCTCACGCCCCGGCAGCTTCGTCCTGGTGCGAGACGGCGCCGTCGAAGGCCAGGGCGGCGGCTCCGAGCATCCCCGCCTCGTTGGCGAAGCGGGCCGGCACAACCTCGACCATGTCCTTGGACGGGCGCAGTCCACGCGTCGCCAGCTCTTCGCGCACCGGCCCCAGCAGGAGATCGCCGGCGGCGATCACCCCGCCGCCGATCACCACGGCATCGGGATTGAAGATGTTCACGTAGTTGGCGACGCCCACGCCGAGCCGCCGCCCGATCAGCGCGAGCACCTCGCGCGCCGCGGTATCCCCGTCGTGGGCCAACTCGGTGATCAGCGGGCCGGTCAGCTCGCGACCCTCCGCCATCACCCTGCCGATCTGCGAGTCGGGAGCGGCGCGCGCCGCCTCGTTGGCCTCCCGCACCAGGGCGGTCCCCGAGGCCATCGCCTCCAGGCAGCCGCGGTTGGGGCAGTTGCCCTGGCAGGCGGGGCCGTCCATGTCGATGACCATGTGCCCCAGCTCGGCTCCGGCCCCGATGGAACCTCGGTAGATGTGGTCCTCGAGCACCAGCCCGCCGCCCACTCCGGTCCCGATCGTCAGCATGATCGTGTGCCGGCTGCCCTTTGCCGCACCGTAGCGGTGCTCGGCCAGGGCCGCGACGTTGCCGTCGTTGTCGATGAACGCCGGGAGACCGAGGCGCTCGGCCATCACGTCGCGAAACGGCATGTCGGCGATCGGCAGGTTCACCGACATCACCGCCATGCCTCGGCGCTGGTCGATCAGCGAGGGGATGCCGAAGCCCACGGCGACCACCGGACCGGGCGCCGCCGACCGGACCTCCTCTGCCGCCTCGACGATCGTCTCGAGCAGGGCGGCCTGCTCGAGCCCGAGCACAGGCCGGTGCGCCCGGTAGTGGACCTGCTGGTCGGTATCCACCGCACCGGCCAGCACCTTGGTTCCCCCCAGGTCCACGCCGATCACGCAGTCTGCCGCCACGTCGGCCACCATACACCGCCGTATGGCCGACGACCCACAGCGCCCAGGGGAGGGCTCGGAGCGTCCGCGATACACGCGCTACCGGTCGCGCCCGAGATGGTTGAAGGTCCCCGGCCGAGGCGACGAACGGGGCTTCGAGAGCCTGCAGGCGCTGCGCGGCGCCGGCGGCTCCAAGCCCGGGCGCAGGCCATGGACAACAGGCCGGGTGCTTCGCTGGGTGCTCCTGGTGATCGGGGGCTGGCTCGCCCTGGCCCTGCTGCTGTTTCTCATCAGCGCCCAGATCGAGCGCGCCCAGGTCTCCGACGAGGCCTCCACGGCACTCGACGGGGGAGGCCCCACCCTTACCTCCACCAGCACCGTGCTCGTGCTCGGCTCCGACCAGCGCAGGCGCAACGCCCCCGACTGCCCACCCGCCGGATGCGGCCCGCCCCGCTCCGACAGCATCGTGCTCATGCGCACCGGGCTGTTCCACAGCGCCCGACTCTCGATTCCCCGTGACACCATCGTCGACATCCCGGGCCACGGAGCCGACAAGATCAACGCCGCCTATGCCATCGGCGGCCCGGCGTTGACCATCACCACGATCAAGCGCTATCTCGGGATCAAGATCAACCACCTCGTCGAGGTCAACTTCGACAACTTCCCGGCCTTTGTGGACGCGCTCGGGGGCATCGACTTCACCGACGGCTGCGTGACCTCGGACGTCAACGGCGGCGACCGCAACGGCGGCGTCACGCTGCGCCTGCGACCGGGCACCAACCATCTCGACGGCCGGCATGCGCTCGCGCTGGCACGCACCCGCAAGAACGCGTGTCGCCCCGGGGAGGACGATCTCACGCGGGCCAAGCGACAGCAGCAGATCCTCACCGCGATGAAGGGCCGCATCACCTCGCCCACCACGTTCCTACGCCTCCCGCTGGTGGCATGGGACGGCCCCAAGGCGATCCGCACGGACATGAGCGGGTTCTCGCTGCTGGGACTGTTCGCGGCGCTCGAGACGGCGGGCTCCCCGCCCACACGCGTGCTCAAGCCGGACCTCGGCGACGAGACCCTCCCCAACGGCGGCTCGGGGCTGCGCGTGTCAAACCACGAGCGACGCAGCGAGGTGCGACGTTTCCTCAGCGGTTGACCGGGCGAGCGCAGAAGATCGCTCCAGGTCCATCGGCGATTTTTCCCTTGCGGACACCCGTGCTGTTACGGTCGGATCGTGAAGCCCTCTCAGCGTCGGCATCCAAGCAGGCTCCTGGCGCTGGCCGTCGCGGCGGCTCTGACCTTCCTGCTCGGGATCCCGGGCGTCGCCGGCGCGATTCCCATTCCGGGTCCCAACGGCAGGCTCGCATTCACCTCGGGGCGTGGCGGCGCCCCCAATGTCGACTCAGGCTCTGACATCTACCTGTTCGCGTTCCCGGGCGGACCCGCGGTGCAGTTCACCAATACGGGCGCCGTGCAGGACTCGCACCCCGCGTGGTCGGCGGACCGGACGAAGATCGCGTACTCGGTGGGACCCGATGGGACCAGGGACATCGTGGTGCAGGACGTGGCAACTGGCACGGTCACGCCTTTCGTCAACACGGCCGCCAACGAGGACCGGCCGGCGTTCTCGCCCGACGGCACTCGTATCGCTTGGACCAGCGGCACCGACATCCTCGTCGCTCCGCTGGCCGGCGGGCCGACGATCACCCTCACCGACACGGTTGCCACGCCGGCGGACAAGGCGGCGTGGACCCCGGATTCCCAGACGATCTACTACTCCGCCGGCGACATCGCCACCAACGCGGCGGACATCTACAAGGAGCCGTCGAACAACAGCGCGATCGCCGCCGCGCCGGTGCTGACCACCGCGGCTGTGAACGAGTGGCAACCGGCGATATCGCCCGACGGGACCAAGCTTTGTTACACGCGGGGGCCCAAGAGCAGCGCAGCGCAGGTCTACACCGTCGCGGCAACCGGGGCCGGCGCGCCCGGCGTGAATTTCTCCAACACGGCTGCCGCCGTCGGCGGCATCAACTGCGTGTGGTCGCCCGACGGGACGAAGATCGCCTACACACGCGGCACATTCACCGCGGGGGAGCTCGGCTACCAGGACGCCAATACCCCCGGTCCCGCCTCGTTCGTGCCGCTCAGCGATTCCGCGATGCACTTCGACGGCAACGCGGACTGGGCGCGCAACCCGGGCCCGACGTGCACGAACGCGTCCGTGACCACCGGCATGAACACCGCGGTCTCGATCTCGCTGAGCTGCACCGACCCCGCCCCGGAGAACGACTCGACCTTGAAGTCGATCGTCAGCGGGCCGGCCCACGGCAGTCTCGGCGCCGTCCAGGCGGGCCAACCGGCGAAGGTCGTCTACACGCCCGCCCCCAACTTCAGCGGCACCGACTCCTTCAAGTTCAAGGGCAACGACGGGACCTCGGACTCCGCGCCCGCCACCGTCACCGTCACCGTGAACGCCCCGCCGCCCCCGCCCAAGGACACGGTCGCCGCCACGATCTCTTCGGTAACGGTGAGCCCGTCCAGCTGGCGGCTCGGCTCGCTCCTCCCGGCCTTCTCACGCCGCAGAGCGCATGTCGGGACGACGATCGCCTTCAGCCTCAACGAGGATGCGACGGTCACGCTGACGTTCGCCAAGGCGACGATCGGCCGTAAGGTGGGGCGCATCTGCAAGGCCCGAACCCGGGCCAACCGCAACAAGCGGCACTGCACCCGCTACGTCACCAAGGGCTCGATCACGCGGTCGCTGAAGTCCGGCCAGAACAAGGTGCGCTTCCAGGGAAGGATCAGCAGCTCCAAGCGGCTTGGAACCGGTCGCTACCGCGTGACGATCGGTGCCGTGGACGGGGCCGGCAACTCCTCGATCGCTCGCACCGCCTTCTTCACCATCGTCCGCTGACTCCCGGGCACTGCCCGGATCAATCGCCGGCCGGCAGCCTAGGTTTCGCTCTTCTTGGCGCTGGTCGAGCCGCCCTTGCCGTTCGTGCTCTTCGAGGCGCCGCTCTTGTCGCCGGTGCTCGCCGTCGTACCGGCCTTCTCGCCCGACTTCTCGCCCGACGTCTCGCCAGGCTTCTTCTTGTCATCCGACTTTGCGCCGGCCTTGTCGGCGCCATCCTTGGCCGCCGCAGCTTCGGTCTCCCGGGAGCGGTTTCGCGTCCCATAGTCGGTGTTGTAGAAGCCCGAGCCCTTGAAGTGGACCGCGATGGGATGAAACACCTGCTGGACCGGTGCGTCGCAGGTCTGGCAGACCGAGATCCGATCGTCGGACATGCGCTGCAGGACCTCGAAGGTGTGCCCGTTCTCGCAGCGGTACTCATAGATGGGCATCGCGCAAGGATACCGGCGCCTGGTCGGGCTCCCGGCGGCCGGCGCGACCACGACTAGACTCACGCCGCCATGACGGACGTCGTGACCATGGACAAGATCGTCGCCCTGTGCAAGCGGCGAGGGTTTGCCTTCCCCTCCTCGGAGATCTACGGCGGGGTGGGCTCGAGCTATGACTACGGCCACTACGGCGTGCTGCTCAAGAACAACGTGAAGGCCCGCTGGTGGCAGGCGATGCTCGCCGAGCGCGACGACATCGTGGCCCTCGATGCGGCGATCATCATGCACCCCCGGACCTGGGAGGCCTCGGGGCATCTGGCCGGGTTCACCGATCCGTTGGTCGACTGCCGAACCTGCGGCCAGCGGTTCCGCGCCGACCAGCTCGAAGCAGCCCAGTGTCCGCGCAAGCCCTCCAAGCATCCCGGCGAGTTCACGGTATGCGACCTCACCGGCGCACGGGAGTTCAACCTGATGTTCGAGACCAGCGTGGGCCCGGTGAAGGAGTCGGGGACCACGGTGTACCTGCGGCCGGAGACCGCGCAGGGGATCTTCGTGAACTTCAAGAACGTGCTCCAGTTCTCGCGCAAGAAGCCGCCGTTCGGCATCGCGCAGATCGGCAAGTCGTTTCGCAACGAGA
>JALYZC010000229.1 GCA_030945905.1 Actinomycetota bacterium
GCCGCGGCCTCGTCCTCCCCGCCGCGAGCGCGAGCGCGCCGGACGCTCCTCGGGCTCGCCGGCGCCGGCGTCCCCGTCGCGAGTCGCGGTGTCGGCCGGGGGTCCGTCCTCGGCGCCCTGACGCGCCAGGATGGCGTCCACCAGCTCGGCCTTGCGCAGCCGGCGATGTCCGTCCATGGCCAGTTCGGTGGCGATCACGTAGAGGTCGGCAAGCGGACTGGCCTCGAGCGAGTCGCGGTCAAGCACTGACATCGTGGTCCTTTCGATCGTGGTCGGTGGGCGCCCGGCGGCGTCGGATCAGCCGCCGGCGACCATGCGCCGTCATTCGGCGCGATGGCGCACAGTAATGGATGGTCCCGTCGTCGAGTCGGAGGCGGGTGCAGGCTCGCGCCGCAATCCGGGTGCCAGACGCAGATTGGCGTCGAGCTCGGCCGTGCCGGCCAGTGCGGCCCGGACTGCGAGGAAGTCCGCCGCGTCCGCGACATCGTGCACCCGCACGATGTGCGCGCCGGCGTCGACCCCGTGGGCCAGCGCCGCCAGCGTTCCGGCCAGGCGCTCGCGGGGCCGGCGGCCGGTCAGCGCGCCGATGAAGTCCTTGCGCGACACCGCGAGCAACAGCGGCCGCCCGAGCTCGTGCAGGGCTTCCAGGGCCCGCAGCGACTCCACGGTCTGGGCCGGGTTCTTGCCCAGGTCGGGGCCGGGATCGAGCAGCAGCTGCTCGGCGGTCACCCCGTGGGCCCGGGCGAGCGCCATCTGCTGCGCCAGGAACTCGGCCACCTCACGCGCGACGGACTCGTAGGGATGGTCGAGGATCTTCTGCTTCGGAGCGCCCTGGGTGTGCACGAGCACGAGGGCGGCACCGGTCCGGGCGCATACCTGCGCCACTCGCGGGTCGCGCAGGCCGCTGACGTCGTTGACCATGGCCGCGCCGGCAGCCAGCGCGGCCTCGGCGACCGCAGGCTTGTAGGTGTCGACCGAGATCAGCGCGTCGGTTTCGTGGGCGACGCGCTCGATCACCGGCACCACCCGGTCGATCTCCTCGGCCGCGGTGACCGCTGGCCGGTCGGTGGCCGCGGACTCGCCGCCGACGTCGATCAACTCCGCGCCCGCCGCCACCAGCCGGCGGGCCAGCTCGACCTGCTCGGCCACGCTCGCGTGACGCCCACCATCCGAGAAGGAGTCGGGGGACGCGTTGACCACGCCCATCAGCCGGGGGCGATCGCCGAGGCCGAGCACGCGCCCACCGGCGTGCAGCACCCGCGCAGGCGCCGCGCTCATGCCGGCAGGATCCCCTCGCGTCCCGCGACATCGAGAAAGCGCCGCACCTGCCGACCCTGCTCCGCCTCGTCCCACCCCAGCTCACCGCCGAGCGTCCGCGCGGTCCGCGCCAGCGTCTCCCCAGCGGGGTCGCAGCACTCGCGTGCCGCGAGGACACCCAACCGGGTCCGGCGCAGCAGCACGTCGGCGAGCGCGCCCGCCTGCTCGCGCCGGACGGCGAAGGCGAGCTCGGCGAGCAGGTCGGGCCGGCCGGGGACCACCGGCTCCGCCAGCTCGCCCCGCTCGCCTGCGACGTCGAGCACCGCTCTCGCGGTGTGGCCGTAGCGGTCAGCCAGCGCGGCGTAGGACTCCTCGGGTACCCCCTCCACGCGCGGCAACTCCGCCGCCGCTACGGCCTGGCCCAGCGGGATCTCGTGGGTGCGACACGGCGCCTCCCGGCCCTCGCGCTCCACCAGCCGATCGACGGTGACCTTGGCCATGCGCCGCCAGGTGGTGAGCTTGCCGCCGGTGATCGTGACCATCCCGCTCGAGGTCTCATAGAGCTCCGCCTTGCGCGAGATGTCCACCGACTTCTTGGGGTCCCCCGTGGAGATCAGGGGCCGCACGCCGGCGTGCGCGCCGGTGATGTCCGCCCGTGAAAGCTCGGTGGCAAAGAACTGGTTCACCGCCGACAGGAGGTAGTCCACATCCTCGGCGGCGGGACTGACGGCGTCGATGTCGCCCTCGTAGTCGGTATCGGTGGTCCCGATCAGGGCGCGGCCCAGCCAGGGCAGGGCGAAGATCGTGCGACCGGCCCCCGCCGGCACGATCACCCCGGCGGCGAGCGGCAGGGCCGCATGGGCCAGCGTGATGTGGGTTCCGCGGCTGGGGCGGATGCGCGGCACCTCGGCCTCGTCGTGGAGCTCCTCGGGACGGAGGCGGTCGGCCCACACACCGGTGGCGTTGACCACGTTGGCGGCGCGAACGGTGAGGCGCTCGCCGCTGTCCGCGTCGCTGCAGATGGCGCCGGCCGCCCGCCCGTCCTCCTCGACGAGCTCGAGGACCTCCAAGCGGTTGGCGCAGATGGCCCCGAAGCGCTCGGCCTCACCGAGGACCGTGAGCACGAGACGGACGTCGTCGGTCTGGCAGTCGTAGAACAGATAGCCGGCGGTGGGCGCGCGAGCCGACAGCGCCGGCACGAGCTCGACCACCTCCTCCCCGGAGATGCTGCGGTGGCGGTCCGGGCTCCAGTCCGCCCACGGCTCGCCGGCGCCCTCCTCGGCCTTGCGCGCGCGCCGTCCCCGCCGGCCCCGCCGGTCCATGGAGAGGACGTCGTACATGTTCAGCCCCAGCCCCACGATCCGGTTGGGCGCCTGGTTCTCGAACGCGGGGACGACCAGGGCCAGCGGCTTGACCAGATGAGGCGCCAGCTTGACCAGCAGCTGGCGCTCGAGCAGGGCCTCGCGCACCAGCCCCACGTCGAACTTCTGCAGATAGCGCAGGCCGCCGTGCACGAGCTTGCTCGAGCGGCTGCTCGTGCCCGCGGCGAAGTCCGTCTTCTCGACCAGGGCGACGCTGTAGCCACGGGCGGCGGCATCCAGGGCCACGCCGGCACCGGTGATGCCCCCTCCGATGACGAGGACGTCGAAGTCGTCGCTGGAGAGCGCGGCGATGGCCTGGGCACGGGCGATCATCTCGGGTGAGAGGCTATATACGCGGATTCGACTGCTGGTGAAGTCCCTGCGTGCAGCCATCTTCGGGCGCCGGCCAGTAGCGTTTCCGATCGAGATGAAGGTTCGCCCCGCCACCCCCGAGGACTTCGGTCCCGTGACCCGGCTGCTCGAGCAGCTCGGCCGTCCGACGATTACGCCGCGGACCCGGACCGAGGCGCAGGACATCTACCGCGAACAGCTCGCCGATCCCAACACCGAGCACATCGTCGCCGTGACACCGCGCGATCGCGTGGTCGGCTTCTGCTCCCTGCACTTCCGCAGCCGCCTCAACCAGACCGACCCTCAGGCCTGGGTCCCGGACCTGGTCGTGGATGAGCACGATCGCGGCCGCGGCATCGCCCGGGCCCTGCTCGGCGAAGCCGAGCGCCGGGCGCGCGACCGTGGGTGCACGGACGTGACGCTCGAGTCCAGCTATGCCCGCAAGGAGGCCCACCTCCTCTACGTCGGAGCGGGGATGCAGGAAACCGGGAAGTTCTTCCGCAAGCGCCTGTAGCGCTCGGGACGTCGACACGGACGGCTAGCGTGGCGGCGTGATCAAGTACCTCGGGTCAAAGCGTCGGCTGGTCCCCGCGCTGGGAGAGCTGCTCACGCGGACGGGAGCGCGCACGGCGCTGGACCTGTTCACCGGCACCACCCGGGTCGCGCAGGAGTTCAAGCGCCGCGGGGCGACCGTGTGGGCGCTCGACCGCGCGCGCTACTCCGAGGCCCTGGCGGGCTGCTACGTCGCCGCCGACGCCGACGCCGTCGACCCCTCCGAGCTCGCCGGGGCGCT
This sequence comes from Actinomycetota bacterium, assembly GCA_030945905.1. Taxonomy (GTDB): domain Bacteria; phylum Actinomycetota; class Thermoleophilia; order Solirubrobacterales; family Solirubrobacteraceae; genus JALYZC01. The sequence goes on from JALYZC010000229.1 coordinate 3,763, forward strand.
GGCGCACCTCAGTTCGCTCCCGGGCCGCGACGGGTACTTCACCGAGACCTTCTGCCGGCGCTCGCGCTACCTCCAGCCGTTCAACGGCCGTCGCGTCGACGCCATCCGCGACGCGCTGCGCGACGACTTCGCGACCTCACCCTTGCTCCCCGTGCTGCTGACCAGCCTGCTCGAGGCAGCGGACCGGGTCGACTCGACCACGGGGGTGCAGATGGCCTACCTCAAGCAATGGGCGCCGCGCTCGCACCGAGCGCTGGAGCTGCGGGCGCCGGCGCTGCTGGGGGGCTCGGGGACGGCGCTGCGCGGCGACGCGCTCGAACTGGCCTCGCGGCTCCCCGAGGTCGACCTGGCCTACCTCGACCCGCCCTACAACCAGCATTCCTACTACCGCAACTACCACGTGTGGGAGACCCTGGTGGCCTGGGACGCTCCCGAGCACTACGGGGTCGCGTGCAAGCGCGCCGACTGCCGCGACCCCGAGAGCGGCAGCCCCTTCAACTCGCGGCCCCGCTTCCGCGACGCCCTCGCGCGGGTCGTGGCCGACGTGCGCGCCCGGGTGCTCGTGCTCTCCTACAACGACGAGGCGTGGGTGTCGCTGGAGGAGCTGGTGGAGCTCTGCGCTCCGCGCGGCGACGTGCGGGTGCTCGCGTTTGACTCCAAGCGCTACGTGGGGGCCCAGATCGGCATCCACAATCCTGCCGGCGAGAAGGTGGGCACGGTGGGCCGCCTGCGTAACGTCGAGTACCTGCTGGTGGCGGGCGAGCCCGGGGACGTCGCTCGCGCCACCGACCGGCCGCTGGCCGCCGCCGCGTAAGCTCGCGCTAGCGGCGCTTCGTCGCGTTGAAGGTGAAGGCCGCGCGGCGGCCGGCCAGCACTCGGGAGGCGGTGTAGCACTGGCAGTCGCGGTGGTACACGATCGTCCATCCGCGGACGCGGCCGGTGAAGTGACGCACCGCGGCTTCGCGGGCCACCGCCCGCACGGTCCGGCAGGAGAGTCGCCGGCCGATGTCCTTCGAGCTGATCCCGTACATCTTCTCCTTGTGCCCGAAGGCGACCGCGGGGCAGGTGGTCGCACGTCCGCGCCCGACCACCAGACCGGCGCCGACGAGGGTGACGATTGCGACCACCGCGACGATTCGCCAGCGGCGCACGGGGTGTCAGCTCTAGAGGCCCTGGACCTCGTCGGTGATCTCGGCCACCGCGCCCTTGGCGTCGCCGAAGAGCATCTGGGTCTTGGGGTCGAAGTAGAGCTCGTTCTCGATGCCCGCGAAGCCCGGGTTCATGGAGCGCTTGATCACGATCACCGACTCCGACTGGTTGACCTCGAGGATGGGCATTCCGTAGATCGGAGAGTCGGGGTTGCTGTTCGCCGCCGGGTTGGTGACGTCGTTGGCGCCGATGACCAGTGAGACGTCCGTGCGCGGGAACTCGGGGTTGATGTCGTCCATCTCCACCAGTTGTTCGTAGGGCACGTCGGCCTCGGCCAGGAGCACGTTCATGTGGCCCGGCATGCGACCGGCCACCGGGTGGATGGCGTACTTGACCTCGACACCGCGGGACTCGAGCTCCTGGGCCAGCTCCTTGACCGCGTGCTGGGCCTGGGCCACCGCGAGGCCGTACCCGGGTACCACCACCACCTGTCGCGCGTAGGAGAGCTGAATCGCCGCGTCGGCGGCGTTGGTGGAGCGGACCTCGCCCCCGTGCTCGCCGGCGCCCTCGGCGCCGGCCACCGCGCCCCCGCCCCCGAAGCCGCCGGCCACGATCGCCGGGATCGACCGGTTCATCGCGTGGGCCATCAGGTTGGTGAGGATCGTGCCCGAGGCGCCGACGATCATCCCGGCCACAATGAGCGCGGTGTTGTCGAGCGCGATGCCCGCCGCGGCCGCCGACAGGCCGGTGCACGCGTTGAGCAGCGAGATGACCACCGGCATGTCGGCGCCGCCGATCGGCAGGACGAGGAAGTTGCCCAAGAGCGCCGCCAGCACCAGCACGCCGACAATCAGGATCTCGTCGGTGCTGCCCGCCGCGATGGCCACCGCGAGCCCGACCGCGCCCAGCGCCAGCACGGCGTTGACGACCTGCTGCGCGCGACCGAGGGTGATCGGCTTCCCCGGCAGGATCCCCTGCAGCTTGCCGAAGGCGATGTTCGACCCCCAAAAGGAGATCGATCCGATGATCGCCCCGAACAGCGAGGCGATCGCCACGTAGAGCGGCTCGGAGGCGTAGCCGCCGGTCTTGCGGAACTCGACCCACGCGATCAGGGCGACCGCCCCGCCGCCGACGCCGTTGAACAGCGCCACCATCTGGGGCATCGCCGTCATCTTCACCGTGCGCGCCGCGGGGATCCCGATCGCGGTGCCGATCGCGATCCCGGCGATGACCAGGATCCAGTCGTCGAAGTTGGGGGTGAGCAGGGTGGCGACGACGGCGAGCGCCATGCCCGCTGCCGCGATCAGGTTTCCGCGGACAGCTGTGCGGGGGCCCGTCAGCCCCATCAGCCCGTAGATGAACAGGCCGAAGGCCACGATGTAGCACACGTCGATGAAGTTCTTGTCGTGGAAGAACGCCGTGGCGAGGACGCTCACGTCATGCCTCCTTGCCCTCGTCCTCGGGCTTGTCCTCGTCGTTCTCGGACTTGCTCGCGCCATCGTCGGACTTGGCCGCTTCGTTGGACTTGGCTTCGTCCTTCTCGCTCTTGCCTTCGTCCTTGTCCGGCTTGCCGTCCTCCTTCTCCTCCTCCGGCCGGACCGCGGGCTCCTCGGGCTTGCTCTTGAACATGCCCAGCATGCGATCGGTGACCAGGAACCCGCCCACGACGTTGATCGTCCCGAAGGCGATCGCGATCACCAGCAGCACCTTGTTGACCGTGCCGCCTTCGGCGCCGCCGAGCACGATCAGACCGCCGAGCAGCACGATGCCGTGGATCGCGTTGGTCCCGGACATCAGCGGGGTGTGCAGCGTGTTGGGTACCTTCGAGATGACCGCGAAGCCGACGAAGCCGGCGAGGACGAGGATGGCGAGGTTGATGATCAGCATGTCAGTCGATCATCCCGCTTCGGCCGGCGCCCCGGCGGCCTTCTTGGCGGCCTCGTGGACGATCTCGCCGTCGCGGGTGATGCACGAACCGGAGATGATGTCGTCGTCGAAGTCCAGCTCGAGCGAGCCGTCTTCCCCGGTCATGAGATCGAGCAGCGACTGGATGTTGCGCGAGAGGAGCTGGGACGCGTGCTCGGGCATGGAGCTCGGCACGTTGAAGGGGGCGGCGATGGTCACGTCATGGCGCACGATGGTCTCGCCAGGCTCGGAGACCTCGCAGTTGCCGCCGGCCTCGCCGGCGAGGTCGATGATCACCGAGCCGGGCTTCATCCCCTTCACCGCGTCCTCGGTGACCAGCAGCGGCGCCGGGCGTCCGGGGATCAGCGCCGTGGTGATGACGACGTCGATGTCGGCCATCGCCTCGGCCAGGAGCTCTCGCTGGCGCTGCTGCTGCTCCTCGGAGAGCTCCTTGGCATACCCGCCCTCCCCCTCGGCGTCGTCCCCGAGGTCGAGCTCGAGGAACTTCGCGCCCAGCGACTCGACCTGCTCCTTGACCGCGGAGCGCACGTCGAAGCCCTGGGTCTGTGCGCCCAGCCGCCGGGCGGTGGCGATGGCCTGAAGGCCGGCCACCCCGGCGCCCAGCACCAGCACCTTGGCCGGCCGGATGGTCCCGGCGGCCGTCATCAGCATCGGGTAGAAGCGACCCAGGAGCTGCGCCCCCATGAGCGCGGCGCGGTAGCCCCCGACGTTGCTCTGGGAGGACAGGGCGTCCATGGACTGGGCGCGCGAGATGCGTGGGATCGCCTCGAGCGCGAAGGTCGTGGCGCCCGAGGACGCAAGCGCCTTGATGCCCTCTGCGTTGGTCAGCGGCTGGAGGAACCCGATCAACACGTCACCCGAGCTCAGGTGTCCCGCCTCCTCCTCCGACGGAGGCTGAACCTTGACGACCACGTCGGCGTCCCACGCCGCGGCGGCGTCGGAGGCGATCGTGGCCCCGGCCTCCTCGAAGAGCTCGTCGGGCAGCATGGCGCCCTCGCCCAAGCCGGACTCCACGACGACCTCGTGGTCTGAGCCCGTGAGCTTCCGTATCGAATCGGGGACCAGCGCCACGCGGCGCTCGCCGTCCGCGGTTTCCTTGGGTACGGAGATCTTCATCGGACGGCGCGAACCCTAACGTTTCGCCACCCGGCGAGCCGGCTCAAGGCGCGAGCAGCCACGCCGCGGCGATGCCGACGATCTTCGCGCCCTGGTGCAGGCTCCCGTCGACCCCCGCCCCGACGGGAGCCGTGGACGTCGTCGCGCGAGCCTTCCGGC
>JALYZC010000130.1 GCA_030945905.1 Actinomycetota bacterium
GCGTGAGGTGGATGAACATGCAGCGGCCACGGCCGGCCTCGACGGGGAACTGGCGGATCGCCTCGAGAAACGGGAGCGACTCGATGTCGCCCACGGTGCCGCCGATCTCGGTGATGACGACGTCGACATCCGCGCTCTGGGCCATCAGCTGGATGCGCTGCTTGATCTCGTCGGTGATGTGGGGCACGACCTGCACCGTGCCGCCCAGGTAGTCGCCCCGGCGCTCCCGGCGGATCACGCGGTGATAGACGGCCCCCGCGGTGACGTTCGAGTTGCGGCTGGTGTTGGCGTCGGTGAAGCGCTCGTAGTGACCGAGGTCGAGGTCGGTCTCGGCGCCGTCCTCGGTCACGAAGACCTCGCCGTGCTGATACGGGGACATGGTCCCCGGATCCACGTTGATGTAGGGATCGAACTTCTGCAGCTGGACACGCAGCCCGCGAGCCACCAGCAGCCGTCCGATCGAGGCCGCGGCAATGCCCTTGCCCAACGAGGAGACGACGCCGCCGGTGACGAAGATGAATCGCGTCACGCTGGCCAGGCCGGCTTCACTGGGGCGGAAATCAGGCATGCGTCGGGCGTCCCAGCGAGTCTAGCCGACGTAGCAGCGGAGTCTTCTCGATCAGCTTCGAGATCGAGCGAAACTCCCCATATACCGTCATTGCCAGCATGATGACCAGCGCCACCGCCTGCCCCGTCGGCGGCCATGACAGCACGATCCACAGCCCGGCCAGCGCCCCGATGAGGTTGGACCCGGTGTCCCCCAGGAGCGCGTGCTCGCGCAGGTCGAACAGGCCGACGACGAGCACTGGGCCGACGAACAGGCCGAGGGCGGCGACCGGCGTCAGCGTCCACGCGCCGATCGTCGAGGCCAGTCCGAAGACGACGAAGGTCTTCGCGCAGCGACCCGGGCGCAGGTCGAGCAGGTTGAAGAGGTTGGTGGAGAGCACGAGCACGGCGACCGCCAGCGCGAAGCGCAGGTCGGTGTGGAAGCGGTGGGAGACCGAGAGCGCGAACAGGGCGAACCCCAGGGACCCCGCCGCCTTGAGCGCGCCGGTGCTCAGCCCTCCGCCCAGCACGGCGGCGCCGTGGCCGCGCCACCCCCGCTGGCCTGCGTGGCCGAGCACGTCGTCGAGCAGGCCGAGGAACGCGACGCCCAGCGCGTAGAACATCACGAGCCCCAGCTCGGGCCGGAATACGTCGTCGTGGACGAGGTGGTCCAGGATGGTGAGCGGGATCAGGGCCAGGGCACCGGCCGCAACGATGACCGTCCCCGCGGGATAGGGCAGGCGAACACCCCGATAGTTCTCATGCACCAGCTCGCCCTGGGCCAGGGCACGCAGCGCCGGCGGCGCCAGGGCGGCCGCGACGACGAAGGAGACGATCAGCGGCAGCGCCTGGAGGGCCGACACGGCCGGACCCTACAGCCTCAACAGGCGTCCACCGGGGCGATGGATGCTCTCGTACCAGCGATGCCCGCCGATATCGCTGGCAGGCCCATGATCCTCACGTCGCTCGATCTGCTCCTGCTTGGCGGTGTCCCCGCGGTCGTCGCGGTCCTCGGCACGTTCCTGTGGCGAATCGCCGTCCATCGCGTCTCGCATCCGGCAGAGGCCGTTGCGGGCCGAGAGGGGCGGTCGGCGTCGGCCGCCCCCGTCCGCCGGCTCGTGCACGCGGGAGGCGACCCGGGCCCGGTCAGCCCGCCGTCCCGCCGCTAGCCGCCTTGGGCAGAAGCGCCTCGGCGCTGTCCTTGACCCCGTAGGCGCCGCTCGCCCCGGCCAGCGTGAACACCAGGGCGACCTTGCCCGCCAACTTGTCGATGTCATCGACGCTGGCCAGCCGGTGGCTGCGATACCAGGCGATCTCGGAGGGATCGGTGGTCGTCGCCTCGACGCCCACGACAGAGACGTTGCGGCTGCTCAGTCCGGTGATCAGCCCGTCCTCGAAGGCGCGGGCCACCGTCGCGTCCGGCTCGCCCAGTGCGCTGGGCTTGTCGCGCACGACCACGACGGCCTCCAGTCCGTCGAAGCTGCCGCTCGAGGTCCCCAGGACCGTGCGCCGCGTGCGCTTGACGAGGATCCCGCCCTGGGTGAGGCCCGCGCCGAAGCGCCGGGCGAATTTCGTCACCCCCCGCGGGTCGCTCGCGAGGGGCTTGCCCCGCACGCCGGTGTCGCGCGGCGACAGGCCGTTCAGGCGCGGAGGGCGGTTGACCACCGCCTCCAGGGTCAGGCGCGCTCCGGTGTCCTTGAGGGCGTCGCGAACGTTTCGGATGGTGCTGTCGCTGAGGCCGCCGATGGCGATCAACCCGACGCGCTGCCCGTTGAGCCTGCCCTGCACCACGAGCGGATAGAGCTCGTTCTCGAAGCGATCGCGCTGTGCGATGGTCCGTTCCAGCCGCTCCTTGCCGGCCCGCGTGTTGCGCACCTGGTTGCGCAGTGAGTTGACGATGTCCTTCTGGGCTCGGGAGAGCAGCCCCTTGTCGCCGATGGCCACGCCGAGCAGAATCCCCAGCATCAGCGCCATGAAGACCGCGACGAGCGAGAGGGCGTGGTAGCGGAAGTCGAACACGGCGGCGGCCCGAGCGGCGCGGCTAGACGCTGGCGCCGAGCAGAAGGCGCAGCTTCAACCAGATCAGCTCGGCGAAGTCGTGCAGACCGGGCGCCGTCCACACCACGACGGCCAGCATGAGCAGGCCGGTGCCGAGCACCAGCAGCAACGGTGACGGCCCGGGGCGGGCACGGTAGAGCCGGCTCACGCCCTTGGCGTCGATGAGGATCTCACCGATGCGCAGGCGGGTGAGGAAGGTCGAGGACATCCCGCTGCGAGCCTTGTCCAGGAACTCGACGAGGTTGAAGTGCGAGCCGACGGAGACGATCAGGGAGGCGCCCTTCTCGGAGGCGATCAGCATCGCCACGTCCTGACTGGTGCCCGGCGCGGGGACGAGCTTGAACGGCAGATCGAGCGGCTCGAGCGCCTCGCGGCCGGGCGCGTGCCCATCGGCGTAGGCATGCACGACGAGCTCGGCGCCGCAGCGCAGCGTGGGTTCGGTCGCGGAGTCCATGTCGCCGACGATCATGTCCGGCTTGAAGCCCTCCTCGATGATGGCATCGGCGCCCCCGTCCACGCCGATCAGTGCCGGCTTGACGTCTCGGATGTAGGAGCGCAGCGCCTTCAAGTCGCGCTTGTGGTCGACGCCGCGGACGACCACCAGCGCCGGGCGGTCGCGAAACTCGGTGTTGAACTGGGGCAGGTCGAGCTTGCCGGCCAGCAGCTCGCGCTCGGCCACCATGTGCTCAACCGTGTTGAGGGCGAAGGCCTCGAGCGCCTCGCCGATCTCCCGCCGGCGCTCGTCGTTGAGGGCTTGGACGGTCACCGGATCCTGCGCCTCGCCGTGTGCGACGACCTCTCCGCGGCGCAGGATGTCTCCGCCGCGGACCGTGATCGCATCGCCGTCGCCGAGCGCCTCGAACAACGGCGCATCCGGGGCGTCGATGAGCAGCACGCCGGCCTGCACGAGCAGCAGGGGTCCCGCATTGGGATAGCGCCCGCTCGAGGAGGGCGAGCAGTTGACCACCGCCTCGACGCCGCAGGCGATCAGGTCCTCGGCCGAGACGCGATCGAGGTCGAGGTGGTCGATTACGGCCACGTCACCGCGGCGCAGGCGCTTGACCAGGTGCTTGGTTCGCTTACCGAGCCGGGCGATCCCGCTCACCTCTCGCCCGCCTGCCGTGGCGGTAGGCCGAGGATTCGTCCTGGACACGGCCATCTCAGTGGTTCGTCCCGTAAGCCCGTGCGACCTTGGACGAGGCCCGGGGGCCGGCAGGCAAGGACGCAGGATCGAAGGAATACCGGAGGTATTTCGAGATCCGAGGACGCAGCATGGCGGTCATCCGGGACCGCCCAAGGGTGTGCGGGTTTGCGGGATGGACCACCTATCCAGTCTACGGCGCAGATCGGGCCTACGCGACCTTCAGCAGCTCCCGTGCATGGCGCTGTGCGCCGCGGTCCTCATCCTGCGCCCCGAGCATGCGCACAAGCGCTCCCACCAGGTCCTCCCGCTCGAGCTGAGACACCGACGCGCGCGCCGGGCGCACCGCCGCGTCCTTGGCGATCCTGAAATGACGCTCGGCCAGCGAGGCGACCTGCGGGAGGTGGGTGATGCACAGAACCTGACGGTGCCGCGCGAGCGCACGCAGACGCTCGCCCACCACACGCGCGGTATGGCCGCCGATCCCGGCATCGACCTCGTCGAAGACGAGCAGCTCGCCCTCTCCCCCGCCTGTCTCCTCGGCCGCGCCCAGCAGCGCGAGCATGACGCGGGAGAGCTCGCCGCCCGAGGCGATCTCCCGCAGCGGACCGGCGATGACGCCCGGATTGGGTGCGATGCGAAACTCGACCGACTCGTCGCCCGTGCGACCTCGCCGTCGAGACTCGATGTCGACCTCGAACTCCGCGCCCTCCATCGCCAGTTCACCGAGGCGGGCACGCACCGCGCCGGCCAGTGCGGGCGCTGCGAGGCGGCGAGCATCGGTCAGCTCGGCGGCCATCCGATCCAGCTGCTCGGTCGCGGCGGCCAAGTTCGCGCCGGCGGCGTCGAGCGCCACCTCCGCACCGGTC
>JALYZC010000144.1 GCA_030945905.1 Actinomycetota bacterium
GTCCTTCGTCGGTCGCACCGTGCTGCGGATCTCAGACGACGGGCGCGGCGTCGAGGCCGAGCCGGTGGAGGACGGCGACCTGAGCCGCAACGGCGCGGGCGGACTTGGCCTGTCCGGCATGCAGGAGCGTGCGCTCCTGGTCGGGGGGGAGCTCGACATCGCCTCCGTGACGGGCCGCGGGACGACCATCACCCTGACGATGAGCTGACCGTGCGGATCCTGATCGCCGACGACCACGGGATCGTGCGCAGCGGGCTGCGCCTGCTGCTCGATCGCCAGCCGGACATGGAGGTCGTAGCCGAGGCGCAGGACGGCGCCGAAGCCGTGGAGACCGCGCTCGCGCAGCGCCCGGACCTGTGCATCCTCGACGTCGCGATGCCCCGGCTGACCGGGCTTCAGGCGGCGCGCGAAATCCGGTCCCACGCACCCGAGGTGTCCGTGCTGATCCTCTCGATGCACGACGATGAGCGCTACGTCTTCGAAGCGCTTCAGGCCGGCGCGTCGGGGTACGTGCTCAAGCGCGAGGCCGATCACGATCTCGTGGATGCGGTGCGCGCGGTGGCGCGCGGGGAGGCCTTCCTGACCAACGCCGCCGAGCGCTCGCTCATCCGGGCGTGGATGGCCGACGAGGCCACCGGTCCCACCGAGACCCTCACGGCGCGCGAGCGCGAGGTGGTCAAGCTGATCGCCGAAGCCCACACCAATACGCAGATCGCCGCGGTCCTGCACCTGTCCGAGAAGACGGTGGAGTCCCACCGGGCCAACGTGCTGCGCAAGCTCGGCATGCGCGACCGCGTCGAGCTCGTCCGCTACGCGATCCGGCGCGGCCTCGTCGAAGCCTGAGCTCCCGCCGCGGCCCGGCGGGCGGGGCGGCCGTTCGCGCGGGCGCTGATACCCTAGTTGCCAGGTAGGTTTTTCACGATGATGTTCTCAACCCGAGCAGAGTACGGCGTGCGCGTGATGGTCGAGCTGGCTCGACGCGGCGGCGAAGACCCCGTGTCCCTGGGGGAGATCGCCGACGGCGACGGCCTGCCCCTCGCCTACCTCGAGCACCTCGCGGCGCGGCTGCGCAAAGCGGGCCTCGTACAGAGCCGACGCGGAGCCCGCGGCGGGTACCTCCTGGCCCGGCCGGCGTCCGAGATCTCGATGGCTGAAGTCGTGCAGGCGCTGGAGGGATCCATCGCCCCCATCGAGTGCATCAGCGAAGGTGCGGACGGCCACCTGGTCTGCACCCGCGAGGCCGAGACCGACCACGTCTGCCCGACCAAGCTGCTGTGGACCCGAGTACAGGGATCCATCGTGCGCACGCTGCAGGACACCAAGCTTTCCGACCTCGTTCGGGACAAACGCAACCCGGTCGCCGCATAGGCATCCCGCGCGATCAAGGAGACCATGGCCGATCTAGAGATTGAAAACCTGCACGTCCGCACCGAGGACCGGGAGATCCTGCGAGGTGTCGACCTCTCGGTTTCCAAGGGCGAAGTCCATGCCCTCATGGGCCCCAACGGCTCGGGCAAGTCGACCCTGGCCAACACGATGCTCGGCCATCCCGGCTACGAGGTGACCGAGGGCCGCATCGTGTTCCGGGGAGAGGACATCACCGCAGCCGACCCCGAGGACCGGGCGCAGGCCGGCCTGTTCCTGGCCTTCCAATATCCGGTCGCTATTCCGGGCGTCTCCGTGGCCAACTTCCTGCGCATGGCGATGAACGCCAAGCGCGAGGAGCCCATCGGCGTCAAGGAATTCGGCGGAGAGCTGCGCCATGCGGCCGACATCCTCCACGTCGACCGCGAGTTCACCTCGCGCCACCTCAACGACGGCTTCTCCGGCGGCGAGAAGAAGCGCTGCGAGATCCTCCAGATGGCCATGCTCAAGCCCGACATCAGCGTGCTCGACGAAACCGACTCCGGCCTGGACATCGATGCGCTGCGCACGGTCGCCGAGGGCGTGAACAAGCTGCACGACGAGCTCGGCATGGGAGCGCTGATCATCACCCACTACCAGCGCATCCTGCACTACATCACCCCGGCGTTCGTGCACATCATGCTCGACGGACGCATCGTCCACGAAGGGGGTCCCGAGCTGGTCGAACAGCTCGAGCGCGAAGGCTATGACTGGCTGCGGGAGAGCCCCAATGGCAACGGCTGAGCGATCCACCAAGCCCGGCGCGGCCCGCGCGGCCACGCTCTACCAGGCGCTCGACGGGCGCGGGGCGGGCGACGGGCGCTCGGTGGATGAGCTGCGCGCCGCCGCACTCGAGGTCTTCGAGGGCTCCGAAGTCCCCTCCTGGCGACGCTCGGGCTTCTGGACCACGAGCCTGAAAGACCTCGACGTCGACGCCCTCCGGCCCAAGCCCGCCGCGCCGGACGCCGGGATCCCGCCGGTCGTGGCGGAGGCGATCGGCGACGAGCCGCGCGCCGGCCTGCTCGTCCAGCGTGGGTCCAGCGTCGTCCATGTGGCGCTCGACCCGGCCCTGGCGCAGCGCGGCGTCGTGCTGTGCTCGCTGGAGGACGCCGTGCGCGATCACCCCGACCTCGTGGCCCGCTACTTCATGTCGCGCCTCACCTACGACCGCGACAAGTTCGAGGCGGCGAGCACGGCGCTCTGGAGCGGTGGCGCCTTCCTCCACGTCCCCCGCAACGTCGTGGTCGAGCAGCCCTTTCAACTCGCCTACGCCATCGACGAGGCCGGGACCGCCCAGTACGCGCACACCCTCGTGGTGGCCGACGAGGGCGCGGACTTCCGTCTGCGTGAGTACGACCTCGCGCCCGACTTCGAGGGGCAGGCGCTGCACGCCGGCGCCTTCGAGCTCTACCTGGGCGACAACGCGCGCTGCCGCCTGGCCCACTTCCAGGATTGGGGCACCGGCCAGGTCTACGACGTCTCGACGCACTTCGTGCGCGTCGGGCGGGATGCGCACTGCACGTGGATCCCCATCCACCTCGGTGGTCATCTCACGCGCCAGCACCTGGAGCTCTCCACCGCCGAGCCCGGCGCCGGCATGCGCCATCGTGGCATCTACTTCACCGAGGGCGACGAGCACCTCGACCTGTTCACGGTCGACCTTCACGAGGCCGGCCACACGACCGGCGACACCGTGTGGAAGGGGGCCGCGACGGCCGGCAGCCGCGCCTCCTACGAGGGCCTGATCAAGATCGTCGCCGATGCCCAGGAGTCCCACACCTACCTGCAGACGCACTCGATGATGCTCTCGCCCCGGGCCAAGGTCGATGCCATCCCGTCGCTCATCGTGGAGACCGACAGCGTGTCGGCCTCGCACGGCGGGACGGTGGGCGAGGTCGACGAGGCGCAGGTCTTCTACATGCAGACCCGCGGGCTCTCGCGCGAGGAGGCCGTGAAGATCATCGTCGAGGGCTACTTCGAGCCGATCGTGGTCCAGCTCGACGACCAGCCGCTCGAGGCGCTCGTCCGCGAGCGCATCTCGGCAAAGCTGGCCGCGGCGGCGGACGAGATCGAGGCCTACGCGGCCGCCAAGTAGACCGATGCCGACCCCGGCCCCCACCACCACGCAGCTCGACATCCGCGCGGACTTCCCGATCCTTGCCCGCGAGATCAACGATCGGCCGATCGTCTACCTCGACTCGGCGGCCACGTCGCAGAAGCCCGACGTGGTGATCGAGGCGATCAGCGACTACTACCGCGAGCACAACGCTCCGATCCACCGCAGCGTCTATCAGCTCGCCGAAGAGGCGACCGAGGCGTTCGAGGGGGCACGTGCCCGCATCGCCGCCTTCGCCGGCGGCGAGCCGGCGACCACGATCTTCACCGCGAACGCCACCGAGGCGATCAACCTGGTCGCCTACGCGTGGGGCCGCGAGCACGTCGGGGCAGGCGACGTGGTGCTCATCACCGAGATGGAGCACCACTCGAACATCGTGCCCTGGCAGCTGCTGGCGCAGGAGACCGGTGCCGAGCTTCGCTATCTCGATGTGTCCGACGAGGGAACCCTGTCGCTGACCCAGCTCGACGAAGAGCTGGCCTCCGGACGGGTGAAGCTGGCGGCCTTCGTCCACGTCTCCAATGTCCTGGGCACCATCAACCCCGTGGCCGAGATGGCGTCGCGCGTGCGGGCCGCGGGCGCCGTTTCCCTCGTCGACGGAACGCAGGCCATGCCACAGCTCCCCGTCGACGTGGGCACCGTCGGTGCGGACTTCTATGCGTGGACCGGCCACAAGGCGCTGGGCCCGACGGGCATCGGCGTGCTGCACGGCCGGCGCGAGCTGCTGGAGTCCATGCGCCCCTTCATCGGAGGCGGGCACATGATCAAGTCCGTGCAGCGCGATCACTCGACGTGGAACGACCTGCCGTGGAAGTTCGAGGCCGGGACCTCGATGATCGCCGAAGCCGTGGGGCTCGGCGCCGCGGTCGACTACCTGTCCGCGCTCGGCATGGACAACGTGCGCGCCCACGAGCGCGAGCTGACCGCCTACGCCCTGGATCGCCTGGAAGAGCTCCCCGCCGTGCGCGTGGTGGGTCCGCCGGACACCGAGCAACGCGGCGGGGTCATCTCCTTTGCCGTCGAGGGCGTGCATCCACACGACGTGGCGGAGCTGGTCGGCCGCGAGAACGTGTGCGTGCGGGCCGGCCACCACTGCGCCCAGCCGCTGATGCGGCGGCTCGGGGTTCCGGCCACCGCTCGCGCCAGCTTTGGGCCCTACAACATCCGTGAGGACGTCGACGCGCTCATCGAGGCGCTGGCCGGCGCTCGAGAGGTCTTTGGTCTGCGCTGAGATGGACGACCTCTACCGCGACTACATCCTCGACCACTACAAGCGCCCGCGCAACTTCGGCGAGCTCGATCCCCACGACCTCGAGGCGCACGATCACAACCCCCTTTGCGGAGACGAGATGGGGGTGCACATTCGGGTGCAGGACGGCAAGGTCGAAGCGCTGCGCTTCCACGGCCAGGGCTGCGCCATCTCCCAGGCTGCGGCGTCGATCGCCTCGGATGAGTACATCGGCATGCCCTTGGAGGGCATCGCGGACCTCGACGGCGAGTGGCTCATCGATCTGCTGGGCATCCCCATCTCGGCCACGCGCCGGAAGTGTGCGCTGCTCAACCTCAAGGTCCTGCGCGGCGCCGTGACCGGCGACGCGAGCTGGCCGACGGGCTCAGGCTAGTCCCTGGCGCAGGCCGCGAGCGATGCCTCGGCGGCGTCCGCGCGATCCTCGGCCGCTCGGTAGACGGCGTAGGCGTCCGCGCCCGGCCAAACGCGCCAGGCGCGCAGGGCGGCGTTGGCCTCCGAGCGCGCCGCCCGCCAGACGGACACGTGCTCGTCGCCGTCGGCCGGACGCAGCACGAGCTCGTGCGTGTCCTCGATGTGCTCGAGCAGTTCCTTGATTTCTGCGACGCTCATATCGATCTCTCAGACGCCGAGGGCGCTCCGTTTCTTTCGACGGTGGTGGCCGGATGCCTTGCTCCTATTACGCGTTTGAAACCCGACCCGGTTCACCGAGTTGCGCCTTGGCGCGCCACCTGTTCCTCAAACGTTCAGCGGCGGTTAAGGTTGGGCGGAAACACGTCCAACTCGTCAAGGAGGTCATCGTGCCCGACGCTTCCACCCCCTCCGCCCGGTTCGACGTTCCCGGCTTCCGCGGCGAGCTCGTGCGTCCCGACGCGAGGACTACGACCGCGCTCGGCAGGTGTTCAACGGCATGATCGATCGCCGTCCCGTGCTCATCGCACGCTGCGCGGGGGCCGACGACGTCGCCGCGGCGGTGAACTTGGCACGGGAGGAGGACCTGCCGCTCTCGATCTACGGCGGCGGGCACGGGGTGACCGGGTCGGCGGTGGTCGACGCGGGTATCTGCATCGATCTTCGCACGATGAACGGGATCGCGGTCGACCCGGAGGCTCGTACGGTTCGCGCCGAGGGCGGCCTGACCTGGGGCGAGTTCGACGCGGCCACCCAGGAGCACGGGCTCGCCGTGACCGGCGGCCGCGTCACCGGCACCGGCATCGCCGGGCTGGCGCTGGGCGGCGGCAGCGGCTGGCTGGAGCGAAAGCTCGGCTTCACCTGCGACAACCTCATCCAGGCAGAGGTGGTGACCGCCGACGGCCGCCAGGTGGTGGCCAGCGAGGAGGAGAACGCGGACCTGTTCTGAGGCCTGCGGGGCGGCGGCGGCAACTTCGGCGTGGTCACCGCCTTCCACTTCCGCCTGCACCCGGTGGGGCCGATGGTCCTCGGCGGGATGCTCATGTACCCGGCGGCGATGGCCGGCGATGTCGTGCGCTTCTACCGCGACTACATGCTCGAGGCTCCGGACGAGGTCGGCACGGGACTTGCATTCATCACGGCCCCGCCCCTTGACTTCGTGCCCGAGCCCGTGCGCGGCCAGCCGGTGATCGGCATCGTGGTCTGCTACGCGGGCCCGGTGGAGGAGGGCGAGGCACAGCTTCGAGCCCTGCGCGAGTTCGGCCCGCCGGGCGTCGACCTCGTGCAGCCCATGCCCTATCTGGCGGTCCAGCAGCTGCTGGACCCCCCGAATCAGAAGGGCATGCAGAACTATTGGTCGGCCGACTTCCTCGCCGAGCTGCCCGACGAGGCCGTGGACGTGCTGGTGGAGCACGCCACGCGCCCGGTTTCGCCCCTGACCCAGATCATCCTGGTGCCGATGGGCGGCGCGGTGGCGCGGGTGGACGACGAGGCCATGGCGTTCGGAGAGCGCAAGGCGCCCTGGAACATCCACTACCTCTCGATGTGGCCGGACCCGGCCGCCGACGAGGAGAACATCGCCTACACCCGGGCCCTCGCCGGAGCCATGAAGCCGTGGACCAGCGGACGCGCATATCTGAACTTCATCGGGGATGAGGGCAAGGGCCGCGTGGAGGC
>JALYZC010000158.1 GCA_030945905.1 Actinomycetota bacterium
CACCGAGCGAACATCCTCCGGTCCGCGTTCCGCGAGGTGGGGACCGGCGTGATCGCCGCGGCTCCGGTCGCCGGTCTCACCGATCCGGGCGGCACCTACACGCAGGAGTTCGGCGCGCGCAGCTGACCAGGTGGGCGCGCGGCAGCCGGCTCGCCTAGGATCAACCCGTGGCTCGCGTCGGCATTCTCACGGGCGGCGGCGACTGCCCCGGATTGAACGCCGTGATCCGCGCCGTGGTGCGTCAGGGCGTCAACCGCCATGGCCACACGGTGCTCGGTTTTCAGAACGGGTGGGCGGGCGTGCTGGCCGGGGACGCGGTGGAGCTCACGCACGACAACACCTCGGGCATCCTGCACCGCGGGGGCACGATCCTCGGCAGTTCGCGCACCAATCCCTACGCCCAGGAGGGCGGCGGCGAGCGCCTCGCGGCCGCGCTGCGCGAGCAGGGCATCGAGGCTTTGATCCCGATCGGCGGTGAGGACACGCTCGGCGTGGCGCGCCGGCTCAGCGGCGAGGGCTTCGACGTCGTGGGCGTGCCCAAGACGATCGACAACGACCTCAGCGGCACCGACTTCACCTTCGGCTTTCAGACGGCGGTCCAGATCGCCACCGACGCGATCGACCGGCTGCACACCACCGCGGAATCCCATCACCGCGTGATGGTCATCGAGGTCATGGGCCGCCACGCGGGCTGGATCGCCACCTACAGCGGGATGGCGGGCGGCGCCGACGCGATCCTCGTGCCCGAGCGGCCGTTCGACATCGACGAGGTCTGCGATCGGATCAGGCGCCGGCACGCAGCCGGGCGGACCTTCTCGATCATCGTGGTCGCCGAGGGCGCAACGTCCACCGAGAGCGTCGGAGCGGGCGCCGGCGCCGACGGGGGCCAGGAGACCGACGCGTTCGGCCATGTTCGCCTCGGCGGGATCGCGGTGACCCTCGAGCGCGAGATCGAGCGCCGCACCGGCTTTGAGAGCCGGATGACCATTCTCGGCCACGTTCAGCGCGGTGGGACGCCGACGGCGTATGACCGGGTCCTGGCCACACGCTTCGGGGTCGCCGCGGTGGACGCTCTCTCGGCGGGCCGCTTCGGCGGCATGGTGGCGCTGCGCGGCACCGACATCATCGATATCCCCCTCGACGACGCGCTCGCCGAGATCAAGCTGCTCGACCCCCACCTGTACGAGACCGCCGAGGTCTTCTTCGGGTGACACGACCCGGGGGCGCCGGGATCAACCGCGGCCGCACGCGTCCAGCGCGGCACCGTAGAAGGGCAGATAGTCACGCCAGTGCGACGCCCAGTAGTCATGGGTGTGGCCGCCGGGGAAGCGGTGCACCGTCACGGGGACTCCACCCGCACTCAGGGCCGCGAGGAAGGCACGATCGCCCGGGTCGAAGGGGTCGTCGGCGCCCGCATCGAGCCACACGCGAGCGGAACCGAAGGTTCCCGGAGAGCTCCGAACGGCGCCGATGACGTCGTGGCGGACGAAGTCTTGTGCGTCGTCGAAGGCTCCCGGGGCAGTCTCGCCGCCCTGCACCCACAGCGCGGGCGAGTGGCCTCCCACCGCGCAGAAGCGGCCCGGGTTCCGGCGTGCGAGATCGTAGGCTCCGAAGCCGCCCATGGAGATACCGCCGACGGCCAGGCGCCGCGCGTCGGCTTTGCTGCGACGGAGCGCTTCCGGGACGACCTCGTCCAGTACGTAGCGTGCCCACGCACCGCCCTTGCGGTCGTGCCAGTAGGAGCCCTCTCCCCCGTTGGGAAACACGATCACCGGCGCTCTCGCACCGAGGCGGTGCAGAGCGGCAAACATCGTCTCGTCGAGTTCTGCATCCTCGTCGCCGCCACGTCCGTGCAGGAAGACCAGCAACGGTCGAGGCCTGTCCGCGGCGCCGGCGGGGATGACGAGGGTCTCGCGCAGCTTCCGCCCCACCGCGTGGCTGGAGAGCTCGAAGTGCTCGACTCGCGCCCCGTGGGTATCGCTGGCGGTCCCGGCCCCGTCACAGGCGCCGAGGGCCAGCGCGGCCAGCAGGACCAGGACGGGAGTGGGGTGGCGACGCGCCATCCGAGAGGGTCAGTCGCGACCCGCCTATGGGCGCGGGGCCGGTGGCTTGCGCGTCCGGCCGCGCTCAATCCGGTGGTGGGCTCGCTGCCGGCGCTTGGCCAGCTCACGGCGACTCGGGCGGGGCGGGAGCGCGACCTCGTCGGGATGGGGCAGCAGCCCGAAGTAGATCAGTGCCTGGCGCAGCGGTAGGCGCCAGCGGCGCACGAGCCACGCTCCCACCAGCAGGCAGAATCCCACGCCCAACAGGAAGAGCAGCACGAGGGGCCAAACGTCCGACACAACCTGGGGATTCGCGGCGCGACGCTCGACTCCTTGCCCGCGACCCGTCAGACGGCTGCGGGCACGGCCTGCGGCGCCACCCAGCCCCGCTGTACGTCGGCGGCGCGCACGGCGTCGAACACCGCCTGCACGCGCAGGCCTTCCTCGAGCGAGGGCTCAGGCGCGGTTCCCTCGCGGATCGCCGAGGCGAAGCTGCGCGCCACATGCTCGAATGCGTCGCTCGAGCTCGCTTCCAGCGGACCGTCGCACTGCAGGTCCTCGCCCTTGCGGCCCCACCACACCCGCCGCTCAGCGTCGAGCCGCACGCTGCCGCCGTCGCCGTAGAGCTCCATCACGTCGGAGCGCGCGTGGTGCGCCGTGGCGAGCAGCGTAACGACACCCAGCCCTCCGCCGCGAAAGCGAAGCAGGATCGCGTAGGCATCCTCCGCGGTCACCCGGCCCACCTCGTCGTCGGCCGCCGGGCGCTCGGGGACCCCGACGTCGGTGGCGCAGGCGACCGCCTCGACGTCGGGAAAGAGCTCGAGCAGGAGGTCGAGGTCGTGGACGCCATACCCCTGCAGCCGGCCGCCCCCGAGCCTGGCGTCGTGCACCCAGCTGTATGCGCGCGAGTCGGCCTGCGCATGGTCGGAGTAGACCAGCGAGATCGAGGCCATGCGGGGCGATCCCAGCACTTCGCGCGCCCGCTGGAGCACGCGCCCGCGCGACTCCTGCATCCGGCGCCCGTAGTTCACCGCGCCCACCACCCCCGCCGCACGGATGGCCGACACGATCTCGCGCGCGGCGCTGAGGCTGTCGGCGAGCGGCTTCTCGCACATGACGTGCAGACCCCGCTGGGCCGCGGCCACCGCGAACCGGGCATGGGTGACGACGGGCGTGGCGATGTGTACCGCCTCGAGCCCGGGCAAGGACAGCAGCTCTTCGAAATCGGCGGTACCGAGCTCGACCGCGCCGTCCTCCGCGACCTCGCGGGCGCGCTCCGGCCGCTGCGACCACACCGCCACGGGCTCGAACTCGTCGAGCCCGGCGTAGGCCGGCAGGGCCACCTTCGACCCGTATCCGGCACCCACGATGGCGATCTTGACCGGTTTGCTCATCCCGCACCCCCTCGGCGCTGCAAACCTAGCAGCGTGCAGACAGCCGCCTCAACCGCCCAGGGCCCGCCTGAACTGCCCCGCCCCCGTTGCCCCGGTATTCTTCTGTGTTAAGGCTCCAGTCCAAGAGCGCAAACGTCGCCTCGTCTCATGCGCTCGAATCGCTGGGAGCAACGCCCTTCAGCAGTGACCTCGCGCGCATCGCGCGAGTCTTGTCGATCGAACGAGAGGCCAGCTGATGTCGCAGGAAACGATGGACCGACGCGAGCGCGCGACTCGCTACCAACTCACCTTTCCGTCAGAGAACGGGCTGGATCAGGACCAGGAGTGGTGTGTCGTACGCACGAACGGGTTCGAGCGCCGGGTGCGCTTCCACGACTACGGGGACATCTACGACCTTCCCGGCCTCTACGAGCAGCTCTTCTACGAGCACATGGAGTGCCGCTCGCCCAAGACCGTGGCCCAACTGCTCACGGCCGAGCTCGAGCGCTCACGCGTCAATCCAGGGTCTCTCCGCGTGTTCGACGTGGGCGCCGGCAACGGCATGATGGGTGAGGAGGTCGCCGCGATCGCGCCGGACGCGATGATCGGAGTGGACATCATCCCCGAGGCCGCGGCGGCCGCCGAGCGCGACCGTCCGGGCCTCTACGACGACTATTTCGTGCTCGATCTCACCGAGCTCGACGACGACGTCCGAGGGGACCTGGAGTCGCGTAGCCTCAACATGCTCACCTGCGTCGCCGCGCTCGGCTTCGGCGACATCCCTCCGGCGGCCTTCGCTGCGGCCTACGACGTGCTGACCCCCGACGCGTGGCTGGCGTTCAGCATCAAGACCGACTTCCTCGACGAGGAAGGGGGCAGCGGGTTTGCCACCCTCATCCGCGAGCTGGTGGACCGGGGGATGATCGAGATCCGTGCACGAGAGCGCTACCGTCATCGGCTCTCGGCGGCGGGCGATCCTGTGCACTACGTTGCGCTGGTGGCCGCCAAGCGCAGCCCTGAGCCGGCCGGGCCGATCGCCGCCGATCTGTAGGGGACGGGGACGGCGCGTCACGGCCTGCGGACGGCCGTGACGCAGCGAGGACGGCGCAGGGTTCATTGCAGCAGTTGCCTTCTCGGCGGGGATGGCCACAATGGCCCGCCCCAATGCTCCGCAAAACGTGCAGACCAAGAACCAGGTGGGCGGGCGGCGCCGTCGCCGCCGTGGCGGTCGTCGCCGCGATGTCGGCCCCGGCGGCCCAGGCCGCCGTCCATACGGTCGCGGCCGGAGAGTCGCTGTCCTCGATCGCCGCACTCGACGGATTGAGCACCGACGCGCTCGCGGCGGCCAACGGGTTGTCCTCCGAGGCCGACCTGGTGGCCGGGAGCACGATCGACATCCCCGCCCAGGACGGGTCGCAGCCGTCGAGCTCCGGTGGGGGCGGTGGCGGGGGCTCCTACGTCGTGCGTCCCGGTGACACGCTCTCGGGGATAGCGGCGGCCGAGGGCATGTCGACGGCCGCGCTGGCCGACGCCAACGGCCTGGCGGTGGATGCTCCTCTGGTCGCGGGGACCACCCTCACGTTCTCCGGAGCCGGAGGTGGAGGCGGATCGGCGGGCTCGTCGGCCAGTACGGGTGAAGGGCCCATCCCCACGTCCGAGGTGGTCTCAGGCGACCAGATCGCCCGCGAGGCCGCCACCCAGAACGTCGGCCCGAACTTCGCCAAGGCCGTGGCCTGGCAGGAGAGCGGCTGGGACAACTCACAGGTCTCCTCCGCCGATGCGCGCGGCGTCATGCAGATCACCCCCGACACCTGGGACTTCATCCAGAACAACCTCGCGGGCGGACGCCTGGACCCGGCCTCGGCACTGGACAATGTCCGCGCCGGTGCGACATATCTGGGCTACCTGTTCGATCAAACCGGCAACGACCCGGCGTCCACGCTCGGCAGCTACTACCAGGGGCTCGGCGGCGTCCTTCGCGACGGCCTGCTCCCCGAGAGCCAGCAATACGTCGACAGCGTGCTCGCGCTGCGCGACAGCTTCGCGTCGCGGTAAGAGCCGCGGGTCATCCACCAAGGCGCCGACGACGTCCCGCGAGGTGCAGGCCGGCTTCGTGGAACGTGATTTCGATCGCGCCCAGCCTCACCGCCTCGAGGCGCGCGTCCTCGTCGAGGTCGTAGTGGTCGCGCCAGGGTCGCCCGGGCCGGCGCTGGCACTTGAACCTGGCAAGCCCCAGGCGTCCCGCGAATCCGTGCAGCTCCTCCTCGGTGTCCGCCAGCAGGTGACACCAGGTGCGCCCGCGCCACTCCCACACCAACTCATCGACGTACACGGCCATGCGGCCGATCGTCGCATGCCGGCCTCGCGATGGGCGAACCGGCTACTTGACCGGTCTGCGGCGGCGGGGCTCCGTGCGATACGGACGTGCATAGCGGTCGTCCAGTCGCTCCAAGGCCCTCGGCGGCGGCTCGTCCCGCTTGGCATACCAGGCGACCGGCGGCGCGGAGTCGTCCTCTTTCTCGGACGTGAAAGCCCGCCGCATCAGATAGACCGCAGCCAGGAGCATGAGCTCCGCGACGATGATGGGCACGATGAAGAATCCGAAGCCCACCGAGAGGCTGAAGATGAGCATCAGCAGACAGACGAACGAACCGATGACAATGGCGATCACGCTCAAGATCACGGGACGCTCACCTGCCGCTCGCCGCCGAGGGGCGGCGGCATTGGCAGGCTCCCGCGAACTCTTCCGAGGAGAACCTCGCATCAGTCGGCATGATCGGCTCAGCCTAGCGACCCGCCGTCGACATCCGATTTCCAGGTGGAACCGGCGGTGTCAGCCTCCCCCGCTCGCCCACGGCCCGACGCCGCCCAGGCGCTCGGGCACGGTGCGTAGCACGTAGCCGGGAGCGTCAAGCACCGGCGGGGGAAACACCACGTCCGGGCCCATGTACACGTGGGCCAGCTGCTGCAGCAACACCGCTGCGCCACCCTCCTGGACACGGGCGTGCCCATGGACGACCAGGTACTCACGCAGACCGTAGTCGTTGTGGCCCTTGCCTTCGATCGATAGCACCACGCGGGGGTCGCGCTCGACGTTTCGCACCTTCTGGCGGCGCATCATGTGGCCGCTCACGATCTCCTCGCCGTCCACGCCCACCCACACACAGCTCATCTGGGGACTGCCATCCGAGTTGAGCGTCACCAGGTGGGCGAGCGCGTCGGACTCGAGCACCTCACGGGCCTCGGGGGTCAGGTTCGCCATCAACGCTCCTCGGTCGGATTCGGTCAGCCAGCCTAGCGGGACCGGTCCAGGTTGAACCGCGGCCGAGCCACACCCGGAAGCCAGGTACCGTCCCCGCTCCACCGAACAGGGAGTCCCGACGATGCCGAGCATGCGAGCCGTGCAAGTCAACCAGGCCGGAGGTGACTTCGAGCTGGTCGAGCGCGAGGTGCCCTCGCCCGCGCGCGGAGAGGTGCTGGTGCGCGTACAGGCGTGCGGGGTGTGTCACAGCGACTCCTATGCGAAGGAGGGCGCCTTCCCCGGCGTCTCCTTCCCGGTGGTGCCGGGCCACGAGATCGCCGGTGAGATCGAGTCGATCGGCGAGGGCGTCGAGGGCTGGGAGACCGGGCAGCGCGCGGGCGTGGGCTGGTTTGGCGGCAACTGCGGCCACTGTGAGCCATGCCGCCGCGGCGAGCTCATCGACTGCCAGAACATGGGCATCCCCGGGGTGACCTTCGATGGCGGCTACGCGGATTACCTGACGGTCAAGGCCAGCGCACTCGCCCTCATCCCGGACGAGCTGGCGGCGACGGACGCAGCCCCGCTGCTGTGCGCGGGGATCACCACGTACAACGCACTGCGCGACAGCACCGCTCGCGCCGGCGATCTCGTCGCGATCCTCGGTGTTGGCGGGCTGGGGCATCTGGGAATCCAGTTCGCGGCCAAGCTCGGATTCGACACGGTCGCGATCGCCCGCGGCCGGGAGAAGGAGGAACTGGCGCGCAAGCTCGGTGCCCGGCACTACATCGACAGCACCGGGCAGGACCCGGCCGCAGAGCTCATGGCGCTGGGAGGCGCGAAGGTCGTGCTGGCCACCGTGACCAGCCCGCAGGCGATGAGCGCCGTCATCGGCGGGCTCGGTGTGCGCGGGGCCCTGATCGTCCTGGGCAGCTCGATGGAGCCCATCGAGGTGCCCCCGGCGATGCTCATCGGCGGCAACCAGTCCATCGTCGGCCACGCGTCGGGCAGCTCGCAGGACTCGCAGGACACCCTTGCCTTCAGCGCGCTCTCCGGCGTACGGCCCATGGTGGAGACGCGACCACTCGAGCAGGCCGCCGAGGCCTACGAGAAGATGATGAGCGGCGACGCCCGCTTCCGGGCCGTCATCACCACCGGCGCCTGATCGGGAAGGGGGTCGGCCCAGAGCCGGCCCCCGCGCACCCTCAGGGTCGGCCCAGAGCCGGCCCCGCGCACCCTCAGCGCCGGCCCCGCGCACCCTCAACGCACCTCAGAAGACGGGCAACTCCCGGTAGTCACCCCACACGCTCTGCAGGGCACGCACGATCTCACCCTCGGACACCCCGGCCCGCCCGGCCTCGATGAACAACGGCATCAGGTTGCTCGCCTCGTCGCCGGCGGCGACGACGATTCGCTCGAGCACCGAGCTGACCGCCGCGTCGTCACGTTCGCCGCGGGCAGCCTGGACGCGCTCGATCTGCTGTCGTTCGAGGTCGGCATCGATCCGCAGGATCTCGGTCGCCTGCTCGTCACCCTCGGTGTAGCGGTTGACCCCGACGACCGTGCGCCGGCCGGAGTCGATCTCGAGCTGCAGGTCAAAGGCGGCGTCGGCGATCTCACGCTGCGGATAGCCACTCTTGACCGCCTCGACCATCCCGCCCAGCTCGTCGATCGTGGCGAAGTAGGCGTAGGCCTGGCGTTCGAGCTCATCGGTCATCGCCTCCACGAAGTAGGCGCCGCCGAGCGGGTCGATCGTGTTGGTGACCCCGGTCTCCTCGGCGATGATCTGCTGGGTGCGCAGCGCGATCCGCACCGCGTCCTCGGTCGGGAGCGCGAGCGCCTCGTCGAAGGAGTTGGTGTGCAGCGATTGGGTGCCGCCGAGCACGCCGGCCAGCGCCTCGATCGCCGTGCGGACGATGTTGTTGAGCGGTTGCTGGGCGGTCAGCGAGACGCCGGCCGTCTGGGTGTGAAAGCGCATCCGCCACGACTCGGCCTGCTTGGCCCCGTAGGTGTCGCGCAGCTCTCGCGCCCAGATCCGGCGGGCCGCCCGGTACTTGGCGATCTCCTCGAAGAAGTCGATCTGGGCGTTGAAGAAGAAGCTGAGCCGGGGGGCAAAGTCGTCCACGTCAAGGCCGCGGGCGACCGCGTGCTCGACGTAGGTGAGCCCGTCCTTCAAGGTGAAGGCCAGCTCCTGCGCGGCGGTCGATCCCGCCTCACGGATGTGATAGCCGCTGATGCTGATCGGATGCCAGCGCGGCATCTCGGTCGAGCACCACTGGACCATGTCGGTGACGAGTCGCATCGCCGGATCGACCGGGAAGCACCATTCCTTCTGGGC